>DASZWW010000444.1:0-12546 GCA_035546175.1 Polyangia bacterium
GGAGCCTCCTCCGCCCGCGCCCGAGCCCGCGGCGCCGACGCCGGCGGTCCCCGACCCCGCCGCGCCCGATCCCGAGCTGCCCGCGCTGCCCGCGGGGTGCGTTCCGGCGGCCCCGGCGCCGCCGTCACCGTTCGGCGTCACGCCGCCGCAGCCCATGACGAGAGCGGCCTGCAGCGCGAGGGACCACGCGAGGGATCTGCGCATGGCGCTCATCGTCTCACGGACGCGCGAGCCTCGGGTACAATCGCTCGCGTCATGGCCGAGGCCGTCAAGCCGCGCGGACGCATGCGCTCGATCTCGTGGCGCGACGTCTTGACCGTCGGCCTGCCCGTCGCGCTCGTCATCGTCGCGGCCTTCACGTTCGCGTCGAAGCTCATGCAGTCCGCGCCGCCCAGCCACATCCGCATGATCAGCGGCTCGCCGGGCAGCACCTACCGCGCGCTCGCCGAGCGCTACAAGAAGATCATCGAGGGGCACGGCGTGAAGGTGGAGATCGTCGCCTCCGAGGGCGCGCTCGACAACCTCGAGCGCCTCGCCGACCCGAAGGCGAACATCGACGTCGGGTTCGTGCAGGGCGGGCTGACGGACGGCGTCGACATCTCGCGCCTCGTCTCGCTCGGCACGGTGTTCACCCAGCCGGTCATGGTCTACTACCGGCTGCCCCAGGCGATCGACCGCCTCGGCGAGCTGCGCGGCAAGCGCATCGCCATCGGCGCGGTGGGCAGCGGCACGCACGCGCTCGCGCTCAAGCTGCTCAAGGCCAACGACATGGACGAGAAGGCCGCGACGCTGACCGACGATCACGGTGAGGACGCGGCGCGCCTGCTGCGCGACGGCAAGCTCGACGCCGCGTTCCTCATGGGCGACTCGGCCACGCCGCAGGTCATGCGCGGGCTGCGCGAGGCGCCGGGCGTGCGGCTCCTGAGCTTTCGGCAGGCCGAGGGCTACGTGCGGCGGCTCAAGTTCCTCACGCACCTCACGCTGCCCGAGGGCGCGATGGATCTGGGCAAGAACTACCCGTCCGAGGACGTCTCGCTCGTCGGGCCCGCCGTCGAGCTCGTCGCGCGCAAGGACCTCCACCCCGCCGTCTCGGACCTGCTCATCGCGGCGGCGCGCGAGATCCACAGCGGCCCCGGCATGTACCGCAAGGCGGGCGAGTTTCCGGCGCCCCTCGAGCACGACTTCCCCATCAGCGCCGACGCCGAGCGCTACTACAAGTCGGGCGGCCAGTTCCTCTACAAGCGGCTGCCCTTCTGGCTCGCCAGCCTCGTCGACCGCGTGCTCGTCGTCGTGCTGCCGCTGCTCGTGATCGTCGTGCCCGCGACGCGCGCGGCGCCGTCGCTCTACCGCTGGCGCGTGCGCTCGCGCATCTACCGCTGGTACGGCGCGCTCATGGCCATCGAGCGCGAGATGACGCTCGCCCGCACCGACGACGACCGGCGCGCGATCGCGCGCAAGCTCGACGACATCCAGCACGCCGTCGAGGAGATCAAGACGCCGCTCTCCTTCGCCGATCAGCTCTATGTCCTGCGCGACCACGTCGCCATGGTCCGCCGGCGCCTCCTGGAGTCGCGCCCCGCGGCCTGAATCGTCACGCGGGGATCAACGATCGGCCGATCATTGCCCTTGACGGATAAACGGGGATCTGTCACCTGTTTATTCGGCGCGCGCCGCTGGCGCGGCCAAAAGAAAGGAGATGGCAACGATGTCGGAAAGAAAATTGAGCCCTCGAACCATCTCCGCGACCGCGCGCCGGTAACCGCCTCGAATTGACGGCCCGCCGCGCCTTCGCGGGGCCGAGGCGAGAGCAGGCCGGCGATCTGCGCCGTCGATGCGCGTCTGCGCGCGTCGTCGAGCGACGCGGCCCCGCGCCGCCCCGGAACGATCAACGTTCGGCCACGCCGAAACGAACCGGATACGTGTGCCCATGGGCAAATACGACTGGCGCAAGCACGAGAAGAGAACGAACAGGCGAAGAGATCGCGAGGCGGGCCACGGCGCCCGCTTGGCGAGGCTGCAGGAGCTGATCCGAGAGGAGCTGAACTTCCTGTTGCGCGGCGAGGCCCGCGACCCCCGGCTCGACGGCGTGGAGATCACGATGGTCGAGCTGTCGGGCGACGGCTCCCGCGCGCGCGTGTGGTTCACGGCCGAGATCGAGCGGGAGCAGGACGCGCTCGACGCGCTCGACGGCGCCGCGGGGTTTCTCCGCGACGACCTCGCCGAGAGCCTCGGGCTCAAGCGCACGCCGGACCTCCGCTTCCGGCGCGACCCCGCGACGCGCGCGTTCGCCGCGGAGACGAAGGAGCGGGAGTGATGTCGACGAAGAACCTGGCGCGAACCATCCTCGAGGCTGGCCGCGGGCCGGCCGGCTGGGGCCGGCGCGCGGACAACCGCAGCGAACGCGCGGAGACGCGTCACGCCCTGGCGAACCTGCGCCACGCGGAAGAGGCTGACGATCTCCTCTTCCCCGTCGGCAAGAAGCGAAATCGCCTCCTCGGCGACAAGCTGGGCGCGCCGGAGCGCTGGCTCGCGAGCCGCGTCGGGCGTCCCTGGAGCAAGGTCCGGAGCGAGCTCTTCTCGCGGTTCGACACACGGACGCTCGCGGGGCGCCACATCGTCCACGATCACATGCTCCGCTGGGTCGCCGAGCAGGCGCGGCCCCTTTCGTCCTGCCCGCCGAAGTTCGTCGTGGACCGCCGCGGCATCCTCCGACACGCACCGCGTCCCTCCTCGGAGCAGAATAGGAGCTGAGCATGCCGTTCTCGACGATCAACGGACGCAACGTCCCCATCAAGCTGTGGGCGCCCCTCGAGGAGGTCGACTCGAAGGTCATCGCGCAGCTCAAGAACGTCGCGGCGCTGCCGTGGGTCGCGCACCACGTGGCCGTCATGGCCGACGTGCATGCGGGCCGCGGCGCGACGGTGGGGTCGGTCATCGCGATGCGAGGCGCGGTCGCGCCGGCGGCCGTGGGCGTCGACATCGGCTGCGGCATGGCCGCCGTCGAGACGAGCTTGCGCGCCGGGGATCTCCCCGACAACCTGCGCCCGCTGAGGAACGGCATCGAGCGCGCCATCCCCGTCGGCTTCGACGCGCACGAGACCGCCGCCTGGGAGGGCACGACGGACGAGCTCCGCGCCGAGGGCCGCGCGCTCATGGACGGGTACCGCCAGCTCGCCGCGCAGCCCAGGGGAGTCGACGCCAAGGTCGTCAACCAGATCGGCACGCTCGGCGGCGGCAACCACTTCATCGAGGTCTGCCTCGACACCGAGGACAAGGTGTGGCTCATGCTCCACTCGGGCAGCCGCCACATCGGCAAGGCGCTCGCCGATCACCACGTCGAGCGCGCCCAGCGCCTCGGCCACAACCAGGCGCTCGAGGACCGCGACCTCGCCGTCTTCCTCGCGGGCACTCCCCAGTTCGAGGCTTACCGCCACGACCTGTTCTGGGCGCAGCGGTACGCGCGCTTCAACCGCGCCGTCATGCTGCACCTGCTCGGCGAGGTCGTGCGGCGCTTCTGGCCGGACGTCGAGCTGCGTCCGCCGATCTCCTGCCACCACAACTACGTCGCCGAGGAGGTCCACTTCGGCGACGAGCTGCTCGTGACGCGCAAGGGGGCGATCCGCGCGGGCCGCGGCGAGCTCGGCATCATCCCGGGCTCGATGGGCACGAAGTCGTACATCGTGCGCGGCCTCGGCAACGCGAGCTCGTTCGAGTCGGCGTCGCACGGGGCGGGCCGCCGCATGAGCCGCGGCGAGGCGAAGCGGCGCTTCACCGTCGCCGACGTGCGCGCGCAGACCGAGGGCGTCGAGTGCCGCAAGGACCCGGGCATCATCGACGAGGCGCCCAGGGCCTACAAGAACATCGACACCGTCATGGCCCAGCAGCAGGACCTCGTGGAGATCGTCGCCGCGCTCAAGCAGGTCGTCTGCGTCAAGGGGTGAAGCCGCGCCCGGGGACTTTCCGCTCGGCGGAGACGACGTATCTTTATCAGCATCTCATCGCCGTGAAGAACCGCCGGTTCATCCTCGCCCCGCTCGTCGTGGCGCTCGCCGCCCTCTCCGTGGGCGCGCTCGACGCGCGGCGCCCGTGGGCGTCCCGGCTCGCGACGATCACGCGCGGCGGGGAGGGCCCGCCCACGCTCGTGCTCTTGCACGGGTACGGCTCGAAGGCCGCGGACTGGGAGCCGTTCACCGGGACGCTCGCCGTCCCCGCGCACACGCACTTCGTGTTCCCCGAGGCGCCCGAGACGACGGTGCCGCCCGACGGCCCCGTGGGCGGGCGCGCCTGGTGGCGGCTGGATCTCGAGGACCACATCGGTCGCGGGCGGCAGCTGCCCGATCTGTCGGGCACCCACCCGCCGGGCCTCGACACGTCGGCGGCGCTCGTGCACGCGCTGCTGCGCGACCTGTCGCGCGCGCCGGGCGGACCGGTCGTGCTGGGCGGCTTCTCCCAGGGCGCGATGGTGGCGAGCGATCTCGCCTTCACGACGGACGACGACGTCGCCGCGCTCGTGCTGCTGTCGGGCACGCCGGTCGACGAGGCCACCTGGCGGCGCGGCTTCGCGCGGCGGCGGGGGCTGCGCGTCTTCATCTCGCACGGTCGGGCCGACCCGGTCCTCCCTTTCGCCGCGGCGGAGCGGCTGCAGCGTGAGCTCGCCGAGGCGGGCCTGGTGGTGACCTGGGTGCCCTTCGACGGCGGCCACGAGATCACCGCGCAGGTCGTGGCGGCGCTCAACGCCTTCCTCGCGCCCGTGCTCGCGACGAAGTAACCTCGAGCGCTCATGCCCCTCGTCACCATCGAAGCGCGGCGCGGCCTCCCCGCCGAGCTCAAGCGCGGGATGCTCGACGCCGTCCACGACGCGCTCGTCGCCTGCTTCCGCATCCCCGACGACGACCGCACCCAGCGGTTCGTCGAGCACGCCCTCGAGGACCTCGAGGTCCCGCCGGGGCGCGGCCCGCGCTACGCGCTCGTCACGATCGTCGCGTTCGCGGGGCGCTCCGTCGACGCGAAGCGCGCGCTCTACAAGGCGATCGCCGACCGGTTCGAGGCCCTCGGCGTGCCGCGGCTCGACGTCTTCATCGTGCTGCACGAGGAGCCGCGCGAGAACTGGGGCCTGCGCGGCGGCGTCGCCGGCTGCGACGTCGAGCTCGGCTTCGACGTCGAGGTGTAGCGGCCGGGGCGCGGGCGCGCGCGTGTTAGGCTCCGGCCGTGCGCGCGCTGGCTCGCTGGTTGTCGATCGTCCTCACGGTGGGCGCAGCGGCCCTCGCGGCGCTCGTCGTCTTGCCGGCGCCGACGCAGCCGCTGGCGTTCCTGGCGGTCCTCGTCGACGAGAAGACGCCCGCGCTCGCGCTCGCCGCCTTCGCCGGGCTCGTCCTCTCGCGCTACGGCGGCTCTCGCCGCTGGATGGTGGCGCAGGCGTTCTTCACCGGCGCGATCGCCATCGTCGCCGCCATCCCCCTCGTGCAGGCGGGCCGCCTCGCCTCCGAGCGCCACGCGCCGCTCGATCTCGGCCGTTACCTCACGGCGTGGCCCGACACGGCGCCCGCGCGCCCGGCGTCGACCGTGAAGTACGCCACCGTCGACGGCGTCGCGCTCGCGCTCGACGTCTACCGCCCGGCGGTGGCGGGCCGCGTGCCCGCCATCGTCGTCGTGCACGGCGGCGGCTGGTCGGCCGGCGACAAGGGCGAGGCCCCCCGGGCGAGCGCGTGGCTCGCGGCGCATGGCTTCGCGGTCTTCGACGTGCAGTATCGGCTGGCGCCGCCTCCCAGCTGGCGCGCCGCCGTCGGCGACGTCAAGTGCGCCGTCGGCTGGGTCAAGCGCCACGCCCGCGACGCGGGCGTCGACGTCGATCCCGAGCGGGTCACGTTGCTCGGGCGCTCCGCGGGTGGGCACCTCGCGCTGCTCGCGGCCTACGCGCCCGATGACCCCGAGCTGCCGGCGAGCTGCGACGCGGGCGACACGCGGGTCGCGTCCGTGATCTCCTACTACGGCCTCACCGACCTCCCCTCGGCCTGGGACCACCCCACGAACCCGCGCGTCTTCGACACGCGCGCGCGCATCGGCAACTACGCCGGCGGCACGCCCGCGACGCAACCCACGCGCCTGGCCGCGCTCTCGCCGGCGCAGCGCCTGACGCGGACGGCGCCGCCCACGCTGCTCGTTCACGGCGGCCGCGATCAGATCGTCCGCGTCGAGCAGTCGACGCTCCTCGACGGCAAGCTCGCGGCGCTCGGCGTTCCGCGCGAGACGCTCGTCATCCCTTACGCGCAGCACGCCTTCGACTTCATCGCCGGCGGCCTCGGCGCCCAGCTCGCCGAGGACGCCGTGCTGCGCTTTGTCCACGCGACGCGCTGAGGACGATGCCGACCCCCAGGCGCATCACGGGCTTTCACGAGGACGCCCAGGGTCACTGGGTGGCGGAGCTCGAGTGCGGACACCAGCAGCACGTCCGCCACAACCCCCCCTGGGAGGTCCGCCCCTGGGTCCTCGAGGAGGCCACGCGCCTGCAGAAGGTCGGCGCGGCGCTCGAGTGCGTGATGTGCCGCGTGCCCTTCACCTACAAACCACCCGGATAGCCCGAGCGACGCGCCGGATCGCCGGCCGCGGTTCGTGCTAGCGTCGGCCCTCCGATGAACCTGGGGGCGACGCTGCGCGGGACGACCTACCGCTTTCGCGACGTCAAGGACGTGCTCGCCAAGGCCAACGAGGAGAAGTCGGGCGACCGCCTCGCCGGCGTCGCCGCCGCGAGCGTCTCGGAGCGGGTCGCGGCCAAGCGCGTCCTCGCCGAGCTGACGCTGGCCGACCTGCACGAGCACCCGATCGTGCCTTACGCCGAGGACGCCGTCACCCGCCTCATCATCGACGACCTGCAGCGGCCGGTGTACGAGGCGGTCAAGTCCTGGACGGTGTCGCAGCTCCGCGAGTACGTGCTCGACGAGCGCAACGACGGCGCCGAGCTCCTGCGCCTCGGCCGCGGCCTCACGAGCGAGATGATCGCGGCGTGCGCGAAGCTCATGACGAACCTCGACCTCATCGTCGCCGCGCGCAAGATCCGGGTCGTCGTGCACGCGACGAACACCGTCGGCCTCGAGGGCCGCCTCTCGGTGCGCCTGCAGCCCAACCACCCGTCCGACTCGATCGAGGGCATCATGGCCTCCCTGCGCGACGGGCTCTCGTACGGCACGGGTGACGCCGTCATCGGCGTCAACCCCGTGACCGATCAGCCCGAGCAGACGGCGGCCATCCTCAACGCCACGGACGACTTCATGAAGAAGTGGCGCGTCCCCACCCAGAACTGCTGCCTCGCGCACGTCACGACGCAGATGAAGGCCCTCGAGAAGGGCGCGGCGCTCGGGCTCATGTTCCAGTCGATCGCCGGCAGCGAGAAGGCGCTGCGCAGCTTCGGCGTCACGCTCCCGCTGCTCGACGAGGCGCACGAGATGACGCTCAAGCTCGGCCAGTGCGCGGGCCCCAACGTCATGTACTTCGAGACCGGTCAGGGCTCCGCGCTCTCCGCCGACGCCCACCACGGCGCCGACCAGATGACCCTCGAGGCGCGCAACTACGGCCTGGCGCGCCACTATCGCCCCTTCCTCGTCAACACGGTCGTCGGCTTCATCGGCCCCGAGTACCTCTACGACGCGCGCCAGATCACGCGCGCCGGCCTCGAGGACCACTTCATGGGCAAGCTGCACGGCATCTCCATGGGCTGCGACGCCTGCTACACGAACCACGCCGACGCCGACCAGAACGACCTCGAGAACCTCGAGGTGCTGCTCACGACGGCCGGCTGCAACTTCTTCATGGCGCTGCCCATGGGCGACGACGTCATGCTCAACTACCAGTCGACCTCGTTCCACGACGACGCGACGTTGCGGCAGCTCCTCGGGCTGCGCCCCGCGCCGGAGTTCGAGGCCTGGCTCGAGGAGCTCGGCCTCATGCGCGACGGCAAGCTCACCGAGCGCGCGGGCGACGCGAGCGTCTTCGGCTGACGGCGCCGGCGCGGCCGCCGGACGGCCGCTCGCTCGCGTGTCGTCGCGGCCATTCCCCCGGGCCCGCGTCCGCGGTAGCCTCGGCCGCCGAAGATGGTCGATCGCGCGCGCATAGAGGCGATGGTACGGGAGGCGCTCACGCGTCGAGCCGCGGGCGGCGCCGCGCCCGCGCGCGAGGTCGAGTCGGGCGGCGCGCTCCTGCTCACGCCCGATCGCGGCGTCAACCTCGGCGAGCCGTACGACCCGCGCGTCATGCCGCAGCTCCTCGCGGCCACGCCGGCGCGCATCGTCGTCGGTCGGGCGGGGACGCGCTACCGCACGAACACGATGCTGCGTTTCCGCGCCGATCACGCCGCCGCGAAGGACGCCGTCCTCTCCGAGGTCGACCCCGACCTCCTGCGCAAGCTCGACCTGTTCGAGGTCTCGTCGCGCGCGCCCGACAAGGCGACCTTCCTGCAGCGCCCCGACCTCGGCCGGGCCCTCGCCGACGAGGCGCGCGCCGAGATCGCCAAGCGCATCGCGAAGGCGCCCAGGCTGGTGGTCGTCTACGGCGACGGCCTCTCGGCGGCCGCCATCAACCAGCACCTGCCGGAGTTCCACGGCGCCCTCCTGGCGGCGCTCGCCGCCCGCGGCCTCTCGCACGCGCCCGCGTTCTTCGTGCGCCACTCGCGCGTCAAGATCATGGACGAGATCGCGCGCCTCGTGCGCGCCGAGGCCGCCGTCTTCGTGTGCGGCGAGCGCCCCGGCCTCGGCTTCGCCGACTCGCTGTCGGCGTACTACATCTATCAACCGGCGGCCGGCGCGACCGACGCCGACCGCGAGGTGATCTCCAACATCAACCCGCGCGGTCGCCCGCCGGCCGAGGCCGCGCGCGACGTCGCCGCCGCGATCGAGCGCGTGCTGCGCGACAAGAAGTCGGGCGTCTTGCTGTGAAGCTCGAGCTCGTCCCCGTCAAGCCGCGCGCCCTCTCCGTGCGGCGCATCGACGACGCCGCGCCGGCGCTGGCCGGGGCGCTCGGCTTGCCGCCGCGCCAGCGCGCGCTCGGCCTCGTCACGGCGACCTCCGACGACGCGCTCTTCGCGTCCCTCGATCAGGGCACGAAGGCCTCGGCCGCCGAGGTCGTGTACGCCAAGTCGTTCTACGCCGGCTCGAGCTACCCGTCGGGACCGCTCTCGGGAGAGTGCATCGGCATCTACGCCGCCCAGGACCCCGCCGAGATCGACGCCGCGCTCGACGCGTGCCTCGCCTACCTCGAGCACGAGGCCTGGTTCTACGCCGTCGAGACGGCGGAGGCGCCCGGGCGCCCCGTGATCTTCTTCCCGCACGTCATCGCGTCGGTGGGCCGTTACCTCGCGCCGCTGGCCGACGCGCCCGTGGGCAGCGCCCTCGCCTACTTGATCGCCCCGCCCCTTGAATCGATCGTGGGCCTCGACGCCGCCTGCAAGGCCGCGCGCACGACGCTCGGCAAGTGGTTCGGTCCGCCGTCGGAGACGAACTTCGGCGGCGGCTACCTCGTGGGCGACCAGGCGGCGTGCGAGGCCGCCGCCCGCGCCTTCGCCGACGCCATCGTCGACGTCTGCCGAGCGCCCGAGGGCGCGGCGAAGCCGCGGCCCGCGCTGGCCGTCGATCCGAACGGCAAGTACCGGGCGCTGCAGACGGGCGAGCGCTTCGCCGCCAAGCCCGATCACCTCACGCACCTCTTCGACGACGCCTCGCTCGTGCCCAAGACGCACCCGCGCATCGTCGCGCGAGGCAAGCTCGATCTCCTCCAGTCCGCCGTCCTCGACGCGCAGAGCGCGGCCGACGCGGAGAGCGCGCGCACGCTGGTCGGCGAGCTCGGCGAGATCCTCGAGCTGTCGCGCGCCCTCGTGGGCGCCGAGGTCACGGGCAAGCCCGCGCCGCCCGTGCGCCTCTTCGGCCTCGGCGACGACGAGCTGCGCGACGCGACCCACCACACGCACGAGCTCTACGGCATCCCCTTCTTCTATCCGGACGTCAGGCACGGCCCCGTCGTGGCGAAGCTCGGGCTCGCGCGCGGCATCGCCCGAGAGGCGGAGGTGGCGATCACGGCGGCGTTCCCGCCCGAGACCGGCGGCCCCGCGGCGCCGCCCGCGCGCGCCGACCTCGCGCACGCGCTCAACCGCATCTCCTCCGCGCTGTACCTCTGCGCGTGCAAGTACGTCGCGGGCCGCTACGAAGGCACGCGCCGGCCGCTCGGCCCCGTGCGCGGCTGGCGCCCACCGCCTGCGGGAGACGGCAAGGGCGAGGAGACCTCATGACGCCGCCGTCCGACGACTCGGCCGCCGCGGCGCGCGCCCTCGAGAAGCAGGAGCGGCTCGCGCGGGTCTACGACGCCGAGGTGGAGCCCGTCTTCGGGCAGCGCTTCGCCGAGCTCGTCCTCGGCGCCGTCGAGGCCCGGCCGGCCGCGCGGGTCGTCGAGGTCGGGTGCGCGACGGGCGCCCTCACGGCGGAGCTCGCGCGGCGCTTCGACGCCCGCTCCCGCGTCTCGGCCATCGACGACGCGCCCTTCGTCGCCCAGGCGCGCGCCAGGGTCGGCGGCGACCCTCGGGTCACCTTCACCGTCGGTCCGCGCTCGCCCCTCGCGGCGCCCGACGCCTCCGCCGACGTCGCCGTCTCGAACCTGGCCGCGGCCGAAGGCGCCGAGCCTTCCGAAGCCGTGCGCGAGCTCGCGCGGGTGCTCGCGCCGGGCGGTCAGGCGATCGTGACGACGGCCCTGCGCGGCTCCTGGGCGGAGTTTCTCGACATCTACCGCGACGTCCTGCTCGAGAACGGCACGCCCGAAGGCGTCGCCGCGCTCGATCGGCACGTCGCCGCGATGCCCGACGGCGCGGCCGCGCTCGCCTGGCTCGAGGGCGCCGGTCTCACGGACGTGGAGCTCACCGTGAGGCGCTGGGAGATCCTCTTCAAGAGCGCGCGCGAGTTCTTCTTCGCGCCCCTCGTCGAGCTCGGCCCGCTGTCACGCTGGAAGCGGATCGCGGGCCGCGGAGAGGACATGCAAGACGTCTTCTTCTTCACGAAGGAGGCGATCGACACCTACTTCCGCGGCCGCGCCTTCCCGATCACCATCGTGGGCGCCGTCGTGCGCGGTCGCAAGCCGCGCGCGCCGTGAGTCCGGCGGCGCCGCGCGGGTCATCTTCTTCGCGACCCGCGCGGACAGCCGCCTGCGGCCACTCGGGGACGCTCGATCAGCCGGCGTCGCCGCCGTCGGCCGCCGTGTCACCGGCGGTGTCGGTGGTCGCCGTGTCAGCGGCCGTGTCGGTGGTCGCCGTGTCGGTCGTCGCCGTGTCGGTCGCGGCGTCCGCGCCGGCCGCGCCGCCCGCGCCGCCCGTGCCGCCGCCGCCGTCAACGGTGCCGCCCGTGCCGCCGCCGCCGTCCGCCTTGCCACCGCTGCCGCCCTTGGCGTCGCCGCCGGCGTCCTTGGGGCTCGACGTGCTGCTGCTGCAGCCACCGATCGAGACCGCGCCGAGCGCCAGCGACAAGCAAAGCGTGCCCAAAAGCTTTCCGAGTTTCGTGGACATGAGCGAGGATCCTTTTTTAGAAAGTCGAGTTTGCGAGGCTACTTTTGTGCGCATTTGTAACACATCGCGAAGGAAGTTCTGCAAAAGGAATTCACGTAAGGTTCACTTTTGACGCGCCGGAAATCTGAGCTCGGCTTTTCCGGGAAGACCGTAACCCCGCGCTCGAGGCCTGCGTAGATCCCGATGGACGCACCCTCCTTACCCACTGACGAGATGCTGATGGCCGCCTATGTCGCCGGCGATGGCCGCGCCTTCGAGCAACTGTTCGGACGCCTCGCGCCGCGCCTGCACCGGTTCTTTCAGCGCTCCTTCCGGGCGGAGGGGACGGCGGACGATCTCCTGCAAATCACCTTCTTGAAGCTCCACAAGGCCCGCGACACCTACAAGCCCGACATGCGCGTGGCGCCCTGGGCGTTCGCCATCGCGGCGCGCGTGCGCCTCGACGAGTTCCGGCGGCGCAAGCGCCTCGCCGAGGACGGCGACGAGGAGGCGCTGGCCCGGGCCGACGAGGCCCGCGCCGCCGAGCCCCGGGACGATGATGGAATCGACGGAGACACAGCCGACGCGGTGCGACGCGCCGTGGATGCCCTCCCCGAATCGCAGCGAGTCGTGATTCACCTCAATCGGTTCGAGGGGATGACCTTCGCGGAGATCGCACGCGTGCTCGGCACGACCGAGGGCGCGATCAAGCTTCGCGCCTTCCGCGCCTACGGTGCCCTGCGCCAGGGGCTCGCGGCGCTCGCGCCGGCCAGGACGGTGACGTCGTGACGGCGCGGCCGTGCGACGAGATCGCCGCCGACGCCCTCGCGCTCGTCGCCCTCCCGGACGGCGCGCCCGAGCGTGCCCGCGCGGACGAGCACGCGCGGACGTGCGCCGACTGCACCCGCGCCCTCGCCGAGGCCCGACAGCTGCTCGGCCTCCTCGATGCCGCCCTCGCCCAGCTGCCGCCGCCCTCGCCCGCGGCCCTCGCGCGCGCCTCGGCGCCGGTGCTCGCGGAGCTCGAGGCGGGCCGGAGG
>DASZWW010000445.1:0-10590 GCA_035546175.1 Polyangia bacterium
CGGCGTCGTCACGGGCGCGGCGGGCGGCGGCACGACCACGCCGCCGCAGTCGACGTGCGCGGCCGGGCAGACGGGCAAGCCCGCCTACCAGATGCTGCGCCGGCTCTCCGAGTCCGAGTTCAACAACACCCTCATCGACACCTTCGGCGCCGACGCCAAGAGCTGGCAGAACATCCAGTTCGTCGGCGATCTGCGCCAGTCCGGCTCGTTCTCGACGCTGTCGTCCGCGCTGGGCGTCAACCAGGCCTGGATGGCGGGGCTCATCGACGCGACCTTCGATCGGGCGCAGTCGCTGCTGTCGGGGACGCCCTCGATCCTCGTCGCGCCCTGCTCGGCGACGGTGATGGACGCGACGTGCGCGACGGCCATGGTCAAGACGTACGGCTACCGGCTCTTCCGCCGGCCCGTCACCGACGCCGAGGTGTCCGACTACGTCGGGCTCTACAACCAGGGCGTCACCAGCCTCATGATGTCGCCGAGCGACGCGCTCGCGGGCACGCTCGCGGCGCTCATGCAGTCGCCGAACGCGCTCTACATCCGGGAGCTCGGGACGGCGGCGCCCGGTGGGCCGGCCGGCACCTTCAAGCTCTCCGGGTACGAGCTCGCGTCCGTCCTCTCGTACGGCCTCACGGGCACGGCGCCCTCGAAGGCGCTGCTCGACAGCGCGGGCGCGGGCGGGCTCGACACCGCCGCGGGCGTCGCCTCGGCCGTGCAGACGATGATCGCCAGCCCCCAGGGCCAGCAGCACATGAACGACTTCTTCCTGCAGTGGCTCGCCTACGACGGCGCGCCCTACGCGGCGAAGGATCCGATGACGTACACGTTCGGGAACGACGTCGCGAACGCCATGGTCACCGAGACCAAGACGCTCGTCGAGACGGCGTACCAGAAGGGCAACAGCGTGGCCGACCTGCTGACGTCGCCCACGACGTACGTCAATTCGACGCTCGCCAAGTTCTACGGCTGGCCCACGACGGGCCTGACCGACACGACGTTCACGCCACTGCAGCGCCCGGCGGGCCAGGGCATCGGCCTGCTCGCGCAGGGCGGCATGCTCGCGCGGCTCGGCACGCCCAACAGCTCGTCGCCCACGCAGCGCGGCCTCTTCGTGCTGCGCCAGCTCATCTGCAAGGACGTCCCCGCCCCGCCCGCGAACGTGCCCGTCATCGCGCCGCCGAGCGGCAACGTGACGACGCGCCAGCGCTACGAGACCCAGCACGCCGTCGGCAGCTGCGGCGTGTGCCACGTCCACATGGACGACATCGGCTTCGGCCTCGAGAACTTCGACGGCGTGGGCGTCTACCGCACGATGGAGAACGGCCAGCCGATCGACGCCTCCGGCTACATCGAGGACCTCAACCACCTGACCTTCACGGGCCCCGAGGACCTCGCGCGCAAGCTCGCCGCGGCGCCCGAGGTCAGCCAGTGCCTCGCAGCGCAGATGACGGCGTACGTCCTCGGCGTGAGCGTCAACGACGGCCTCTGCATCGCGCCGGCCGCGGCGTACGCGCAGGGCGCGACGCCGCTCGCCATGTCGGACGTGCTCACGAAGATCGTCGAGCCGACGCACCTGCAGACGCGCGTCGCGCCCTAGCCGCCCCTCGCCCGCCTGCGGCATCCTGCCGCAGGCCCCTCGCGCGTTTTCCTGTTAACGTCGGCGGGTGGTCCGGAGGATGAGAGCGTCGTGGTTCGCGGCCGCCGCGAGCGCGGCAGTCGTGGCGAGCCTTGGCTGTGGCGGCTCGGGGGACGTCAGCCTGTCGGATCTCGCGGCGCGGCTCGCCGACATCGAATGCGCCTCGCGGGTTCGGTGCGGCGACTATCCGGACGAGGCCACCTGCCGGTCCGTGATGAACCTCGACGTTCGACAGGTCCAGGCCGAGGTGGCCGCCGGAACGGTGAAGTACGACGGCGCACAGGCGGCGGCCTGCCTCGACGCGGTCGCCGACGCGACTCGGGACTGCAGCCGCTCGAAGGCACCCACTCACGGTCTGCCGGCCTGTGCCGCCGTCTTCACGGGGATGGTCGCCGACGGTGGCGCCTGCTTCGGCGCCACCGAGTGCGCCTCGCAGCGCTGCGACGTGATGGCGTGCACGGCGGCCTGCTGCCCGGGCACGTGCGCGGCGAGCACGCCGTCCGGCGTCCCGCTGGGCGGCGCCTGCACGGGCGCGTTCACGTGCGCGGCGGGCGGCTTCTGCGACGGCAGCACCATGCCCTTTCACTGCGTGCCCTCGTTGCCCGCGGGCTCCCGCTGCGCCGCCGAGGACTCATGCGCCGCGGGGCTGGGGTGCCTGCCGAGCACGGCCGATCCGGCCTCGCCCTTCGCGTGCGCGGCGTTCGCCGCCGAGGGGGCGCCGTGCACGGGCGAGGACACTTGCGATCTCACGACGGACTTCTGCGATCCGGCGACGTCGACGTGCAAGCCGCGCCTCGCGCCGGGGAGCGCCTGCGACCCGACGGTCGTCAGCTGCTTGGGCTACGCCTCCTGCGACAAGGCGACGGGCAAGTGCATCGCGCTCGGACGCTTGGGCGATCCCTGCCCCGTTGCCTTCGGCGACGGCTGCCTGTCCGATCTCGAGTGCGGCACCGACGACGTTTGCCAGCTGCCGACGCCCGATCCGATCTGTCCCTGAGGGCTCGCGAGCGCCACGCCTGCCTCTCCGCGAGCGGGAGAGGTGAAGAGTCTAGCGCAGGACCTTGAGGGCTTCGGCCCAGCGCAGGAGCTCGTCGAGCATCGCGGTGGCGGCCTTCTCGTTCTGCTCGGTGGGCGAGAAGACGCCGTCGGTGACCTGCTTGATGATGAACGGGATGCCGACGCTCTCGAACATGGGCATCATCTTCAGGGCGACGGCCTTCTGCTTCATCATGCCGACGGAGCGGGCGCCCATGGCGGGGCCGCCGTAGCTCACGAAGGCGCAGGGCTTGTAGAGCCACTCGTTGTAGAGGAAGTCGATCGCGTTCAGCAGCGACGGCGGCGCGCCGTGGTTGTACTCGGGCACGACGAAGACGTACGCGTCGGCGGCGGCGACGATGGCGCTCCAGGCCCGCGTGTGGGGCTTGGTGTACTCGCCGAGGCGCGGGTGCTTGGGCTCGTCGAGGAAGGGGAGGTCGAGCTCGGCGAGGTCGACGAGCTTGGCCTCGAACTTGGCGTGCTGCTGCGCGAAGGCGTGGAACCACGTGCCCACGGGCAGGCCCATGCGGCCGGGACGGACGCTCGCGATGACGACGTGGAGCTCGAGCACGGCGACCTACGAAGCGCCGGGGAGGCCCCCCGGGGGCAGCTCGATCCGCATCCACTGCGGGCTCGTCGCCATGCCGCCGCCGTCGAAGCCCTCGATGCGGGTGCGCGCCGCCCAGAGGCAGCCGTGGACGTCGAGCGCGTAGATGTAGGCCCCGTCGGGCGACAAGGCGATTTGCATGAGTTGCATGGGGTCCTCTGGGTTGAAGGAGCTCGACTATGTCACGTCCACGTCACCCCGGCTCGGGCACGTCGGGGCCTTCGTCGAGATCGACGTCGGCCTCGAGCTCGGCGAAGGCGCTGTCGGTGGCGTCCTCCTCGGCCTCGTCGGAGGGCGGTCCGCTCTCGCGCGCGACGTGGGCCGACAGCGCCGGGTCCTCGGGCGGCGCGGGCTGGCGCTTCCAGTGCTCGAAGACGGCGAGGGCCGCGGCGCGCGTCATGCCGGGCACGCCCGACAGGTCCTCGAGCGAGGCCTCGCGGATCTTCTTCACGCTGCCGAAGTGGCGCAGCAGGAGGCGCTGGCGGCCCTCGCCGATGCCGGGGATCTCGGCCAGCGCCGAGCGCAGCGTGAGGCGCTTGCGCTGGCTGCGGTGGAACGTCACGGCGAAGCGGTGCGCCTCGTCGCGCAGGTGCTGAAGGATGAACATCTCGGCGCTGTTCGGGCGGATGAGGATCGCGTCCTTCGCGTGCGCGAGGAAGACGCGGTCGGGCATCCTGGTCGTCTCGGCCTTCGTCGCCTTGGGCTTGCGGCCGCGGCCCGTCCTGACGGGCTCCTCGCCGGGCGCCGGCTCGCCCGCGGGCGGCTCCTCGCCCGGCGCCGGCTCACCGGCGGGCGGGGGCTCGTCGACGGGCGCCGGCTCACCCGCGGGCGGGGGCTCGTCGACGGGCGCCGGCTCGCCCGCGGGCGGAGGCTCGACGGGCGCGGGCTCCTGGTCCGGCGGCAGCGGCGCGGGCTCGATGCCCCCGCCCTCGAGGCTCTCGCGCTCCTTGGCGAGGCCGACGATCGAGAGGCCGACGCCGGGCCGCACGTCGATGCCCACGTCGCGCGCCGCCGCGAGCGCCATGCCGAGCTGGCCCTTGCCGCCGTCGATGACTATCAGATCCGGCAGGGCCCAGGTGCTCTCCGTGTTGCCCTCGGCGGCGTCCTCGCGCGCCCGCCGGAAGCGCCGCGAGAGGACCTCGTACATCGACGCGAAGTCGTCGTTTCGCGACGCGAAGTCGCCGCTGTTGACGGCGCCCGCCCGTCCCGGCGCCCGCACCTTGTACGTGCGGTAGCGCGACTTCTCCGGCTTGCCGTCGACGAAGACGACCATCGAGGCCACGGTGGCGAAGCCCTGGATGTGCGAGACGTCGTAGCACTCGATGACGCGCGGGAGCTTGTGCAGCTTGAGCCGCCGCTGCAGCTTGCCGAGCGCGATCTCCGTGTCGGCGCGCGCGTTCCGCCGCGTCGCGAAGCTCGCGGCCGCGTTCTTGAGGGCGAGCTCGACGAGGCGCCGCCGGTCGCCCCTCTGCGGGACGAGCACCTCGACCTTGCGGCTGCGCGCGCCCATGGCCAGCGCCGCGCGCCGCTCGGAGAGCCACTCGGCCTTGAGCGCCGCGTCCTCGATCTCGAGCGGCAGCAGCACCTCGTCGGGCGGCGGCGCGCCGAGGTCGTAGTAGAGGCCGATGAACGACGAGACGAGCTCGGCGTCGGGGAACTCCTGCCCCGTGAACGAGAAGGCGCGGCTGCCGGAGAGCTTGCCGCCCCGGATCGACATGACGACGATCTCGAGCGCGATGCCCTCGCGGTGGAAGCCGATGACGTCCTGATCGCTGAAGGTGTCCGAGACGACCCGCTGCTCCTCGAGCGTCGTCTCGAGCGCGCGCACCTGGTCGCGGATGTCGGCCGCGACCTCGAAGTCGGTGCGCCCCGCCGCCTCCTTCATGCGCGCCCGCAGGCGCCCCATGAGCTCGTCGCTCTTGCCGTCGAGGAAGAGGCGCACGTCGCGCACCTGATCGCCGTAGGCCTCGCGCGAGACCGGGAGCACGCAAGGGCCCGGGCAGCGCTTGATCTGGTACTGGAGGCACGGCCGGCGGCGGTTGTGCAGCACGTGGTCGGTGCAGGTGCGCAGCTGGAAGTGGCGGTTGACGACGCGCAGCGCCTCGCGGCACGAGGTCGCCGAGTGGTACGGGCCGAAGTAGTGGGCGCCGTCGTCGGCCAGCTTGCGCACGACCTCGAGGCGCGGCCACTCGGCCGCCGGGTCGAGGCGCAGCACCAGGTAGTTTTTGTCGTCCTTGAGGTTGACGTTGAAGCGCGGCTGATGCTTCTTGATGAGGGTGTTCTCGAGCAGCAGCGCTTCCTTCTCGTTCGAGGTGATGACCGTCTCGATGTCCGCGACGATGCCCTCGAGCAGCGGCACGAAGTCGCGCGTGTCGCCCGACGCCGGCTGGAAGTACTGCCGCACGCGATTGCGCAGGACCTGGGCCTTCCCGATGTACACGGGCTTGCCCCGGTGATCCTTCATGATGTAGACGCCGGGGGCGGCGGGCAGCCCCTCGAGGATCTCCGCCAGCGGCTTGCGCTTGGGCGCGACCTCGCCCTCGCGCAGCGTGAGCGGCGCCGGCTCGGGCGCGGCGGTCGCCGCCCCGCTCGAAAAGCCGTCCTTGGGGGCCTCTTCGGACATCCGCTCCCAAACATAGCGCGCTCCGAGCGGCGCTTGGCGGCGGCGTGACGGCCGACGCCCGCGCGCGCTCGGGCGCGCTCCGCCTCGTCGCCTCGTCGACGCTCTTCGCGATCATGGCCATCCTGGCCAAGATCGTTTCGCGCCACATCCCCGGCCCGCAGGCGGCCTTCGTGCGGTTCGCCACCGGCGTCGTCGCCACGGGCGCGATGTGGGGCACGGGGCGCATCGATCTGCGGCCGCGGCGCTGGGGCTGGCTCGCGGCGCGCGGGCTCTTCGGCGGCACGGCCGTCGCGTGCTACTTCAGCGCCATGCAGCGCATCCCCGTGGGCGAGGCGACGCTGCTCAACTACACGCAGCCCGTGTTCACGATGCTGGGCGCGTGGCTGCTGCTCGGCGAGCGGCCGCCGCGCCGCGCGCTCTTCGCGCTGCCGCTCACCCTCGTCGGGGTGACGCTCATCGTCGGGCTCAAGCCGAGCGACCTCGCGGCCCAGGCGGGGACCGGCCCGCTCCTCGGCCTGATCTCCGCCGTGCTGTCCGGCATCGCCGTGACGTCGATCCGCGCGGCGCGCCGCGAGGTGCACGGCGGCTCGCCGCCCGAGACGGCCTGGTCGGTGTTCTTCTCGTTCACGGGGATCGGCCTCCTCGTGACGCTGCCCGCGGTGCTCCCGCCCTTCGGCGGCTGGGTGACGCCCTCGGGGGCCGACTGGGCGCTGCTCCTCGGCGTGGGCGTCACGAGCGTGGTCGCGCAGCTGCTCATGAGCGAGGCGCTGCAGCACGTGCGCGTCGGCGCCGCGGGCGTCATCACCCAGCTCACCGCCGTGCTGACGATCGGCGCGGGAGCGCTCTGCCTCGGCGACCGCCTGAGCCCGAGCTTCCTCTCGGGCGCGCTGCTCACCCTCGGCGGAGTGGCGCTGGTGGTGCTCGGGTCGGCGCCGCGCCTCCTCGGCCGCCGGCGGCCGTAGCGCGCCAGGGCGCGAAGAGCTCGTCCTCGAAGGCGTGCCCCCGGGCGTCCCAGGGCACGGCGTCCTGATACCGCATGAGCACCTCGTTGAGCTTGCGCAGCTGCTCGAGCGCGCGCTTCATGCGCTGCTCGTGGACGCGGAGCTGCGGGGCGTCGACGATGAGCTCCTGCCGGACGAGCTCGAGCGTCTGCACGGGCGAGTTCGCCAGGTCGCGCAGCGTGATCGCGACGCGGGCCACGCGCTCGAGGGCGAGCTTCTCGGACCGCGCGCGCGCCAGCTCCTCGCGCATGGCGTGGCCGCGCTGGCGGAAGCCCAGCAGCAGCAGCGCGAACACGCCGTAGGCCACGACGCCGAAGGGCTCGCCGGCCGCCTCTCGGGCGCGGACCACGTCCACGAACGCGAGCTGGTGCACGACCGCCGAGCCGACGAACCCCAGGATCCCGGCGACCCCAGTGGCCCAGCCGGGCGGCGCGATCATGGCGATCGTGAGCGCGGAGAGCTTGTTGGGCTCGTAGGGCACCCAGCGCGCGCTGTGCGCGGCGCGCGCGTCGTCGACCAGCCAGACCATCACGATCGTGGGCACGAGGTCGAGCAGGAAGATCGCGTTCGAGAGCGCGCGCGAGTACGGGGGGCGGCGCGCCCGGAGGATCACGAGCGCCGTGGCGCTCACGAGGATCCCGACGGCCTGCACGACGCGCAGGGGCGTCCCCGAGTAGCTCCAGAACCCGACGACCCCGAGGGCCGTCCCGACGACGCCGAGGAGCGCGCAGATGACGGCCGAGCGATGCGCTTCCGTGGCGCGATCCATGGCTACGTCTGGAGAGCGTCCCCTTCGGCCCCCAGGATCCGCTCGAGCAGGAGCCCGCCGTCCATCGGCTTGTCGAGCACCTCGGCGCGCCGCAGCTTCTCGGCGCGCGCGACGAGCGGGTGCGCGTGGGCGTGCCCCGTGAGGAAGAGCAGCCGGCCCCTGAAGTTCTGCTGCAGCAGCCACTCGTACGCGTCGAGGCCGGTCGGCAGCCCGGGGCCGAGGTTGATGTCCAGGACGGCGACGTCCGCGTCGAGCACCTCGCGCGCGTTCGCCTTGAGCTCGTCGACGGAGCGCGCGACCACGGAACGGCAGTTCCGCGTCTGCAGCAGGTCTGCCAGCGCCTCGAGGAGGTCGGCGTCGTCGTCGAGCAGCGCGGCGGTCACGGCACGGCAAGATGCTAGGACCGGCGTTACCAGAAACAAGGGCCCGATCACGGGCGCGGATCTATAGTGGCCGCCATGCCGAGACTGAAGCGCCGCCGTCCGTGGGCCTGGCTGTGCGTGGCCGCCGTCGCCCTCGCGCTGCCCGCGGCCTTCGCCCTGCGCGCGCGTGCGGCGGGACCCGTCATAGGAAAGCTGACCTGGCTGGGCCAGTCGGCGTTCGTGCTGGAGACGACCTCGGGCACGCGCATCGTCATGGACCCGATCCCGAAGGGCCTGGGCTACGACCTGCCCGTGGGCCTCAAGGCCGACGCCATCACCGTGAGCCACGAGCACCCCGACCACAACAACGTGGCCCTCGTGACCAACAAGGCGCGCGTCCTGCGGGGCCTCACCGCCGACAAGAAGGGCTGGACGAAGATCGACGAGAAGGTGAAGGACGTCGGCGTCCGCAGCGTGGGCGTCTACCACGACGACAAGCGCGGCGCGGAGCGCGGCCTCAACACCGTCTTCATCTTCGACGTGGGCGGCCTGCGCATCGCCCACCTCGGCGACCTCGGCCACCTGCTGACCGACGACCAGCTCTCGGCGATCGGGTCGGTGGACGTCGTGCTCGTGCCCGTGGGCGGCGCCTTCACGATCGACGCCTACCAGGCCACGCGCGTCGTCGACCAGCTCCACCCGCGCCTCGTCGTCGTCCCCATGCACTACAAGACGCCCGTGCTGACCATCAAGGAGCTCGAGCCCGTCGACGAGTTCCTCGAGCACAAGGCCAACGTCGTCCACGAGCCGACGAGCACGCTGACGCTCACGCCGGTCAAGGCGCGCCCGGCGACGCAGATCGTCGTCCTCAACTGGAAGTAGCGCCGGGGCCCGCGAAGAATCGCGCGAGCATGTCACAGCGGCGCCGGCCGTCTCGTCTCATGCGCAAAGGAGAGTGATCCGATGCTCAAGTGGTTGATCCGCAGGAACCTGCGCGCCTTCGAGCGCGCCAACGGCTACGACGCGTCCTACCTGCACGAGGTGCTGAGCACGGACCTCGGCGCCTTCCTGAAGTTCGCGCGCGCCACGAAGCTCAACGCGTACCGCAAGGACGCGCCGCCGGACCTCTACTACGCCGCGCAGCTGACCTCGTCAGTGGCCGGGGACTGCGGGCCGTGCACGCAGCTCGGCGTGGGGTTCGCGCTCGGCTCGGGCGTCGCGCCGGCGACGGTCGCGGCCATCATCGAGGGTGACGAGGCGGCGATGTCGCCCGAAGTCGCGCTCGGCGTTCGCTTCGCGCGCGCCGTGCTCGCGCGCGACGTGGCGGTCGACGCGCTCCGCGAGGAGATCGTCCGCCGCTGGGGGCCGCGCGCCGTCCTCGCGCTGACCTTCGGCGTGATGGCCTCGCAGCTCTACCCGGCCTTGAAGTACGCGCTCGGCCACGGCCAGGCGTGCACGCGCGTCGTGATCGCCGGCCGGGCCGTGGCGCCGCGCCGGCTCGCCGTCGGGGCCGCATGACGGCCGCGGGCGACGCGGCGGGCTTCGAGCCCCACCGGAAGGCGCTGGTGGGGCTCGCGTACCGGATGCTCGGCTCGGTCTCCGAGGCCGAGGACGTCGTCCAGGACGCGTTCCTGCGGTGGCGCGAGGTCGACCGCGCGGCCGTCACGGAGCCGCGCGCCTACCTCGCGCGCGTCGTCTCGCGCCTCTGCCTCGATCGCCTGAAGTCGGCCAGCCACCGCCGCGAGCAGTACGTCGGCACCTGGCTGCCCGAGCCCGTCGTCGCCGAGCCCGCCGACAGGCTGGCCGACGATCTGTCCGTGGCGCTGCTGCTCGCCCTCGAGCGCCTGTCCCCGCTCGAGCGCGCCGCCTTCCTGCTCCACGACGTCTTCGACATGGACTACGCCGCCGTCGGCGACGCCCTCGGCAGCAGCGAGGCCGCCTGCCGCCAGCTCGCGTCCCGCGCGCGCGACAACCTCCGCCAGGACCGCCCCCGCTACGCTGCGAACGACGCCGCCGCGCGCAGGCTCGCCGAGGCCTTCGTGACCGCGGCCGCCTCGGGCGACGTCGCCGGCCTCGCGCGCGTGCTCGCGGACGACGCCGTCCTCTACACCGACGGCGGCGGCAAGCGCCGCGCGGCGCTCAACCCCATCGCCGGCAAGGATCACATCGTGCGCTTCTACGAGGGCATCAAGATCAAGTCAGGCGGCGCCTTCTCCGCGGAGCGCGTCGAGGCGGCGACGCTCAACGGCCTGCCGGGCTTCGTGTTCCACACGGCCGAGGGCGCCGAGACGGTCGCCGTCGAGGTCGAGGGCGGACGCATCGTCGCGATCTACGCCGTCCGCAACCCCGACAAGGTCCGTCACCTTTCGTGACGGCGCCCGCGCCGGATCGCCAGGCCGAGCGCGAGCACCCACAGCCAGCGCGCCTCGGCGGACGCGGCGGGATCGACCGCGCACCCGGAGCCAGACACGCCGCGTGAGCCCGCGCCGGGGCCGCCCGAGCCTCCGCTCGGCTCGCCACCCGGGCCCGCGGCGCTGGCGCCCGCGGCGCCCGCCGTCCC
>DASZWW010000446.1:0-1515 GCA_035546175.1 Polyangia bacterium
GCGGCCGCGCCGGCCGCGACGCCGCCGGCGGCCGCCGTCGAGATCGGGCGACTCGAAGTCCGAGGCGGCGACGCCGTCGTCGAGGTCCGCGGCGGCCTCGGCCGCGCCGATGGTCGCCTCGAAGCCCGGCGGCCGCTCGACGGCGAGGGCGGGCTCGAGCCGCTCGGCGTCGGCCACGATCTCGACGAGCCGCACGGAGTCGTCGTAGACCTCGCGCCCGCGGTGATCCTTCTTCTTGTGGGGATTGCCGCCCGGGAGCATGAAGCGGAGCGAGAGCAGCAGCTGCCGCGCGAGCTCGCTGTCACGCCTCGAGGGCCGCAGGCGCTCGAGCGCGGGCGCGATCGAGCGCGCCACGAGCTGGCCGACGTCGCGGATGCCGCGCGTGCTCGGATCGAGCGACTCGCGCAGCGGCGGCAGCAGCAGCGTCGCGAGGATGAGCGCGTTCGAGGGCGGGGTGGGGCGACGCTCGGTCTGGCGGTCGAGCGCGCCGAGGTAAGCCCAGAGCCGGGCCCGCCGCTTCGCCTCGGCCTCGGCCTCGGGCCCCTCCGCGTCGGGAGCGCTCGGCCGCAAGCCGCGCGCGAGCTCGGGCGCGAAGGTCTCGAGCAGGTCGGTCTCGACGAGCAGCTCCATGGAGCGCTTCGCGGCGCCGGCGCGCAGGAGCCGGTAGAACTCCTCCGAGACGCGCGCCTGCGCGCACTTCGCGATCTCCGAGCGGTGCTCCATCATGCGCCGGTAGGTCTCCGGCTCGATCGTGAGGTCGCACCGGGCCGCGAACTTCACGGCGCGCAGGATCCGGATCGGGTCCTCGCGGAAGCGAATGTCGGGATCGCCGATCGTGCGCACGACGCGCGCCTCGAGATCGGCGAGCCCGTCGACGTGGTCGATCACCTGGCCCGTCTTCGTGTCGTAGAAGAGGCCGTTGATCGTGAAGTCGCGGCGCCGGGCGTCCTCCTCGGGCGTGCCGAAGACGTTGTCGCGGCGGATGAGCAGGTCGCCGCTCTCCGCCTCGCCGTTCCCCGCGTCGTCCTCCTCGAGCTCGCGCGGGTTGGCGCGGAACGTCGCCGTCTCGATGATCTTCGGGCCGAAGAAGATGTGGGCGAGCTGGAAGCGCCGCCCGATGATGCGGCAGTTCCGGAACATGCGCCGCAGCTGGTTCGGCGTCGCGCTCGTGACGACGTCGAAGTCCTTGGGCTTTCGCCCGAGGAGCAGGTCACGCACGCATCCTCCGACGAGGTAGGCGACGTGCTCGTTGTCTCGAAGTCTCTGGACGACCTTGGCGGCGTCGGGATCGATCTGATCCGGCGCAATCTTCATGATGTCTCTCTCTCTATTCGGTCAGCGGCAGGGTGCCGTCGGGATCCTCGTCCTTGCCGCGCTTCACAGGCGCGGGGGCGGGTTTGGGTGAATCGTGAGGCGGCGCGGCGGCCGGGTGAGCGGCGCGCGGGGCCGCCGGCTTGGCGGCCCCGACGGGGGCGGGGTGCTTGCCGCGCGCGCGGGGGGCAGGCGCGGCGGCCT
>DASZWW010000447.1:0-2771 GCA_035546175.1 Polyangia bacterium
AGGACGGCGGCGGCGCTCTCGGCCGCGCCCGGCCAGTCGAGCGCCGCCGCGAGGGCGAGGGCGCGCCCCGCGAGCGCTCGGTGCTCGAGGCCCATCGCCGGGTCGACCTCGAGGGACCAGCTCTCGTCGAGGAGGTCGTGCACGCGCGCGTCGACCGCCGCGCGCCCGTCCTTCGCGACGAGCGGCGGCCGCTCGGCGATCGTGCGCTCGAGCATGCCGAGGTCGCGCCCGAGCTCGCGCACGTGGCCGAGGGAGCTGTCGCTCTTGACGTTGATGCGGTAGGCGGCGGCCTCGGGGCGCAGCGCCTTGCCGTCGACGAAGAAGTCCTCGTCGGAGACGCGCGTCGCCCCGTCGGCCTGGCGGGCGTCCTGGAGCATCCAGCGGTCCTCGAGCTTGCCGCCGAGCACGGCCATGCGGCCGCAGGCGCCCGCGCCGGTCACGCGCACGAGGACGTCACCGGGCGCGAGATCGCCGGGCGCGACGCGCGCGTAGAGGCCCTTCGGATCGCGCGCCTCGGCGGCGAGCAGCTCGGCCGCGCGCGCCGCCCGCGGGTAGCGCCACCACGCCGGCGGCGACTGCGTGCCGTCGTCCTCGATCTCGGGGACGATCCCGCCGTGCGACTCCACGGCCTTCCAGGCCGCCGCGGCCGCCTCGTCGCACGACGCCGAGGCCGTCTCCGGCGGCTTCGGCGCCGAATGTCCGTTCCGCGCCGCGGCGAGCGCGACCAAAAGCAGGACCGGGGCGGCGCCCCGCGCGCGCGACGACATGACCGGGCTCCGCCTAGACGCCGATGAACAGACGGTGGCCGAAGTTCGGCTCGAGGTCGGTGCCGAAGATCTTCTCGGCCGACGCCTTGATGTCGTAGTCGACGCGCTTGAACTCGAAGAGCTTGGCCTCGGTGTCGAAGAGCGTGAAGCTCGCCCGCGGATCGTAGTCGCGCGGCTGCCCCACCGAGCCGACGCTCACGATGTAGCGCCACCCGTCCCGCAGCTCGAAGCGGTCGGAGACCACCTCGTAGACGCCGTCGGGCGAGAGCGCGAACGACTTGCACAGGTGCGAGTGGCCGATGAGCGTCAGCTGCGCGAGCTGGTCCCAGATCTCCATGCACTGCGCGGCCTGGTCGCGCGCGAAGATGTAGTCGAAGTCCTCGATGTTGAGCGGCGAGCCGTGGCAGAAGTGGACGTCGCCCTGCCGGACCTCGTAGGGCAGCTGCTTGAGCCACGTCATGTGCTCGGGCTTGAGCTGCCTCGCGTGCAGGTCGAGCGCGTGGCGCGCGGCGTGGTAGTAGTACGAGTAGTCCATGCGGCCCGCGACGGCGGCGTCGTGGTTGCCGAGGATTGTGTGGGCGGCCTTGGAACGCACAAGGGCGCAGCACTCGTTTGGGCTGGCGCCGTAGCCCACCGTGTCGCCGAGGCAGACGTACTGGTCGACCCTCTCGGCCTCGAGGGCCTTGATGACCGCCTCGAGCGCCTCGATGTTCGCGTGGGTGTCGGAGAAGATACCGATGCGCATCGGCGTGGATCCATACAGTAACACTGATTTGCCGGCCGCGCGCGCGGCCGCGGCGCATCGGCCGCACCGTCCGGCGCCGCCGGGGCGGCTCGCCGCGCGTCAGTGGAGCTCGACCGTGCCCCCGCCCTCGCCGGGCGACGGGCCGCTCGGCTGGATCACGACGTGGGCGAGCACGGACGAGACCTCGAGCAGCGCGGCGCGCGACGAGGCGACGGTCCAGCCCGACGTCCCGGCGCCGAGCCGCGCCCGCAGCCACTCGCCCTGCCGGCGCGCGCCGCGCAGGGCGAAGGTGGTCTCGAGCGGCGACGCCGAGCGCGCGCGCAGCTCGACGGCGGGCAGCTCGCCCACGGCGAGGACGCGCACGTCGCCCGCGTAGCTGCGCAGATCGTAGCGCGCGCCGGCCCGCAGCGGCCCGAGCAGCACGACCTCGCCCGTCGTCGTCTGCAAGCGCACCCAGCTGGCGCGCACGTCGTCGGCGCGGATGTTGCCGTCGACGACGCGCGCCGAGGCGCGCCCGCCCGCGATGCGCCTCACGTCCATGTCCCCCTCGACGCCGTCGAGATCGAGGTCGCCGTCGACGCCCGAGACGCTCTGCCCGCCCCGCAGCTGCCGCGTCACGACCGGGCCGCGCACGTCGCTGACGCCGATGCGGCCGCCCGTCGTCTCGAGGCGCGCGCCCGCGCGCAGCCCCGAGGCGATGACGTCGCCGCCGAAGGTCTTGGCCTCGACGGCCACGTCGGAGGGCACCTCGACGACGAGGTCGATGCCGCTGCCGCCGAGCGGCACCGAGCGCTCGCGTCCCTCGAGCTCGACGCGCGTGTCGAGCTGCACCTCGCCGCTCTGGAAGGCCGTGTAGTGCACCCGCAGGCGGCCGAGGGCCTCGGCCGTCTGGGCGCGCTTCTGCGCGATGACGTGGATGACGTCCGCGCGCCCGCCCCCGCGGATCTCGACGCGGCCCATGGGGTTGTCGATGCGCATGACCTCGACGCTGCCCGCGGCGACGGGCACGATGATCTCGCGCCGGTCCTTGAGGGTCGCGCCATCGGCCTCGCCCCGGTCCGCCGCCGGAGCGCCGCCCTGCCCCTCCCCGCGCGCGGAGCCGGCGCAGACGACGGTGACGCCGAGCGACGCGAAGAGGAAGCTGACGCGCCTCATGGGCCGGCCGGCCCCGAGCCGCCGCCGCGATGGACGGTCTCCGTGAGGAAGGCGAGCTTCTGCTGGTAGGCCGCGAAGAGCTGCTCCTGCCCCTCGCTCTCGGC
>DASZWW010000448.1:0-3070 GCA_035546175.1 Polyangia bacterium
GGCGCGCCGCGGGCGTGGGCGCGGCCGTGGCCCTGGCCGCGCTCGGGCTCCTCCTGCCGCGCTGGAACCTCGTGTCGTTCTCCTCCGGCTTCTTCCGCGTCTCGATCGCGCGCGAGTACATCTCGCGCCAGATCCACAAGAAGGCCTGGCAGGACCCCAAGCTCGTCTTCTACGAGGACGGCACGGCGACCACCGTCACCGTCGACCAGTGGGGCAAGATGTTCTCGCTCAAGAACAACGGCAAGGTCGACGCCTCGAACGACAGCGACATGGCCACGCAGATCGTCGTCGGGCTGCTGCCGCTCCTCCTTTATGAAGGGCAGGCGCCGCCCACCGTCGCGCTCGTCGGCTTCGGCTCGGGCGTCACGGCGGGCGCCGTCACGCAGTACCCCATCAAGTCGCTCGAGGTCGTCGAGCTCGAGCCGGCGATCTACCGCGCCTCGCACTTCTTCGACAACGACAACCACCGCCCCCTCGAGAACCCCAAGGTCACGGCGCGCGTGGGCGACGGCCGCAACTTCCTGACGCAGCGGAGCGACAAGTTCGACGTCATCGTGAGCCAGCCCTCCAACCCCTGGCTCACGGGCGTGTCCAACCTCTTCACGCGCGAGTACTTCCGGGACGTCAAGACGCGCCTCGCGCCGCACGGCCTCTTCTGCCAGTGGGCGCAGCTCTACGAGATGTCGCCCTGGAACATCAAGACGATCTACCGCACGCTGCGCGACGAGTTCCCCTACGTCTACGTCTTCGCCGCCGAGGACCTCTCGTCGGACACGATCCTCATCGCGAGCGAGGAGCCCGTCCCGCTCGACCTCGCGACGCTCGAGCGCGCGTTCCGCGATCCGGTGACGCGCGCCGAGGCGCGGCGCGGCGGCTTCCAGTCGCCTCACGACGTCCTGGCCTACCTGCTGCTCGGGCCCGAGGAGCTCGAGTCCTTCACGGCCGGCTCGCCCGTCAACACCGACGACAACGCGCTCATCGAGTTCACGGCGCCGCGCGATCTGCTCGGGTACGCGAAGTTCGACCCCTACCTCGCCAAGGTGTACGGGCCCATGTGGCCGTACGGGCGCCTCAGCGAGCTCGTGCGCGGCTTCGACGGCCCGGGCCGCGGCCCCGACTGCGGCCGCCTGGGGCGGAGCCTGCTCGCGCACGGCAAGGCGCGCGAGGCGGAGCTGTGGACGCGGCGGGCCGAGGCGGCGGGCGACTCGCCCGAGGCGCGGCAGGCCCGGCTGCTGCTGCGCCTCGTCTCGACGCGGATGGATCGCGACCCCGAGATCCCGCTCGCGCCGGGCGAGACGCTCGCGCCGCCCGCCGTGCCGCCCAAGCTGGCGGCGGCGCACCCGGAGTACGTCGCGCGCGTCGCCGACGAGTACCGCGACGTGCTCGCCGAGGTCGGCGCCCGGCGCTACGCGACGGCCTACAAGATCCTCGACAAGTGGCCGGAGCCGCTGTGGGCGGGCCTCGGCCAGGACTTCGCGCTGCTCTCGGGCTTCCTCGACTACAAGGCGGAGTTCTACGCGGACGCCGTCGACACGCTCAAGCCCCTGGCCGACGACGCGGCCTACGTCGCGCGGCGGCCCGAGGTCCTCTACTACCTCGGCCGCGCCCACTACGCGAGCGCCGCGTACGGCAAGGCCGTCGACGCGCTCGAGCGGTACGTCAGGTCGCAGCGCGTCCTCGGGCGTGCCGTCCTTCCGGCTTCGGATCCGGCCGCGGACGCGCCCGCGGGACCGGACGGCGGCGCGCGACCCGGCGAGCCGGGGCGAGCGCCGCTGTGATACCTTGAACGGATGAGCGCCAGCGGCCGCGTCGTGGGCCTCGGCCAGGTGATGGTCGAGAACCTGGGCGTCGGCCCTCGTTCGCCCGAGACCGTCGTCGAGCTGTCGGCGTTCAGCATGCAGGCGGGCGGCGCCATCGGCACCACGCTCGCGGCCGTGTGCGCGCTCGGCGGCCAGGCGCGCTACATGGGGCGGCTCTCCGACGACGACCTCGGGCGCATCGTCCTGCGCGGCCTCAAGGAGTTCGGCGTCGACGTCTCGCAGGTGCTCATCGAGCCCGGCCGCGTCTCGCCGGCGTCGTTCATCCTGGTCGACGATCGCACGGCGCGCCGCTTCGTGCGCTACACGCGCGGCAACACGACGCCCCTCCAGCCCGGCGAGCTGCCGCGGACGCTCTTCGACGACGCGCGCCTCCTCGTCGTGGACGGTCGCGCGCCCGCGCCCCAGATCGCCGCCGCCGAGCGCGCCAAGGCCCTCGGCCTGACCATGGTCCTCGACGCGCGCCACCTCGGCCCCGGCATGGGCGAGCTCCTGGGCCTGTGCGACGTCGTCATCGGCAACGAGCGCTTCGCCGCCGAGTTCTCCCACTCCGCGGACATGAAGCGCAGCCTCACCGAGCTCGTGAAGATGGGCCCGCGCACCGCGGTCATCACCCTCGGCGAGGAGGGCGCGATCGGCCTCGAGTCCGACACCCTCGTGCGCCAGCCGGCCCTCGAGATCGACGTCATCGACACCACCGGCGCGAGCGAGGTCTTCCGCGGCGCCTTCATCCACGGCCTGCTCGAGGGCTGGGGCCTCGACCGCTGCCTCCCCTTCGCGAACGCCGCGGCGGGCCTGAACTGCCGCCACCTGGGCGGCATCGGCGGCATCGCGCCGCTCTCCGAGATCCTCGAGGTCGCGGGCCTCGCGTAGCGTCGGTCGATCGGCGGGCGCGGTGGGTTGGCCGCGCGCGGCGGCGCGCGCCGCGCCGTGGCCGGAGGGCCGCTCAGGGAGCGCCGACGTGGACGCCGTCGCGCTCGAGCGTGATTCGAGGCGCGGGCCGCGCGCTCGTATAGAAGAAGCGCAGGTGGGTTCCGCCTCCGGGCAGCGGCCGGACCCACATCGACTTGAGCCCCGTCACGTCGGGCGCGTAGGTGCCGACCTTCCTCGACGCGCGCGCGTGCGGCAGGTTGAACGCGACGCCGTCGGGGTCGCTCAGCGGGTAGCGCCTCGCGCCCGCGAGCGAGCCGGTGAGCGCGACCAGGACGCGCGCGGGCGGCGCCGGCGAGGCCGCGACGGGCGCCGGCGCGCTC
>DASZWW010000449.1:0-1882 GCA_035546175.1 Polyangia bacterium
GGGGGCGCCGTCTGCGCGAACGCGGGTGAGGAGGCCAAAAAAGCGAGAAAAACGACGACAAGGCGGGGGCGGCGGGCTCGTTTCATCGGCATCCGAGTCTTTCTCCGAGGGTCCCGGGAGATCGCGCGTACAGTACTCTGACCGCCGGTTAGTGGGCAATGTTCCGCGCGTTCATCAACGGAACCGTTGGGGCGCTCGTTCCCCATTGCAGTCGGCGCCGAGCCGTGGGAAATAGTCGCGCGGTGGAAGCCCCGACCATCGACCAACTGAACGACGAGCTGAGAGACGCGCTCCTCCAGGTGCACCAGGCCGAGGAGCGGAAGGACGAGCGCGACGTCGTCGCGGCGGCCCACCAGGCCATCCATCGCCTCTCGGAGCGCTACAAGCAGCTCATGCAGTCGCTCTCGGGGGCGGAGCAGATGCGCGCCGACCGGCTGCTGGGCCGGCGGGTGATGGACCTCAAGCGCATGGGGTCACTGCTGCCCAAGATCGCGAACGCGAACATCGAGAGCACGCCGGACCGCATGGCCGGGGGCGGGGCCGTCCACGAGCGGCGCATCACGGGGGTCTCCTGGTCGCAGCACGATCGCGGCGCGCCCAGCGGGGCTCACAAGGTCGGCGCCGATCTCGAGGCCTGGTGCGGCAAGTGCGGCGAATCGACCACCCACAGCATCGTGGCCATGGTGGGGGCCGAGCCCAAACAGGTGCTCTGTCAGGTCTGCGGCTCGCGGCACGCCTACCGCACGAGCCCGGCCCGCCCGCGCGGCCCCAAGGGCGAGGCCAGCGTCGTCGAGGGCGACACGAGGCCGCGCGTGGCGGTCGATCCCGAGGCGCAGCGCCGCGCCGCGGCCCTGCGCGCGCTCGGCGAGGAGGTCGCGGCCGCCGGCGAGGTGCGCCGCTTCGATCCCAAGGAGCGCTACAAGGCGGGGGAGATCATCGCCCACCCCGAGTACGGCCGGGGCAAGGTCGAGAACGTCCTGCGCTCGAGCCTGCTCGTCCGGTTCTCGGTCGGTGGCCTCAAGTCGCTCATGCTCGTCTAGCGAGCGGAGCACGGCTTCGCCGCGCGGCGCGAGGGCGGATCGGGGGGACGCCCGCGGAGGGAGCCCGTCCCCCGGCAGATCAATCGGCGTCGATCTCTTCGAGGAAGCGCTTGAGCAGGCCGTCCACCATGAGGTTGCGGCTGGCGGCGTCGTAGCGCCCGGCCCTGTAGCCGCCCTGCGCGTCCTCGAACTTCGTCCGCGTCTCGGCGATGAGCGCGCGGAACTTCTGCACCTTGGTCCCGATCTCCTTCTGGTTCTTGACGAGGTAGCTCACGAGCGACACGGCGGCGGCGCCCGTGAGGATGACGCCGAGCGGGCCCGAGAGCGCGTAGCGCAGGCCCACGCGCAGCGCGACGACGCCCGCGGCGCCGAGCGCTGCCTTCTTGAGGCCCGACCCGTCCTTGATCGAGTCCGCGGCCATCGAGGTCATCTGCCCCGAGGCGATGATGAGGGCGATGAAGGTGCCGCGGCGGTTCTTCCAGCCGCGGTCGTAGTAGTCCCGGATGGCCTGCTTGAGGAAGGCGTCGTAGTCGTCGAAGACCTCCGGGCGGAGCTCGGTCGGCTTCTTGGCGCTGTTCTCCTTGTTGCCCTCGGTCTCGGTCGTCGTCGGCATGGGGCCTCCGTGAGTGTCGAGGTGGATCGTAGCACGAGGCTGCGCAACACTTGCGCTTGCCCATGAGAACGACAACGGCGCGGGCCGTCTCGGCGCGGGCCGCCGCCCTGCTCTCGCTGCCCGGCGGCGCGCGCGCGGCGCGGCCGCGCGACGAGGCCGCCGTCGACAAGGCGCTGCGCGCGGGCCAGTACGAGGCGGCCCTGAGGCTGGCGGGGGCGGCCCGGCCGGA
>DASZWW010000450.1:0-4580 GCA_035546175.1 Polyangia bacterium
CAGCGCGAGCAGCGAGCCGCCCGGCGCCGGCTGCTCGTCGAAGAGCGCGACGCGCGCGCCGGGCGCCGCCTCGGCGATGGCGCGCGCCGCCGCGAGGCCCGCCGGACCTCCGCCCACCAGGCAGACGTCGAGCGCCTCGTCGCGCGCCGCCGGGAACGCCGCGGGCGCGTCGGGCAGCGTGCCCGAGCCGCCCATCTCGCGCACGAGCTTGAGGAAGACGGCGTTGCCCACGCGGCTGCCCGTCATCATCGTGTGGTGGTCCATGCCCTCGGGGAAGAGCCAGTCGGCCGCCGTGAGGAGATCGACCTCGGCGCTCGGAAAGGCGTTCTGCCGCTCGCAGCGCAGCCCCGCGCGCGCAGGCTCGGTGCAGGCGCGCCGGTTCGGCCGCCCGTCAATGCGCAGGTAGCAGGAGGCGCAGTGGCCGTCGAGGCAGAAGGCGCCGCGCGGGCGGTGGTACTTCGACGAGCGGCCGAGCGTGTGGACGCCCGCCGCGTGCAGCGCGACCGCCACCGGCTCGCCTTCGAAGGCCCGGACGGCGTCGCCCTCGAGGTCGAAGGTCAGCGGCGCGCCGCGCCCCGCGCCGGGGGGCAGGTCTCGGAGGTCGGCGGTCACCGGGCCTCCACTTTACCAGGCGCGCGGCTCGAAGGCCGGCGGAAGCGCGCGTTTGTTTGATATAGAGACGAGCACAACATGCTTCGCCGTCGACGCTGGCCGCGCGCGACCCTCTCGCTCGCCGCCTCGCTCCTCGCCGCCCCCGCGGGCGCCGCCGCCCCGGCGCCGGCCGCGCCCGAGCGACCCTCCGTGACACCCTCCGAAGGCGCGACGATCGAGCCGCCGCCGGCCGTCCCGAAGATCACCTTCGCCGAGGCCATCCAGCGCGCGCTCGCCCGCAACCCCACCGTCGGCGTCGCGCTCGCCGACATCGAGCGCGCCGACGCTCTCGTCAAGGAGGCGCGCGCCGGCTGGCTCCCCACGCTCGTCGGCAACGGCCAGTACACGCACCTCGACCACGAACGCCCCAGGGGCGCGGCCAACCCCGTGTTCAAGCAGGACGAGGTCTACGGGAGCCTCACCTTGACGGTGCCGCTCGTCGCGGCGCAGGGCTGGACGGCCGAGCACCAGGCGAAGGACAGCCGGCACATCGCGGAGGCGAGCGCCGCCGACGTCCGACGCCTCGTCGCGCAGGCGACCGGCAACGCCTTCATCGCGGTCATCGCGCAGCGCCTGCAGCTGCGCTCGAACGAGACGGCCATCGTCAACGCCAGGGCGCACGCCGACTACGCGCACACGCGCCTGCTCGGCGGCATCGGCCGCAGCATCGACGACGTGCGCGCCCAGCAGGACCTGGCCACCGTGCTCGCGACCCGCCAGTCCGTGCTCACGGGCCTGGCGCGCGCGCGCGAGGCCCTGGGCGTGCTCGTGGGCTCCTCGGAGCCGCTCGACGCCGTCGAGGCCATCGACTTCGGCCCGCTGCCGACGCTCCAGGCGGCGCTCGACGAGAGCGGGCGCCGCTCGGACATCGTCGCCCAGCAGGCGCGCATCGGCGCGGCCGAGACGCTGCGCAAGGACGTCTGGGCCTACTACGCTCCTTACCTCGCCGCCGTCGCGCAGCCGTACGGGCAGTACGGCCAGCAGGTGGGCATCCTCGACCACTGGGGCTGGCAGGTGGGGTTGGTCCTCTCGCTGCCGCTCTACGACGGCGGACAGCGCTCGGGCGTCGCCCGGCAGCGCGACGCCGAGCTGGCCGAGACGCGCCTCGAGCTCGACGGCGCGCTCCGGCAGGCGCGGTCCGACGTGCGCGTCGCGTTCGAGGCCATGCTGCGCGCCGACTCGGCGCTCGCCTCGGAGCGCGAGGCCGCGGCGCTCGCCAAGCGGGCCTACGAGCTGGCCGTCACCGCGTACAAGGCCGGCGCCACGACCAACATCGAGGTGCTCGACGCCGCCCGGCAGGCGCGCGACGCGGACAGCGCCGCCGCGGCCGCCAGCGACGTCGCGCGGCGGGCGCGGCTCGACCTGCTCGTCGCGAGCGGGCGGTTTCCGTAGCGGCCGCGCCCGCGCTTTGCGGGTGCGCGGCTGTACAATGGCCGGCGGAGGCGGAATGGCCGACAAGAAGAGCAAGGCGCAGACCCCCGTCGCGAAGACGCGCCAGGCGCTCGAGAAGCTCCTCGAGCAGCGCAACGAGCACCCGGAGCGCCTCGCCGCGATCGACCGCGAGATCTGGGCCACCTTCGGCGAGACGCACGCCGTCTGGGTGCTCGACATGTGCGGCTTCTCGCGCCTGACGATGCGCTACGGGATCACGCACTTCCTGGCGATGATCCACCGCCTGCAGAGCATCGTGCGGCCCATCATCGCCCGCCGGCGGGGCCGCGTCGTGAAGACCGAGGCCGACAACGTCTTCGCGATCTTCGAGCGCGTCGAGGACGCCGTCGGCGCCGCGCGCGACGTCCAGGAGCAGCTCGCGACGGCCAACGTCTTCCTGCCCGACGACTGGGACCTGCACGCGAGCATCGGCATCGGCTACGGCGAGCTGCTCATGATCGCCGACGCCGGCGACTTCTACGGCAACGAGCTGAACCTCGCCTCGAAGCTCGGCGAGGACATCGCCGAGTCGGGCGAGACGCTGCTCACCGCGGCGGCCCACACCCGCCTCATCGACGAGGGCCCGCGCATGACCCTGGCCTTCGACCCTCGAGACGTCCTCGTCTCCAAGATGACCCTCAAGGCCTTCGCCCTCACGTGAGGGCCGGGGCTACCCCCTGACGCAGCGGTTGCGCCCCGTCTCCTTGGCCTTGTAGAGCGCGTCGTCGGCCGCCTTGAGCAGGGAGGCGATCGAGTCGAAGATCCGCTCGCGCGTCATCGTGACGACGCCGACGCTGATCGTGAACTTGATCGTGTCCTCCTCGTGCGAGACCTCGATCTGGCTCGCCTTGTCGCGGATGCGCTCGGCGAACAGCAGCGCGCCCGCGCCCTCGATGCCGCGCGCGACGACGGCGAACTCCTCGCCGCCGTAGCGGGCGACGATGTCCTCGATGCGCACCGTGCGCTGCAGGCGATCGGCGAGGGCCTTGAGGGCCGCGTCGCCGCCGAGGTGCCCGTAGGTGTCGTTGACCTTCTTGAAGTGGTCGATGTCGATGAGCAGCACGGACAGCGGCGTGCCGTGGCGGTTCGCGAAGGCGAACTCCGACTTGAGGCGCGCGTCGAGGTGGCGCCGGTTGTGCAAGCCCGTGAGCGGGTCGAGCACCGCCGAGGCGTAGAGGCGCTGCTCGGCCTGCACCTCCAGATCCTCCTGGTGCGAGAACATGATGATCGTCGTGGCGGCCAGCTGGATGAGCGCGCCGTCCTCGAGCCGGACGGGCGCCTTGATGCGCAGGCCGTCGACCTGGGTCCCGTTGCGGCTCTCGAGGTCCTCGACGAAGTAGACGCCGTCGGTCTTGCGGATGCGGCAGTGCTGGCGCGAGAGCGACGAGTCGTCGATGCGCAGGTCGCAGGTGGAGGCGCGCCCGACGACGAGGGTGTCGCCCGTCATGAGCTGGACGCGGCCCGCCTCGTGCCCGGAGAGGATCTTCACGACCGTCCGCTGCTGCGTGACCGGCCGTGGCAGCTCCTGCGAAGGGCGCACGGCGCTCACGGCCATGGTCTCGTCCTCCGGAGCGAGGTCCGGGACGCCGCTGTCTTCGCTCACGGCATCATCATAACGCCAAAGCGGCCGGCCGCGATCCGCCAAAAGAGGCGTAAACCGCGCCAGGATCCCGACATCGAGCGCGTCGCGAGCGCGCGGCTAGCGCGCGCCGAAGATGGCGGTGCCGACCCGCACGAGGGTCGCACCTTCGGCGACCGCCACCTCCAGGTCGTGGCTCATCCCCATCGACAGCTCGCGCAGCACGACCCCGGGACGGGCGCGCGCGGCCTCGCGCTCGCGCAGCGCGCGGAGGGCCGCGAAGTGCGGGCGCGCCTCCGCCGGATCGTCGGCGAGCGGCGGCACCGTCATGAGGCCCTCGCAGCGGACGCGGGTGAGCGTCGCGAAGCGATCGAGGAGCGCCGGCAGCGCCTCGGGCGTGACGCCGCGTTTTTGCGCCTCGCCCGCGACGTTGACCTGCACGAGGACCGCCTGCGCGGCGCCGGCGGCGCGGCGCTCGAGCTCCTCGAGCAGCTCGGCCGAGTCGACGGAGTGGACGAGGGCGACGTGGCCCGCGACGTACTTGACCTTGTTGGCCTGGAGCGGGCCGATGAAGTGCCAGCGCGGCGCGGGCAGCGCGCCGGCCAGCGCCAGGCGCTTGTCGCGCAGCTCCTGACCGTAGCTCTCGCCGAGATCGAGCTGCCCCGCGGCGAGCGCGCCGCGCACGTCGTCGACCGTCATCTTCTTGCTGACGGCGACGAGGCGCACCTCGCCCGGCCCGCGGCCCGCGGCGCGCTCGGCGGCCGCGATGCGCGCCCGCACGCGGGCGAGCCCCGCGGCGATGTCGTCGGCGCGGCTCACGGCCCCGTCCGCCGGGCCGCCTGCCCGAAGGCGGGCGGCGGCCCGCGGGGGAGCGCGCCCGACGCGCGCAGGTCGGCGAGCACCTCGGCGCGCGGCAGGC
>DASZWW010000451.1:0-9023 GCA_035546175.1 Polyangia bacterium
AGGCCGCGAACGGCCGGGTCGGGGAGGCTCGCTCCGGCTACCTCCCCCAGGTCACGGGGACCGCCACCTACGAACGGACGACCGCGAACTACGTGTTTCGACCCGGCGTCAACATCGCGCCGTCTAACACCATGGCGGGGATGGGGATGAGGGGGATGACCACGGGCACGACCCTGACCGTCCCGCCGGTCAGCTGGGGCAAGACCTACGACTTCTGGAGCTTCGGCGTGACGGGCTCGCAGCTCATCTACGACTTCAACACCACCATCAACAAGATGCGCTCGGCCGCCGAGAGCCGCGACGCGGCCGAGTCGAGCGAGCGCGTCACCGTGTCGCAGGCGCTCCTCGGGGTGCGGCGGGCGTACTTCGCGGCGCGCGGTCAGCGCGACCTCGTGCTCGTCGCCAACGAGGCCGTGGCGACCCAGAAGAAGCACCTCGACCAGATCGTCGCGATGGTGAGCGCGGGCATGAAGTCGCAGATCGATCTCGCGACCCAGCGGACTCAGCTGGCGAACTCCGAGGTCCAGGCCGTCGTCGCGGGGAATCAGTACGCCGCGGACCTCGCCCTCCTGAACCAGGCCATGGGGACCCCCGGCGGCACGATCTTCGACCTGACCGACACCGAGATGCCGCCCGTGCCCGGCGAGGACGGAGACGAACGCCCGCTCGTCGAGTCCGCGCTCAAGGCGCGTCCCGAGATCGCCGCCGCGGAGAAGAACCGTCGAGCCCAGGAGCTGACGGTTCGGTCGGAGCGCGGGGGCTACTTCCCGGCGCTCTCCGGCATCGCGAGCCTGACGGCCGCCGGCACGCACCTGGACGAGCTCGGACCCAACTGGTTCGTCGGCGCGCAGGCGACCTGGGCGCTCCTCGCGGGCGGGCTCACCGGCGCCCAGATCCGGGAGGCCAAGGGCACGCTGGCGGCGCTCGATGCTCAGGCGGACGCCGCGAAGCTCCAGGTGGAGGTGGACGTCGTGCAAGGCCGCTTGGCCGTGCGCGCGGCCAAGGCGAGCATCGGCGGCGCCGAGGAGGCGCTCGCCAACGCGCGCGAGCAGCTCCGCCTCGCCGAGGCGCGGTACCAGACGGGACAAGGCAGCATCATCGAGCTGGCGGACGCCCAGGTCGCGTACACAACGGCCGAGGCGCAGGAGGTCTCGGCGCGGTATAGCCTGGCGTCGGCGCGGGCACAGCTTTTGACGGCATTGGGGACGAGATGAGCGGATCGAAGAGACTCGGGCTGATCTTGGCGGCCGCCGCGGCGGTGGTCGTCTTCCTCGTGGCGCGCGCGCACCTGCGCGGCAAGGACCGCGGCCTCGGCGCCGAGGCGGGCGGCGAGGCGGCGCACGCCGCCGGGCCGAAGGGGGCCGGCGCCGACCGCCCCGTGCCCGTGCTGCTCGCCAAGGCCGAGACGCGCGACGTCCCCATCACGCTCGAGGGGCTCGGCACGGTGACGGCCTACAAGACGGCGAACGTGCGTCCGCAGGTCGACGGCCTCCTGCAGAAGGTGATCTTCCGGGAGGGCCAGACGGTCAAGAAGGGCGAGCAGCTGGCGCAGATCGATCCGCGGCCGTTCGACATCCAGCTCCACCAGGCCCAGGCGGCGCTGGCGCGGGACTCGGGGCAGCTCCGCGGCGCCGAGCGGGATCTCGCGCGCTACGAGGCGGTCGTCTCCAAGCAGCTCATCCCGCAGCAGCAGGTCGACGACCAGCGCGCGACCGTCGAGCAGCTGCGCGGCGCCGTGCAGGGCGACCAGGCGACGATCCAGAACGCCAGGCTGCAGCTCGAGTACGCGCGCATCAAGTCTCCCCTCGACGGCGTCACGGGCGTGCGCCAGGTCGACCCGGGCAACCTCGTTCACGCGACGGACGCGACGGGGATCGTCGTGGTCACGCAGCTCGATCCCATCGCCGTGATCTTCACGCTGCCGCAGGACGACCTCGGTCGCGTCGCGGCGGCGCAGGCCGCCGGGCCGCTCGTCGTCGAGGCCCTGCCGCGCGACGGCACGCAGCCGCTCGCCCGGGGCACCCTCGAGGTCATCGACAACCAGATCAACACCGCCACGGCGACGATCCGCATCAAGGCGATCTTCCCCAACCCCGATCGGAGGCTGTGGCCCAACCAGTTCGTCAAGACGCGCCTGCAGCTCTCGGTGCGCAAGGGCGCGCTCGTCGTGCCCGCCGTCGCCGTCCAGCGCGGGCCGCAGGGGACGTTCGTCTACGTCGCCGCGGGCGAGGTGGCCCAGCCGCGGCCGGTCACCGTCGAGGTCATCGAGGGCGACCAGGCGCTCATCGCCAAGGGCCTCGCGCCGGGCGACGCCGTCGTCATCGAGGGGCAGAACCAGCTGCGGCCGGGCGCCAAGATCTCCGTGCGCGCCGGCGAGGGCGCGGCCGCGGGCGGCGGGAGCGGCAAGGGGGGCAGCCCCTCCCGAGGCGGCGCCGACGGGGCCGGCGGCGCGGTCCGGGCGCCCGGAGGCCGTCGCCCGTGAGCATCTCGGCGCCCTTCATCAAGCGTCCCGTGGGGACTGCGCTCTTGATGTCGGGCGTGCTCATCGGCGGCATCGTGGGGTACCGGCAGCTGCCCGTGTCGGCGCTGCCGCAGGTCGACTACCCGACCATCGTCGTCTCGACGCTCCTGCCGGGCGCGAGCGCCGAGACGATGGTCTCCGCCGTGACGACGCCCCTCGAGCGGCAGCTCGGGCAGATCCCGTCGCTCGCCCAGATGACGTCGGTGTCGAGCGCGGCAAGCTCGCAGATCACGCTGCAGTTCACCCTCGACCGCAACATCGACGCCGCCGAGCAGGACGTGCAGGCCGCCATCAACGCATCGTCGAACCTCTTGCCACGCACGCTGCCGACGCCGCCGACCTACAGCAAGAGCAACCCCGCCGACGTGCCCGTGATCTCGTTCAGCGTCAGCTCCGACACGGTGCCGCTCTCGCAGGTCGACGACTACGCCGACTCGATCCTCGCCCAGAAGCTCTCGCAGGTGTCGGGCGTCGGCCTCGTGACCCTCAACGGCGGCCAGCGGCCCGCGGTGCGCGTGCAGGTCGATCCCGTGGCCCTCGCGGGGCGCAACCTCTCGCTCGAGGACGTGCGCAACGCCCTCGTCGCCGCGAACGTCAACCAGCCGAAGGGCAACCTCGACGGGCCGCGCCAGAACTACACCGTGTCGGCCAACGACCAGCTCGCCGACGCCAAGGGGTACGCGCCCGTCATCGTCGCCTACCAGAACGGCGCCGCCGTGCGCCTCGCCGACGTGGCCAAGGTCGTCGACGGCGTCGAGAACTCGCAGCTGGCGGGCTGGGCGGGCCAGCACCGCGCCGTCATCGTCAACGTGCAGCGCCAGCCGGGCGCGAACCTCATCGAGGTCGCCGACCGCGTCAAGGCCCTCGTGCCGCAGCTGGCGGCGTCGCTGCCCAAGGGCATCGACGTCAAGGTCCTCTCCGACCGCACCGAGACCGTGCGGGCCTCGGTCGACGACGTGCAGTTCACGCTCGTGCTGACGATCCTGCTCGTCGTCGCCGTCATCTACCTGTTCCTGCACAGCCTGCGGGCGACCATCATCCCCGGCGTCGCCGTGCCGCTGTCGCTCGTCGCCACCTTCGGCGTCATGCTCTTCGCGGGGTACAGCCTCAACAACCTGACGCTCATGGCCCTCACGATCTCGACGGGCTTCGTCGTCGACGACGCCATCGTCATGATCGAGAACATCGCGCGCTACATCGAGGAGGGGGAGCGGCCCATCGACGCCGCCCTCAAGGGCTCGAAGCAGATCGGCTTCACGATCCTCTCGCTGACCGTGTCGCTCGTGGCCGTGCTCATCCCGCTGCTCTTCATGGGGGGCGTCATCGGGCGGCTCTTCCGGGAGTTCGCCGTGACGCTCTCGACGGCCATCGTCGCGTCGGCCTTCGTGTCGCTCACGCTCACGGCGATGATGTGCGCCCACATCCTCAAGCACCAGCCGAAGGGCGCCGAGCTCGAGAACCCCGTCTCGCGCGTGTCCGAGCGGGTCTGGAAGCGGGCCGTCGCCGTCTATGACCGCGGGCTCGGCTGGGTGCTCGAGCACCAGGCGCTGACGCTCGCGGCGACGATCGCCACGGTGCTCGTCACGGCGGCGCTCGCCTTCATGGTGCCGAAGGGGCTCTTCCCCCAGCAGGACACGGGGCTCCTGCTCGGCGTCACCGAGGCGCCGCCCGACGTCTCGTTCGCGGCCATGAGCGAGCGCCAGCAGGCCGTGGCCGACGTCATCCGCCAGGACCCCGACGTCGCCACGGTGTCCTCCTTCATCGGCGCCGACGGCACGAACCCCACCCTCAACGCCGGGCGCCTCTCGATCGCCCTCAAGCCGCACGCCGAGCGCCGCTCGAGCGCGCAGGAGATCATCGAGCGCCTCGACGAGGGCCTGGCCAAGGTGCCGGGCGTCGACGTGTACCTGCAGGCCGTGCAGGACCTGCAGCTCGACACGCGCACGAGCCGCACGCAGTACCAGTACACGCTCGAGGACGCCGACGGCGACGAGCTGTCCGAGTGGGCGCCCCGCGTGCTCGAGCGCCTGCGCGCGCTGCCCGGGCTCATCGACGTCGCCAGCGATCAGCAGGCGGGCGGCCTGCAGCTGCAGCTCGTCGTCGATCGCGACACGGCCTCGCGCCTGGGCGTGACCTCGCAGGTCATCGACGACACCCTCTACGACGCCTTCGGGCAGCGGCAGGTCTCGACGATCTTCACGCAGCTCAACCTCTACCGCGTCATCCTCGAGGTCGCGCCGGGGCCGCAGCAGGACCCGCAGGCGCTCGACCAGATCTACGTGCGCGGCGCGAGCGGCGCGCCCGTGCCGCTCTCGGCCTTCTCGCACTACGAGCGCCACCAGGCGGCGCTGTCGATCGCGCATCAAGGCCAGTTCCCCGCCGTGACGCTCTCCTTCAACCTGGCGAGCGGGGCGTCGCTGGGCGACGCGGTCGACGCCATCAACGCGGCCGTGGCGTCGCTGGGCGCGCCCGTGGGGCTGCACGGCGACTTCCAGGGCGCGGCGCGGGCCTTCAGCGACTCGCTCGGCAGCGAGCCGCTCCTCATCCTGGCGGCGCTCGTGACGGTCTACATCGTGCTGGGCGTCCTGTACGAGAGCTACATCCACCCCATCACGATCCTGTCGACGCTGCCCTCGGCGGGCGTGGGCGCCTTCCTGGCCCTCATCGTGTGCGGCTCGGAGTTCTCGATCATCGCCCTCATCGGCGTCGTGCTGCTCATCGGCATCGTCAAGAAGAACGCCATCATGATGATCGACTTCGCGCTCGAGGCCGAGCGCGAGCACGGCAAGACGCCGCGCGAGGCCATCCACGAGGCGTGCCTGCTGCGCTTCCGCCCCATCATGATGACGACGGCGGCCGCGCTGCTCGGCGGCCTGCCGCTCGCGCTCGGCCGCGGCATCGGCTCCGAGCTGCGGCGCCCCCTCGGCATCACGATCGTGGGCGGCCTGCTCCTCTCGCAGGTGCTCACGCTCTACACGACGCCCGTCATCTACCTCTACATGGAGCGGGCCGCGGCCTGGGTGCGGCGCAAGCGCGGCGTGCCGGAGCGGGCCACGGGCCCCATCGTCTCCGAAGGCGGGTCGTGAGCGAGCAGGGGCGCGAGGAGGCGGAGCGCGAGGGCGGCATCTCGGCGCCGTTCATCAGGCGCCCCGTCGCGACGTCGCTGCTCGCGGCGGCCGTGCTGCTCGCGGGCGGGGCGGCGTACTTTCACCTGCCGGTCGCGCCGCTGCCCGACATCGACTTCCCGACGGTGTCCGTCTCGGCGGCGCTGCCGGGGGCGAGCCCCGACACGATGGCCTCCTCGGTGGCGACGCCGCTCGAGCGCCGCTTCGGCCGCATCGCCGGCCTCACCGAGATGACCTCGACGAGCTCGCTCGGCAACACCCAGATCACGATGCAGTTCGACCTCTCGCGCGACGTCGCCGCGGCGGCGCGCGACGTCCAGGCGGCCATCAACGCCGCGGGCGGCGAGCTGCCCGCCAACCTGCCGACGCGCCCGAACTACCGCAAGGTCAACCCCGCCGACTCGCCCATCATGATCCTCTCGCTGCGCTCCGACACGCTGCCGCTCGCGCAGGTGTTCGACGCCGCCAACAGCGTGCTCGCGCAGAAGATGTCGCAGATCGAGGGGGTGGGGCAGGTCTTCGTGGGCGGCGGCCAGCAGCCCGCCGTGCGCGTCCAGATCGACGGGCAGGCGCTCGCCAACATGGGCCTCTCGAGCGCCGACGTGCGCAACGCGCTCGCGGCGTCGACGTCGAACCAGCCGAAGGGCCTCATCTCCGGGCCGCGCGCGACCTACTCGGTGGCCGCCAACGACCAGCTGCTGGGCGCCGACGCCTACCGGCCGCTCGTGATCTCCTACCAGAACGGCGGCGCCGTGCGCCTCGGCGACGTGGCCAAGGTCTTCGACGACGTCGAGAACAACCGCCTGGCCGCCTGGATCGACGGCAAGCGGGCCGTGCTCATGATCGTGCGCCGCCAGCCGGGCGCCAACATCCTCGCCACGCTCGAGCGCATCAAGCAGGCGCTGCCGCGCCTGCGCGAGTCGATCTCGCCCGCCATCGAGACCAAGCTCGTCCTCGACCGCACGGAGACGATCCGCGCCTCGGTGCGCGACGTCGAGCGCACGCTCGTGCTCTCCGTCGTGCTCGTGACGCTCGTCGTGTTCCTCTTCCTGCGCAGCGCCCGCGCCACCGTGATCCCCAGCGTCGCCGTGCCGCTCTCGCTCGTGGGGACCTTCGGCGTCATGTACCTCTTCGGCTACAGCCTCGACAACCTGTCGCTCATGGCCCTGGCCATCTCGACGGGGTTCGTCGTCGACGACGCCATCGTAGTCACGGAGAACATCGCCCGCTACATCGAGGAGGGCCACCCGCCGCTGCGGGCCGCGCTCGCGGGGGCCAAGCAGATCGGCTTCACGATCGTCTCCATCACGGTGTCGCTCATCGCCGTCTTCATCCCCATCCTGCTCATGGGCGGGATCATCGGGCGGCTCTTCCGGGAGTTCGCCGTCACGCTGAGCATCGCCATCGTCATCTCGGCGCTCGTGTCCTTGACGGTCACGCCCACGATGGCGGCGTACCTGTTGCGCGCGCACGATCGCCGCAAGCGCTCGCGGGCCTACGAGCTGTCGGAGCGCCTCTTCGCCGCCCTCCAGCGCGGCTACGACCGCGGCATCACCTGGGTCCTCGACCACGCGCCGCTCATGCTCGTGCTCACGATCGCCACGGTCGCGCTCACGGTGGTGCTCGCCATCGTCATCCCGAAGGGCCTGTTTCCGCAGCAGGACACCGGGCTCATCTCCGGGTTCTCCGAGGCGTCGCAGGACATCTCGTCGACGGCGATGCGGCACCTGCAGGAGAAGGTCAACGCCGTCGTGCAGGCCGATCCCGACGTCGCGCACACGGTCTCGTTCTTCGGCGGCCAGAGCGGCTCGGGGAACACGGGGACGATCTTCGTGCCCCTCAAGCCGTACGATCAGCGCAAGTCGACCTCCGACGAGGTCATCAACCGGCTGCGCCCCAAGCTGGCCCGCACGCCGGGCATGACGCTGTTCCTGCAGTCGGTGCAGGACCTGCGCATCGGCGGCCGCGGCTCGCGCACGCAGTACCAGTACACGCTGCAGGACGCGAACCTCGAGGAGCTGCGCACGTGGGCGCCGCGCGTCCTCGAGGGGCTGCGCAAGATCCCCGATCTGCGCGACGTCAACACCGACCAGCAGACCGCGGGCCTCGAGCTCGACGTCACGGTCGATCGCGACAGCGCGGCGCGCCTGGGCGTGACGATGGGCGCCGTCGACGACGCCCTCTACGACGCCTACGGCCAGCGGCAGGTGGCCACGTCGTTCACGGCCTCGAACTACTACCGGGTCGTGCTCGAGGCGACGCCCGACTACCAGAACGGGCCGGACGAGCTCGAGCGCATCTACGTGCGCTCGACGACGGGGGCCATCGTGCCGCTGCGGTCGATCGCCCGGTTCTCGACGGGCCTCATGCCCCTCGGCATCACGCACCAAGGCCAGTTCCCGTCGGTGACGCTCTCCTTCAACCTGGCGCCCGGCAAGGCCCTCGGCGACGCCATCAAGGCCATCGACACCGTGGAGCGCAAGATCGGCATGCCGGCCAGCATCAGCGCCGGGTTCTCGGGGACGGCGCAGGCCTTCGGCGCGTCGCTGGCCAGCGAGCCGTGGCTCATCCTGGCGGCGCTCGTGTCGGTCTACCTCGTGCTCGGCATCCTCTACGAGAGCCTCGTCCACCCGCTCACCATCCTCTCGACCCTGCCGTCGGCGGCGGTGGGCGCCCTCATCGCGCTGCTCGTCGCGCACCTCGACTTCAGCATCATCGCCCTCATCGGGATCGTGCTGCTGCTGGGCATCGTCAAGAAGAACGCCATCATGATGATCGACTTCGCGCTCGAGGCGGAGCGCGAGCAGCGGCTCGAGCCGAAGGACGCCATCCACAAGGCCTGCTTGCTGCGCTTCCGCCCCATCCTCATGACGACGCTCGCGGCGGTCTTCGGCGCCATCCCGCTCGCCATCGGCTTCGGCGCCGGCTCGGAGCTCCGGCGGCCGCTGGGCATCGCCATCGTGGGCGGGCTCGCGGTGTCGCAGCTCCTCAACCTCTTCACGACGCCGGTCATCTACCTCTACCTCGACCGGCTTCGCCTCGAGCGCCGCCGCCTGCGGCGCCGTCCGTTGCCGAACGCGCCGATCGGATCGACAGTGGGGGCGTGAGCGAGAGCGTCCTCGACCGCGTCGCCTGCGTCCGCTGCGCCGCCTCCCTCGATCCCCGCCCGCCCGCGCCCGCCTGCGCCGGCTGCGGCGAGCGCTACGCCCGCGTGGGCCCGATCCTGGCGCTGCTCCCGCGCTCGGCGGCGCACGTCGAGCTGTGGCGCCGGCAGCTCGCCCTCCTGCTGGCGAGCGGCGCCGAGACGCGGGCCGGCCTCGAGGCGGCGGCGCGCGAGCCCGGCCTGCTCCCGGCCGGCGCGGCGCGCCTCGGCGCCC
>DASZWW010000452.1:0-14440 GCA_035546175.1 Polyangia bacterium
AGGGGCGGGCGGCACGGGCGCGGCGGGCACCGGCGGGATGGGGGGCGCAGGGGGCGGAGGCATGGCGGGCGCGGGCGGCGCGGGCGGCGCGGGCTGCAATTGCATGTTGAAGGTCCAGTACGAGTGCCGCCAGAACGGCGCCTCGGTCCTGCAGGCCGAGTACTCGATCAAGGTCGTCAACACGGGCACGACCAGCATCGCCCTCAACAACGTGAGCGTGCGCTACTGGTTCACGATCGACGGCACCGGCGCGCAGGCCGGCACCTGCGCCAGCACGGCGCACCCGTGCACGATCGCGTTCCAGAACCCGGCCACGAGCAAGCCGACAGCCGATCAATACGCGGTGATCTCGTTCGCGAGCGGCACGCTCGCCCCGGGCGCCGACACCGGCGAAGTCCAGGTCACGATGCACGGCACGGGGATGTACAACCAGGCGAACGACTACTCGTTCTCCGACACGGGCGCCAACTTCGACGACGACCCGCACATCACCGGCTACGTCTCCGGCAAGCTCACCTGGGGCACCGCGCCTTAGGCCGGGCGCCCGGGCGCGGTCACGGCAGCGACCTGGCGATGACGAGCTGCAGGACCTCGCTCGCGCCCTCGTAGATGCGCAGCGCGCGGACCTCGCGGTAGAGGCGCTCGACGACGGCGCCGCGCACGATGCCCAGGCCGCCGTGGAGCTGCACGCAGGCGTCGACGATGCGCCCCGCCGCCTCGGTCGCGAAGAGCTTGGCCATCGCCGACGGCGCGTCGAGGCGTTCGTGTGCCGGCGTGCTCTCGCGCAGCCAGGCGGCGCGGTAGACGAGCAGGCGCGCCGCCTCGAGCTCGGTCGCGAGCTCGGCGAGCTTCATGCGCACGCTCTCGTGCTCGGCGAGGGCCACGCCGCCGCGCTTGCGCCCGCGTACGACGGCACGTGTCTCCGCGAGCGCGCGCGCGGCCATGCCACACGCGGCGGCGCCCACCGTCGGCCGCATGAGCTCGAGCGCGCCGAGCGCCAGCGAGAGGCCGTCCCCCTCGGCGCCGAGCCGCGCCGAGGCGGGCACCCACACGCCCTCGAAGCGCACGGTGCCGAGCTCGTGGTCGCCGAGGTTCGGGACGGCGGCGACCGAGAGCCCGGGCGTCGCCGCGGGGACGACGAAGGCCGTGATCGCGCGCGGCTCGGCGCCCGCGCGCGCGAACACGACGAAGGCGGTCGCCGACGGCGCGCCCGAGATCAACACCTTCTCACCGTCGAGCCGGTATCCCTCACCCTCGTGCGTCGCCGAGGTCTCGAGGGACGCGACGTCCGAGCCCGACCCGACCTCTGTGAGCGCGAACGCGCCGCGCTCGCCGCCGCTCGCGAGGCCGCGCAGCCAGCGTTCGCGCTGCTCGGCCGCGCCCGCGCGCGCGATGGGGATGGCGGCCAAGGTCTGCACGGCGAGGGCGGCGTCGCAGTCGGCCTGGTCGCCGGCGAGCGCCTCGCGCGCGACGGCGAGCGCCAGGGGCGAGATGGCCGGGAAGGCGCCGCCGTAAGCCGCGGGCACCGCCAGCGCGAGGTGGCCGGCGTCGGCGAGGGCGCGCGTCGCGCCGTCGGCGTGTGGGCGCGGCTCGCGCGCGAAGCGCTCGACGCGCGCGCGGAGCTCGTCGTGGCGCTCGTCGGTGAAGGGGCGCACGCGTCACTCCTCCCCGTAGCGCCGCGCCGCCTCGCGGAAGGCCTCCGTCTGCAAGCACGCGGCCTGCGCGACGGCCTCGGCCTCTATCGCCGCGGCGAGATCGAGGTGCGCCTCCCGATTGAGCATCCGCTTCGTGACGGCGTGCGCCTCGCGCGGGCCCGCAGCCAGCCGGGCGGCCAGCGCGCGCGCCGCCGGCTGGAGCTCGTCGTGCGGGACGTAGTCGTTGATGAGGCCGAAGCCGTTGGCGACGTCGGCGTCGATGATGTGCCCGAGCATGAGCAGCTCGGTCGCGCGCGCCAGGCCCACGATGCGCGGGAGCAGCCAGGCCGCGCCCATGTCGGCGCCCGAGAGGCCGAGCTTCGAGAACACGAAGCCGAAGCGCGCCCGCTCGGAGGCGACCCGGAAGTCCGCGGCGAGGGCCAGCACGGCGCCCGCGCCCACGGCGGCGCCGCCCACCGCCGCGACGACGGGCTTCTCGAGCTCACGCATCGCGAGGACGCAGTCGCCGGTGAGGCGCGTGAACTGGAGGATCTCGTGGGACGTCATCCCGCCGAGCGCGGCGACGATCTTGCGGCGGTCGCCGCCCGAGCAGAACCCCCGGCCCGCGCCCGTGAGGATCACCGCGCGCACGTTCGCCTCGGCCGCGAACCCGCGGAACGTGTCGCGGAGCGCGCGGTAGCTCTCGAACGTGAGGGCGTTGAGCGTCTCGGGGCGGTTGAACGTCACGGTCGCGACGCCGTCGCCCCCCCGATCGACGAGCAGCTCCGGCGTCACGGCAGCACCGCCAGCGCTTGCACCTCGACGAGGGCGCCCTCGGTGACGAGCCCTCGCACCTCGACCAGCGTCATGGCCGGGTAGTGACGTCCGGCCCGCCGCCGCCAGACCTCGCCGAGCGCCGGCCGCGCCGCCAGGTACGCCGCGCGATCGAGGACGTAGACCGTCATCGAGACCACGTCCTCGATCCGACCGCCCCCCGCGGCGACCACCTCCGCGACGTTCGCGAGCGCCCGGTCGAACTGGGCGACGAGGCCCGACGCGAGCTCCCCGTCCCGGTCGGCGCCGACCTGACCGGCCACGGCGAGGATCCTCCCGGCGGCCATCATGCCGTGGGAGAAGCCGGCGGGCCGGGCCCATCCCTCGGGCTTGATCGCGGAAGACATGACCGGGAGCACCGTAGCCGGAATCGAGGCCCCCGGGTGGCGCGATCTATTTATGTATGTAAGCCTATATAAGCACAAAGATTTCCTTGTTTGAATTAGCACTCTCGGCGGGTGCTTGACAGCCCCGGAACGGTGTCTATGCTCCGTCCGGCCGATGCCCATCTACGAGTACGCTTGCGGCGCCTGCGGGCACCGCTTCGAGGAGTGGCAGAAGATGTCGGACGCCCCCGTCCGCACCTGCCCGAAGTGCAAGGCCAAGAAGGTCGAGAAGCTGATCAGCGCCACCTCGTTCACGCTCAAGGGCGGCGGCTGGTACGCGGACCTCTACGGTTCCTCGAAGGCGCCGGGAAGCGCCGCGGAGGCGACCGGCGGCTCCTCCTCGAGCGAGCCCAAGTCCGAATCGAAGTCGGAGCCGAAGGCTGAATCGAAGTCCGAGAGCAAGGGCTCGAGTGACAAGCCGAGCAAGAAGGCGAAGAAGACCGGCGCCGCTTGAGCGCCGCGCAGAGGGAAAAGAGACAAGGAGACGGAGCAATGAAGATCAAGCCACTTTACGACCGCATTCTGGTGAAGCGCCTCGAGGAGCAGGAGAAGACCGCGGGCGGCCTCTACATCCCGGACACGGCGAAGGAGAAGCCGCTCGAGGCCCTGGTCGTCGCCGTGGGCGCCGGCAAGGTCCAGGAGGACGGCTCGCTGCGCAAGCTCGAGATCAAGGCGGGCGACAAGATCCTCTTCTCGAAGTACTCGGGCAGCGACATCAAGATCGACGGCGCCGAGCACCTGATTCTGCGCGAGGACGACGTCCTCGCGGTGATCGAGTAACGGACAAACGGGAAAGAAACGGAGACAGTCATGGCAGCCAAAGAGATCGTTTTTTCGCAGAGCGCCCGGCAGAGCATCGCGAGCGGGCTCAACATCCTCGCCAACACCGTCAAGGTGACGCTCGGGCCGCGCGGCCGGAACGTCATCATCGAGAAGTCGTGGGGCTCGCCCACGGTCACCAAGGACGGCGTCACCGTCGCCAAGGAGATCGAGCTCGAGGACAAGCTCGCCAACATGGGCGCGCAGATGGTCAAGGAGGTCGCCTCGAAGACCTCCGACATCGCGGGTGACGGCACGACCACGGCGACCGTCCTCGCGCAGGCGATCTACACCGAAGGGTCCAAGCTGGTCGCCGCGGGCCACAACCCGATGGACATCAAGCGCGGCATCGACGCCGCCGTGGCGAAGATCGTCGCGAACCTCAAGGAGCAGGCCAAGCCCACCAAGGGCAAGACCGAGATCGCCCAGGTCGGGACCATCTCGGCCAACGGCGACACGCTCATCGGCGACATCCTCTCCGAGGCCATGGAGAAGGTCGGCAAGGAGGGCGTCATCACCGTCGAGGAGGCGAAGTCGATGGAGACGACGCTCGACGTCGTCGAGGGCATGCAGTTCGACCGCGGCTACCTCTCGCCGTACTTCGTGACGGACGCGGAGCGCATGGAGGCCGTGCTCGAGGACGCGTACGTGCTCATCCACGAGAAGAAGCTCTCGAATATGAAGGACCTCCTGCCGGTCCTCGAGCAGGTCGCGAAGTCGGGCAAGCCCTTCCTCATCGTCGCCGAGGACATCGACGGCGAGGCGCTCGCCACGCTGGTCGTCAACAAGCTGCGCGGTACGCTGCACGTCTGCGCCGTCAAGGCCCCGGGCTTCGGCGACCGCCGCAAGGAGATGCTCAAGGACATCGCCGTGCTGACGGGCGGCCAGGCCATCACGGAGGACCTCGGCATCAAGCTCGAGAGCCTCACGCTCAAGGAGCTCGGCCGCGCGAAGCGCATCACGGTCGACAAGGACAACACGACGATCGTCGAGGGCGCCGGCAAGAAGCCGGACATCGAGGGCCGCGTCAAGCAGATCCGCGCGCAGATCGAGGACACGACCTCCGACTACGACCGCGAGAAGCTGCAGGAGCGCCTGGCCAAGCTCGTGGGCGGCGTCGCCGTCGTCAAGGTCGGCGCGGCCACCGAGTCCGAGATGAAGGAGAAGAAGGCCCGCGTCGAGGACGCGCTGCACGCCACGCGCGCGGCTGTCGAGGAGGGCATCGTCCCGGGCGGCGGCGTCGCGCTCATCCGCGCACTGTCGTCGATCGAGGGCCTGAAGTTCGACGACGATCGCCAGTACGGCGTCAACATCATCCGGCGTTCGTGCGAGGAGCCGCTGCGCCAGATCGCGAGCAACGCGGGCGTCGACGGCTCGATCGTCATCGAGAAGGTCAAGGGCGGCAAGGGCGCCTTCGGCTTCAACGCGGCGACCGAAGAGTACGAGGACCTGGTCAAGGCGGGCGTGATCGACCCGACGAAGGTCGTGCGCGCGGCGCTGCAGAACGCGGCCTCCGTGGCCTCGCTCATGCTGACGACCGAGGCCCTGGTCGCCGAGCGCCCGAAGAAGAAGACCCCCGCGGCCGGTGGCGGCCACGGCGCCGGCGCCGGCGGCATGGGCGGCATGGGCGGCGGCGACGACGACTTCTAGCCTAGCGACACGCGCGGCAAGGCCACGCCGCGCCCGCTCGAAATGATCGAAGGGAGGCTGTGCTTCGGCGCAGCCTCCCTTTTTTGCGTCCGGCGCGGTCAGGGCATGTGGGCCGCGACGTTGCTGAACGCGTTGTTGACCTTCTTGCCGAGGAGAAAGACGACGACGATGATCAGTCCGGCGATCGCCGCGACGATCAGCCCGTACTCGACCGCCGTGGCGCCGTCCTCGTCCCCGAGCAGGTCCCTCATGCGCGCGAGCATCTTGCAAACAACATCGGGTGAGGGCGGCCGGCCCTTGAGGCCCGGGGAGGTATTCGGCCGACCGGCGCACTTCGCCGCCCGGGCGCAAAAAAACCGGGCGCGGCGCGAGGCCGGCCCGGTTCTCAGGGGATGCAGGGACGGGCTACTTCTTCTCGACCTTCTTCTCGGTCTTCTTCTCGCCGCTGTCGGCGGCCTTGGAGTCGCCGGCGGCGCCCTCCTTCTTGCTCTTCGTGGTCTTCTCGGTCTTCTCGCCGGCGGGGGCGGCCGGGGCCGGGTCAGCGGCCATCGCCAGCGTCCACGTGCTGGGGATGAAGACGGCGGCCGCGAGGAAGATGATACGGGTGAGCTTCATGGGGGGCTCCTTTGTGAGGGTCACTGCGTCGTCGTTGCGGAAGCGACCCTAGCCCTTCGTCAGACTCGTTCAAGCAAAACCGTCATCGCATCATGCGGCGTTCCGGAAGCCGGAGTTCCGCAAGTCCTCGCGAGAGGCGGCTTCAGACGCCGAGGGCGCGCAGGTCGAGCTTGCCGTCCGAGACGGGCGGGCACCAAAAGTACCCGCCCGTCAGCGCGCGCGAGAGCTTGAGGAGCGCGTCGGAGATGCCGTCGTCGAGGCCCGCCATGCGGCGCAGCTGGCGCTCGAAGGAGTCGAGCGTCGCCGCGTACGCCACGAAGTAGAGGCCGTGCTCGCGGATGTCGCCCCAGGGCATCGAGCGGCGGAGGACGAACGCCGGCGGGTCGTAGCTCTCCTGGGCCGTGCGCTTGACGTGCGCCGAGAGCGGCGCGCTCGCCAGCTCCTCGTTCGAGATCTGGTCGCGGCCGATGACGTCGTTGCGCGCCTGCTGGGAGAGGCGCTCGAAGCCCCCGAGGTCGTGGAGCCACCTCTGCGTCGCGACGAACGAGCCGCCGTCGCCGCCCCCGAACGCGACCTCGACGGCGCGCGCGTCCTTCGGGTTCTCGGTGCCGTCCTCGAAGCCCGAGAGGTCGCGCCCGCCGCTGTAGACGAAGGAGGGAAGGTCCTCGTCGACGCGCACGAAGTCGCCGAGGCTGGCGACCACGCGGCGCGAGCGGTGCAGGATCTCGCCCGGATCGGCGCCGCCCACGAACAGCCAGACGGCGCCTTGAGTCGACGGGAACGTGCCGCCGGGACCGCTCACCACGGGGAAGGGGCGCAGGCCTTCGACCTTGGCCCCGAGCGCGCGCACGAGCGGCTCGCCGACGCCGACGACGAGCCCTTCGCGCACCGACAGCGCTCCCAGGCGCTTGGCGACGTCCCGCGGCTGCGCGTCGCCCGTGAGCCCGAGGGTGATGAAGCGGCCAGCCGCCGTCGGCGGCGCCAGGATCGCGGGTTGCCAGTTGGGCATCGGGACGAGAGTGTAGCTCACCAGGGGAGCTCTTCTCCCTTGGCGTGCCAGAACCGCCCGCTCTTGGCCGCGTCGAGCCCGTCGATCGCGCCGACGATGCGCGCGACGGCGTCGGCGATCTCCTCCGGCGCGCCGTCGCCGCCCATCTCGGTCTTGACCCACCCCGGGTGGAGGGCGACGGCCACGCCGCCGAAGCCCTTCACCTCGTGCGCAATGTTGCGCGTCGCCATGTTGAGCGCGGCCTTCGACATGCGGTAGGCGTACCCGCGGCCGCTGCCGTTGTCGCCGATCGAGCCCATGCGCGACGTCATGTTGACGACCTTGCCGCGCGCCGCGCGCAGGTGGGGGACGAGCGCGCGCGTGACGCGGACGGCGCCGAGCGCGTTCGTGTCGAAGCAGCGCAGCGCCTCCTCGACGTCGAACGAGGCGAGCGTCGTGCTCCAGCTGCCCGCGATGCCCGCGTTGTTGACGAGCACGTCGACGCCCGCGCCGCCGAGCGCGGCCGCGAGCGCGGCGACCTGCGCGTCGTCGCGCACGTCGAGCTCGTGGACGCGCACCTTCCCGCCCGACCCACGCGCGAGGGCCTGCAGCTCCGTCGCCTCGCCCGGCCGGCGCGTCGTCGCCCACACCTCGTCCCCGCGCGCTGCGTAGGCGCGCGCGAGCCCGAGGCCGATTCCCCGATTCGCGCCCGTGATGACGACCCTCATGGCGGGAACTATGCCACGCGCGGCGGCGCGGGCTATGGCCTGGCGATCCGCACGTCGACCTTCGCCGTCTGGCGCGTCGTGTCCGCCACGAGCCGCTCGAGCTCGACGCCCTGTCCGCGGTCGTCCAGCCACGCGCCGCGCCCGGCGTCCCAGTCGAAGTGCCACGCTCGATCGCGGAACGCGACCCACAGCTGCCTCACGGGCGGTTGCGGCGTCAGCATGAGCCTCAGGCGTTCGCCGAAGACGATGGTGAGCGCGCCCTGCGAGATCGTGACCTCGGCGAGATCGGGGTCGACGTCCTCGAAGGCGCGATCGATCCGCGCGTAGGTGTCGTCGACGAGCTTCCGGTAGAGCTTCTCTTCGATCATCGGGCAGGCTCCATGGCGTCAGTGTCTCATCGCGGCAGCGCGGTCCAGAAGTCGAAGCCCGCGCGCCGCACGAGGACCGGCACGCTGTCGCCCGGCTTGTACGCGCCGAGGGCGGCGCCGAAGTCCTTCGCGGTCCGCACGCCGGCGGCGCCCACCCTCAAGATGACGTCGCCGAGGCGCAAGCCCGCTTGCACCGCGGCGCCATGCTCCGAGAGCTTGCTCACCGCGATCCCGCGTCCCCCCGGCAGCCCCGACGCGTGCGACGCCGGCACGTCCTGCACCTCGATGTCCTCGCCGCCGCCGGTCATGGGGATCTCGCGCGGGCGGCCGCAGCTCGAGGGGTGAATCGCCACCGGGCCCTTGCCGGGCGCCAGCTTCGGCACGACGTCGCGCTCGACGCGCTTGCCGTCCCGCAGCAGCGCGACCTTCACGCGCACGCCGGGGATGCTGAGCTGGGCGTCGATCTTCAGGTCTTCGCTCGTCGCCACCGGCGTGCCGTTCCACGCCACCACGACGTCGCCCGCCTCCAGCCCGGCGGCCTCTGCGGGCGAGCCCTTGCCCACGCTCGCGATCAAGGCGCCGCGCGCCGACGGCAGCTTCAGCGCCGCCTCGAGCGCCGGATCGATGGGCTGCGCGTCCACGCCCAGCACGGCGCGCGGGGCGACGCCCTTGTCGTGCAGCCGCGGCAGCAGCGACTTCGCGATGTTGATGGGGATGGCGAAGCCGATGCCCTGCGCCGGCTGCAGGGGGTGACCGGCCCAGAACGCCGCGCTCACGCCGATCACGGCGCCCGAGGCGTCGATGAGCGGCCCTCCCGAGTTGCCGACGTTGATCGACGCGTCCGTCTGGATGAAGAACGAGTAGATGTCCGGCTCGCTCGCCTCGTGCAGCGAGGAGCGGTCGACGACGCGCTCCTTCGCCGACACGATCCCGGCGGTCACGCTGTGGTTGAAGCCGAAGGGGTTACCGATGGCCACCACGGACTCGCCGACGCGCACGGCCTCGGAGTCGCCGAGGGGGAGGATCGGCAGCGGCGACGGCGCCTCGACCTTGAGCAAGGCGATGTCGGTCGGGGTGTCGGCGCCCACGACGCAGGCGGCGAGCTCGCGGCCGTCGTAGAGGCGCACGCGCAGATCGACGACGTTGCGCACGACGTGCTCGTTCGTGACGATGAAGCCGGCCTTGTGGATGATGAAGCCGGTGCCGATCGAGGTCTTGCCGCCCTCGTCGCCGCCGCCCGATGGCTCCTCGACGGTGCCCCGCACGTGCACGACGGCCGGGCGCGCGCGCTCGGCCAGGTCGGCGAGATCGGCCGGCGCGCTCCTGCCGGCCTTGCGGTGCGGCTGGTTCGTCCAGAGGGCGGCGTCACGCTCCGCGCGCGCGGGCGTCGAGGACGCGAGCGCCCAGACCAGCGCGGCCAGGGTCGCTGCGCGGACCAGGGCGACGGGGGGCGGCAGGGGTCGCATGGCGCGCCGAAGCTTACGCCATCGCCGGCGGCGGCGTCGGCTACTTCAGGCTCGCGTGGCGCTCGGCCGCGCCCAGCAGGCGCCGCAGTTGTCGCCGCTCCGACGGCGAGAAGTCGTCCTGCGCCACGCCGGCGTCGGGCGGCGCCTGAGGGAGCTGCGCTCGTCGGTCGCCCTTGTCGTCCCTCTCGCCATGCCCGATGTGCCGCTTGACGTCGTCGACGAGCGGCTCGGCGGCCTGCTTCGTGCCGTCGACGAGCTCCTGCGATTCCCTCGTCTGGCCGATGGCGTGCAGGTGCTCGAAGAGCGTGCGCGAGCCGAGCTTCACGGTTGCCCCGAACCAGGCGAACACGAGGAACGCCGCCAGGCTCATGCAGAGCTTCAGCAACCGGAACATGGAATGTTCGCCTTAGCGCAGGACCTGGTACGCGCCCCCGCGGAAGACGATCTGACCCGACGCCGGCACGTCGTGCGCGGCGCGCAGCCGGCGCTCGAGGCCCGGCACGGCGCCGCGGCGGCGCACGGTCGTGATCAGCACCGAATTCGACATTCGGGGCGCGCGGCGCGCGCGTTTTTCAGCGTTGGATATCTCGCCCAGCATAAAGCACCTGACCCATCTTCATCGGTGCTCCGGGGCGGTCAAATTTTTTGCGCTACTTCTTCTCGATCTCCGTGTCCGAGAGGGGAACGAGGTCGGCGCCCGTCTCCTGGGCGAGCTTCGCGAGCCGGTCGCGCGCCGCGCGCTCGATGAGCCACACGATGAGGATCGACACGTTGTAGAGGAGGAAGAGGGGGACCGACATCAAGACCTGCGACAGCACGTCGGGGCCGGGCGTCAGCACGCCGCCGACGACGAAGGCCAGGATGAGCGCGTACTTGTTGAAGCGCAGGAGCTGGCGCGCCTTGACGAGCCCGAGCCAGCCGAGCACCCCCATGATGACGGGCAGCTCGAACGCCACGCCCGTCCCGAGGAGCATCGCCGTCATGAACCCGATGGCGTCGTTCATCGTGATGGTCGGCTCGATCTTGAAGTCCTCGATCTTCTCGGCGAAGCTCAGCATGTACGTCAGCGCCGGCGTGCAGAGGACGAAGTAGCCGAACAGCGCGCCGCTGACGAAGCAGAAGGCGCTCGCCACCGTCACGCCGAGCGCCATGCGCTTCTCTTTTCGATAGAGGCCGGGCGCGACGAACTTCCACAGCTCCCAGAAGATGAAGGGGCTCGAGACGAGGAGCGCGCCGTACATGGCGAGCTTCGTGTAGACCCAGAAGGGCTCCGTCGGGTTGAGGAAGTGGAAGGTCGGCTCTGTCCCGTGCAGGGCAACGGTCCAGGCGTGGACCGTCGGCCGCATGAGGACCCAGAAGAACTTCTTCACGAACACGAACCCCACGCACATCACGACCAGGTAGATGATCGCGGCGTTGCGGAGCCGGAGCCGCAGCTCCGCGAGGTGCTCGATGAAGCTCATGCGGGCCTCGTCGGAGCTGGCCGGCTCGGCCGATCCCTTCGAGACGTTGTCGTCGGAGCTCACGGGTTTCGTGGCCTGTGTTTGCGGCAAGAGGTGTTGTCCTCGTCGGGACTACGGTTTCTTCTTGTCGGTCGGCGTCGTCGGGAGCGGCGGCGTCACCACCGGGCGTGGCGCGCCGGCCGGGCGCAGGCCCGGCAGGTGAGGCGGGGGCGGCGGCGTGCCGCTGCTGAGGCTCGGGATGAGGTCCTCTTCTCTGAGGATCTGAGTGGTGTTCGCGGCGTCGGGGCCCGGGGGCGCCGCGGGCGCGGCGCCCCCGTTGGCCGCGCCGGGCTTGAGGCCGCGGAGCGTGTCGGGCCGCGCGACGGTGCCGACGGGCGGCGTGCCCCCTTTGAAAGGAGGGACGGAGGGCGAGGGGACCGAGGAGAACAGCGACGGCCTCGCCGGGGTCTCGTCGGCCTTGGAGGCCTCGGCCGGCGCGGGCGGCGGCGCCTTCGCGACCGTCTCCTCGGGCGGCGGCGTCGGGATGTCATCGAGCGTCGCCCCGCGCGGCGGCGCGGTCTGGACGATCGTCGCGTTGGGGCCGTTCGGCTCGGGCAGCCTGGGCGCGGCGATCTTCGGGTCTTCGCCCTTTTGCAGGGCCGCCTTCTGGGCCTCGTCGAGCTGGACGTGGTCGGCGAGCCCGTCCGGCGGGATGCGGCGGCCCTCGGCGTCGACCGTGGCTGCCGCCGCTTCGCGCGCGGCCTCCTCGGCGGCGCGCTTCGCGGCCTCCTCGCGCTCCCGGGCCCACTGATCGCGCCGCTTGAGCTCGTCCGGGTGCAGCGTGACGGCGTCGCGCAGCTCCTCGAACGGCTTGCGGAACGTGTCGTCGAGCGCGATCTCGTTCTTCACGTCCGAGGTCGCCTTGCGGATCTCCTTGATGAGCTTGCCGAGCCCGGCCGCCAGATCAGGCAGCTTCGAGGGGCCGAGGAAGATCAGGGCGAGGAGGAGGATGACGGTGATCTCGCCCATCCCGAGGTTGAACACGTCCTGTATTTACCTCGATCACACCGCCGAGACAACGTGAGCCGGCGTATCCGGGGCCCCCGAAAAGAGGGCTATCTGTCGGGGCGGCCCCAGGGGGTAGGCGTCGATGCCGCGCGCCCGGAGGGTCTTTGCGAGCTCGTCGCCCGGCGCGTGCAGGAGCGCGACCTCGCGCGCGCCCGTGGCCTCGACGTAGCGGAGCAGGTCCGCGAAGTCGGCGCGGTCGGAGAGCGGCACGCCCTGGTCGGCGCGGGCGCGCCCGAGCTCGCCCGGCTCGCGCGCGCGGCCCGAGACCAGGATGGCCGTCGGCGACTCGAGGCGGCCGAGCTGCTTGGCCTCGCGCGCGGCGGCGGGCCACAGCAGCGCCTCGCCCGGGCGGAGCTTGCCGTCCCAGCGCTGCACGGGCGGCGCCGCCAGGTTCGCGCGGGCGTGCGCGGCCGCCAGCTGCACGACGGCCCGCGCCCCGCGCACGCCGACGCCGGCCTCGACGAGGTTCGCCGCGACGGCCAGCGCGGCGGCCGACGGCTCGACGAGCAGCAGGGGCGCGCGGCCCCGGGCGAGGGCCTCGAGGACGAGGCGCCGGGCTTCGGCGAGCGCCTCCGCGGCCGGCGGGAAGGCGAAGCGCGGCGCGCCGAAGGTGGCGTCGACGCAGAGGGCATCGGCGGGGCGCACGGCGGGCGTGTCGCCCGCGCCGAGCACGCCGGCATAGACGACGCGCCTCGCCGCCGGCCCCGTGCCGATCTCGCACAGCAACGACGCCGCGCCGGGCGCGTGCCCGGAGGCGTAGAGCTCGAGCCGCAGCTCCCCGAGCGCGAACGGACGCCCGAGGCCGGCGAGCAGCGCGTGCGCGCGGAGGCGCGTGCCGGGCGCGCCGAGCAGCGCGAGGGTGGTCTCCGTCGTGAGGATCTGTCGGCGGCCGTGGCGCGCCCGGGGGAGCGCCCGCGCCGCGCGCGCGTCCAGCGCCCAGGCGTGCGAGAGGAAGATGAGATCGCTGCCCGCGCTCGCGTCGCAGGCGAGGATCGTTCGCGCCACGCGGACGCCTGCTCGATACACGAAGGCGCGCGGCTCGCGCTTGCCGGAGGGTGCCACGTTCGTGACGCCCACTATATGTTGCCGATGCCCGATCGTCGCTTGTAAGCTCGCGATCCGATGGCGAAGCTGACCCCTCGCTTCCGGAAGGAGCTACCCGCGGCGGCGACGGAGGTGGACGGCGTGCCCTCCGTCCAGGTGACCGATCCGGGGACGGGGACGAGCTTCACCTTCTACGAGTTCGAGTACGACCTCGCGCACCAGCTCGACGGCAAGCAGGACTACGACGAGATCATCGCCTGGGCGGCCGCCAACTACCAGACGGGGCTGTCGCCCGAGGCGATCGACGAGTTCGGCAGGAAGCTCGGCGAGCTCGGCTTCCTCGACCCGGGGGGCGCGCGCCCGGGCGCGGAGTCGCGCGGCGAGAGCGCCGAGCTCGAGTGGAACACGGGCGTCAACACGGGTCAGTTCCAGCCGGGCGGCGTGCCGGCGACGGCGACGGCCCCGGCGCCTGCGAAGGCCGACAGCTCGGGCGCCGTCCTGTCGTCCGACGCCCTCGAGGAGATCGTGACGTCGGGCCCGGTCCAGGCCGCCGTGGAGGCGGCGACGTCGTCGGGCGTCCCGCGCCCCATCGGCGTCATGGGGACGGGCTCGTTCTCGCGCGGCTTCTCCGAGCGCCGCCAGCCGCCCGCGCCGGGCGAGGTCGTCATGACGCCCTTCGAGGACGTCTCGATGCGCTTCCGCGCGCCGCCTCCCGAGCGGCAGCGCAGCTTCAAGGGGGTCATCATCTTCCTGTTCGTCTTCGCGGGGCTGGGCGGCGGCGCCGGCTACTACTACTGGACGCTCAAGCACCCGACGCTGCCGGAGGCGATCCGCTTGCGCGTCGTCGCGCCGAAGCCCACGGCCGTCTATCGCTGGTTCGCGACGATCGGCACCGTCGTCGACCTCGACGCCCGAACGATGTCGTTCGAATCGGCGGGCAAGATCGTCGAGCTCATGCCGGCGGGCACGAAGTTCGCCGTGGGCGACACGCTCGGCAAGCTGCAGGGCGCCGCGGCCCTCGAGGGGGAGCTCGCGAAGAACAAGTCGAAGCTCGCGGTCTTCGAGCAGCTGCGCGACAGCCTGAAGGCCTCGGGCAAGAAGGGCGACCTGCGCGACGCCGAGGACAAGGTCACCGCGCGCAAGAAGATGGTCGATGAGGTGCAAGCGGGCCTCGCCAAGCTCGTGCTGCGCGCCACCGAGGCGGGCTCGATCGTGGACACGTCGGCGAAGGTCGGCGCGGTCGTGGGCGCCAAGGCGCCCGTGCTCAAGTGGCGCGGTCGTAGCTTGCACGGCGACTTCACGATGGACCAGGAGGACTTCGCCAAGGCGAGCAAGCTGGAGTTCTGCCGCGTCGAGGTCTCGGGCCTGGGGACGCCGGGCGCGCAGACGCCGGGGGCG
>DASZWW010000453.1:0-12003 GCA_035546175.1 Polyangia bacterium
CCCCGCACGCGGCGAGCAGGGGCCCGAGCAGGGCCGCGAGGCGCGCGGCGCGGACCGTCAACGCCCGCCCGCCGGCGCCGGCGGCGGGCCGCCCGCGAGGTGCACGGTGCGCGTGGGGTAGGCGAGCCTCGCCCCCGCGGCCTCGACCGCCTGCATGAACCCCAGCAGTACCTCCTGGCGGATGGCCTGGAACTCGGCCCAGTCGCGCGTGTCGAACCAGGCCTCGACGCCGACGTCGAGGGACGACGTCGTGATGGCCGAGAAGCGCACCGACGCGCCCTCCCGCCAGAGCTTCGGCTGGGCCCGCAGCGTCTCCTCGAGCCCGGCCAGCACGCGGCCCATCTGCTCGCGCGTCGTGCCGTAGGTGAGGCCGAGCGTGCAGGCGAGGCGGAGGCGGTCGCGCGCCGCGAACGTCTCCGTGCGCATCTCGGCGAGCTTGCCGTTGGGGATGGCGACCATCGTGCGATCGGCGGTGCGGATGCGCGTCGAGCGCAGGCCCACGCCCTCGACGGTGCCCATCACGTCGTCGATCTTCACGAAGTCGCCCTCGCGGAAGGGCTGGTCGACGGCCAGCGCGAAGGCCCCGAAGACGTGCTCCAGCGTCTTCTGCGCGCCGAGCGCGAGCGCGAGGCCGCCGATGCCGAGGCCGGCGATGAGGCTGCCCACCGGGTAGCCGGCCAGCGACAGCAGCGCCACGGCCTGGACGATGACGACGCCGATCTTGAGGGCCCGGGCGGCCAGGCCGATGAACGACCTCGAGGCCAGCCGCCGGGTGGCCCACGTCGAGGACGAGACGAGGTGATCGGCGACGTCGATCGAGCGCAGCAGCACCCAGAACAGCGCCGCCACGAAGCCGCCCTGCAGCACGCGGCGCGCGGTGGCCTCGGCCGAGGGCGCGAGGTCGAGCGCCGCCAGGCCGACGTGCGCCGCCGCGAGCGCGAACCCGATGGCCAGGGGCCCGCGCAGGCGCGCCACGAACTGGTCGTCGAACGCGCGCGCCTTCTTGGCGATCCGCCGCAGCACCCGGCGCGCCAGCCAGCTCAGCGCGACGCCGACCGCGATCGAGGCCAGCGCCCAGATCGCGACCTCGAGGGCGCCCAAGGTCATCGAGCCGCGCAGGCGGTCGAAGAGGCCGGGCGCCGGGCCGAGCGGGACGGGCAGGGGGGAGGGCGACGTGGGCATGGGAGGGCCGACTCAGGAGGGACGATAATGCGCTTCAGCACAGTTTTGCATGCCGCCGGAGTCTGTCATGGCAGGAGGACCCACCATGACCACCAATCCCAAGACCCTGGCGCTCGATTATCTGGATGCCGTCGGCAGGAAGGAGCTCGCGCGGCTCGACGTCCTGCTGGCCCCCGACCTCGCCTTCCGCGGACCCTCGAGCACCCGCTCGACGGCGCGCGACTTCGTCGCGGCGCTCGAGCGGATCGCCGCCATCCACGTGCGCACGGACATCAAGCGCGTCTTCGTCGACGGCAGCGACGTCTGCGTCATCTATGACTTCGTCACCGACACGCCCGCGGGCGTGGTCCCGACGGTGGAGTGGCTGCGCGTCGAGGGCGGCCGCATCCGCGCCATCGACCTCTACTATGATCGCGTCCCGTGGAAGCTGGTGATGGACGAGATCGCGGCGCGCGCGGCGCGGGCGAGCGCGTGACGCCGTGAGCACGGCGGACGCGCCCCCGGCGGAGCTCCGCGACGCGTTCGCGCGCCACCGCCCGGATCTCCTGCGGCACTGCTACCGGATGCTCGGCTCGTTCGCTGACGCCGAGGACCTCGTCCAGGACGTGCTGCTCCGGGCGTGGCGCGCGCGCGCGACCTACGCCGGGGACGCGCCGCTCGCGCACTGGCTCATGCGCATCGCCACCAACGCCTGCCTGACGGCGCTGGCCCGCGGGCGGCGGCGCGAGCTGCCGCAGCTCGACCGCGAGCCGGGGCACCCGCTCGAGGAGCTCGAGGCCGCCCGGTGGATCACGCCGGCGCCCGACGCGAAGCTCTTCCCCGATCCGGCCGCCGCGGCCGAGGCGCGCGAGGAGGTGGCGCTCGCGTTCATCGCCCTGCTGCAGCGGCTGCCGCCGCGCCAGCGGGCCGTCCTCTTGCTCAAGGACGTCGTGGGCTGGTCGTCCGAGGAGATCGCCGAGGCGCTCGCGCTCACCGTTTCTTCGGTGAGCAGCGCGCTCCACCGGGCGCGGGAGACCGTCGCGACGCGACCGCGCGGACCCATCGACGACCCGCCGCCCGACGCGCTCAGGGAGTACGTGCGGGCCTGGGAGGCGCGCGACCTCGAGGCGCTGGTCGCGCGCCTCAAGGACGACGTCGTCTTCGCCATGCCGCCGCACGCGACGTGGCTCCGGGGGCGCGAGGCGCTGACGGCGTTCCTGCGACGGCCGCCCTTCTCGGCGCGGTGGGCCCGCGGGCTCCGCGCCACCCCCACGCGCGCGAACGGGCTGCCGGCCGTCGTCTGGTACGCGCCCGACGCGGACGGCGCCTGGCGCCTGCACTCGCTGCAGGTCATGCGCTTCGAGGGCGCCCTGCTCGCCGAGGCGACGAACTTCGTCGGCGCCGGCTACCTGCAGGGCTTCGACGTCCCGCGCGGGCTCTGACGCGGACCGCTGGGCGCGCGGCGCGCCCCCCCAAAGGGCCCTTTTCGTTGTATGACATCGCGCCAAGATGTTCGAAGGGTTCGCGTTCGCGGCAGGAAAAGGCAGGGTTCCGGAGAGCTCGGAGCGGAACTTCGCGCTGGGGGTGGACGGTTTTCGTTACGCCGACCTGTACGAGCCCGAGCGGCTCGCCGCGCTGGACGCGCGGTTCCGCGCGGAGCTCGCCGCGGGTGACGCCGCCCTGGCCGAGCAGCTCGAGGGCTACCGCGTGGGCGACACGCTGACGCCGCCCGACGAGTCGGAGCTGCTCATCGCCGTGGCCCGGCCGCTCGCGCGCTTCGTGGCGCGCCTCTTCCGCGTCGAGAAGGAGCACCAGGCGCTGCTCGACCGCGCGGCGCGCGAGGACGTCGTCTTCCGGATGAAGACCTTCATCGCCCGGCGCGCCGTCAAGAAGTACCCGGACAGCGGGCTGCCGGCCGACGAGCCCTCGGCGCTGCGCACGCAGGTGCGGTCGCTGTGCGCGACGAAGTTCCCCGAGCTCATCGCCACGGGCGACGACGAGCTGACCTTCGCGACGATGCTCGCCGTCCTGCTCGCCAGCGAGGCCAAGGAGAAGGAAGCGAAGGACCGGGGCGAGCCGCTCGAGGCCGAGGAGGGCCTCTCGGGCGAGACGCTCGCCGAGCGCATCGACCTCTTCGAGCGGTGGGCGGCCGTGCACCGCTTCGCGCCCTCGGGCCGCGAGGCGGTGAAGGGCTGGGTGTCGTTCCACGTCCCGCACGCCGTCGACCACCACGACCTCGTGCCGCTGCGGCGGCCCGACCCCAAGCTGCCCAACGTCACGGACGGGCCGCTCTCGCACCGCCGGCGGCGCGACGGCTTCGGGCTCACCGACCACCGCATGTCGCCGCGCGAGGTGGCGAACGAGTCGGACTACTGCATGTACTGCCACGAGCGCGAGAAGGACTCGTGCTCGAAGGGCATGCACGACAAGCACGGCGCCCTCAAGAAGAACCCGCTCGGCGTCGTCCTCGCGGGCTGCCCGCTCGACGAGAAGATCGGCGAGATGCACGTGCTGCGCAAGGGCGGCGACTCGCTGGCGGCGCTCGCCATGGTCGTCGTCGACAACCCCATGCTGCCGGGCACGGGGCACCGCATCTGCAACGACTGCATGAAGGGCTGCATCTTCCAGAAGCAGGAGCCCGTCAACATCCCGCAGGCGGAGACGGGCGTGCTCATGGACGTGCTCGGCCTGCCCTGGGGCTTCGAGATCTACGGCCTGCTCACGCGCTGGAACCCGCTCAACCGCGCGCGGCCCGTCGCGCTGCCCTACCGCGGGCGCAACGTGCTCGTCGTCGGGCTCGGGCCCGCGGGGTACACGCTCGCGCAGCACCTGCTCAACGAGGGCTTCGGCGTCGTGGGCATCGACGGCCTCAAGATCGAGCCGCTCCCGTCTGACCTGCTCGGCGCCGACCAGTGGCCGCCGCGCGCCGTCAAGAGCTGGGCCGAGCTGACGCAGCCCCTCGACGAGCGGCCGCTCGCGGGCTTCGGCGGCGTCGCCGAGTACGGCATCACCGTCCGCTGGGACAAGAACTTCCTCACCGCCCTCTACCTGACGCTCGCGCGGCGCGCGACGTTCCGCGTGTACGGCGGCACGCGCTTCGGCGGCACGCTCGACGTCGAGGGCGCGTTCGCGCTCGGCTTCGACCACCTCGCGCTGGCCGCGGGCGCGGGCAAGCCGACCATCATCGACGTCAAGAACAACCTCATCCGGGGCGTGCGCAAGGCCTCCGACTTCCTCATGGCGCTGCAGCTCACGGGCGGCTTCAAGAAGGACTCGCTCGCGAACCTCCAGGTGCGCCTGCCCGCGCTCGTCATCGGCGGCGGGCTCACGGGCATCGACACGACGACCGAGGCGGCGGCGTACTACCCGGTCCAGGTCGAGAAGTTCCTGGCGCGCTGGGAGGCGCTCGTCGCCTCGAACGGGGGCGACGAGGCGGCGGCGCTCGCGACGTTCGACGCCGAGGAGCAAGCCGTCGCGCACGAGTTCCTGGCGCACGGCCGCGCGGTCCGCGCCGAACGCGCGCGCGCCACGGCCGCGGGCGAGGCGCCCGACTTCGCCAGCCTCGTCAACCAGTGGGGCGGCGTCTCGCTGGTCTACCGGCGGTCGATGAAGGACAGCCCGGCCTACCGCCTCAACCACGAAGAGATCATGAAGTTCCACGAGGAGGGCGTGCGCTTCATCGAGAAGCTCTCGCCCGTGGCCTTCGTCCCCGACGAGACCGGCGCCGTGAAGGCGGTCGAGTTCGAGCGCCACGAGCCCGTCGGCGAGGACGGGAACGTGAAGTGGCAGAAGGTCGACGGCAACGTGACCCTGCCCGCGCGCAGCGTCTTCGTGGCCGCGGGGACGCAGCCCAACATCACGTACGAGCACGAGCGGCCCGGCACGTTCCAGATCGAGCCGCGCACGAAGAGCTTCCGCCCCTTCGTCGCCGTCCGCAACGAGGACGGCCGCCTGCAGCTCCGCCTGCCGCACGAGGGCGAGGTCGGCTTCTTCACTTCATACCTGCACGCGGGACGCACGGTCAGCTTCTACGGCGACAACCACCCCGTCTACGCCGGCTCGGTCGTGCGCGCCATGGCCTCGGCCAAGGACGGCGCGCCGCACGTCGCCGAGCTCTTCGCCGACGAGCTGCGCGCGATCGTGCACGAGGACGGCGCCGCCCAGCGCGCGCGCGACGCGAAGTGGCTCGCCTTCACGCAGAAGCTCGATGACGAGCTGCGCGCGACGGTCGTGCGCGTCGACCGCCTCACGCCCACGATCGTGGACGTCATCGTGCGCGCCCCGGCCGCGGCCCGCCGCTTCGAGCCGGGGCAGTTCTTTCGCCTGCAGGACTTCGAGGCCTACGCGCGGGTCACGCGCGGCTCGCGCATGGCCATGGAGGGCCTCGCGCTCACGGGCGCCTGGGTCGACAAGGCGAAGGGCCTCCTCTCGCTCATCGTCCTCGAGATGGGCGGCAGCTCGCGCCAGTGCGCGACGCTCGAGCCCGGCGAGCCCGTCGTCGTCATGGGCCCGACCGGCGCCCCCACGGAGATCCCCCGCGGCGAGTCCGTGGTCCTGTGCGGCGGCGGCCTCGGCAACGCCGTGCTCTTCTCCATCGCGAAGGCGCTCCGCGAGCGCGGCAACAAGGTCCTCTACTTCGCCGGCTATCGCCGCGCCGAGGACATCTACAAGGTCGAGGAGATCGAGGCCGCGACCGACCAGGTCATCTGGAGCGTCGACGCCGGCACGCCGCCCCCGGCGCGCCGCCCGCAGGACCGCTCCTTCGTCGGCAACATCGTGCAGGCCATGCTCGCCTTCGCCCAGGGCGAGCTCGGCGAGGCGGTGGTGCCGCTGCCCTCGTGCGCGCGCATCATCGCCATCGGCAGCGACCGCATGATGGCCGCCGTGAAGGACGCGCGCCACGGCGTGCTCGCGCCGCACTTCAAGCCCGGCCACGTCGCCATTGCGTCGATCAACTCGCCCATGCAGTGCATGATGAAGGAGATCTGCGCGCAGTGCCTGCAGAAGCACGTCGATCCCGCCACCGGCAAGGAGACGATCATCTTCTCCTGCTCCAACCAGGACCAGCCGCAGGACTGGGTCGACTGGAAGAACCTCGCCGCCCGCCTCCGCCAGAACACCGTCCAGGAGAAGCTCACCGACGCCTGGGTGCGGACGCTGCTCGAAGCTCCCCGCGCCGGGGCGGGCCGCCAGTAGTTCTCCATGGGCCCGCCCGCCACGCGCGTGGCGACGAAGGGGTCGCGTTCGGGATCGGCTGGTCGACGCGGCTTGGCCGCGGCGACCAGCGGGGGCGAGGGGGGAACGCAGAGGCGCCGTGCGGAGCCTGCCAAGGGAGCCGAGGCTCGAGGCGCCGGGCGGTCCCCCCTTCTTTTAGTAGTGCGAGCAGGTGGCGAGGTAGCAGCCCTGGTCGCCGCCCGACTCCTGGTAGCAGCGGTCGAGGGCGTCGTCCTCGACCTGCGTCATGTTGACGAGGCCGAAGCCGGCGAAGGTCGACTCGGTCACGGGGTACTGGTCGCCGTACGAGTCCTCGGCGACGCAGGTGACGCTGCGGACCGCGCCCCAGTCCCAGTAGTAGACCGGGCGCACGAACTCGGGGTGGCCCCAGTGGCGCCAGGGGTGCTCGCCGTAGCGCATGGCGTGCGGGCGCAGGACGCGGACGGCGTGCGGCTGGACGGGCTGGCGCCAGCCGGGGGTCACGGGGTGGGCGCCCGGCGGGTGGCCCCTCCAGGCGGGCGGAGGCGCGCGCGGCGGGAGGCGCTGCTGCTCCTCGTGCCGGGCCTCGGCGTGGTGCTCCTCGCGGCGCATCTGTTGATGCTCCTCGTGGTGGTCCTCGGCGCGCGCGACGGACGAGAGCGGCGGTGCGGCGATCAACAACGCGAATGGCAGGGCGGCTGCGAGCTTCATTCGGGTCTCCTGACGTGGGCGCCGTCGGCGACGGCGGAAGGTGCCAAAGCATAGAGGCTGGATCAAAAAGTTTGAAAGGGGCACTACGCCCTAGTGTGGTCACCCGATGAAGCTGCCTTCCCCCCGCCGCCTCCTTCGTCTACTGTCGAGCGATGAAGGTATTCCTCACCCGCCAGGGCGTGAGGGCGCAGGCGGAGGACGGCGGTCCGGCCGTCGCGCTCGCGCTCCGCTGGGACGACCTCTTTCGGGCGGCCGAGCCGGCGGCGCTCGTGCGCGAGCACCTGGCGCTCGCGGCCGGCGGGGGCGCGGCGCTCGACGAGGGCGCCCTGGTCGCGCCCATCGTCTCGCAGGAGGTGTGGGCGGCGGGCGTGACGTATTACAAGAGCCGCGACGCCCGCATGGAGGAGTCGCGTGACGCCGCCGGCGGCGACTTCTACGCGCGCGTGTACGAGGCGGAGCGGCCGGAGCTCTTCTTCAAGAGCAGCCCGCACCGCGTCGTCGGGCCGGGCGGGCGCGTGCGGCTGCGCGCCGACGCGCGCTGGAACGTGCCCGAGCCCGAGCTGACGCTCGCCGTGACCGCCGCGGGTCGCATCTTCGGCGTCACGGTCGGCAACGACATGAGCTCGCGCGACATCGAGGGCGAGAACCCGCTCTACCTGCCGCAGGCCAAGGTGTACGACGGCTCGTGCGCGCTCGGGCCCGGCATCCTGCTGGGCGAGCCGCCCGGACCCGAGACGGCGATCCGCCTCGAGATCGCCCGTGGCGCGCGCGTCGCGTTCGCGGGCGAGACGACGCTCGCGCAGCTCAAGCGGCGGCCCGCCGAGCTCGTGGGATGGCTGTTCCGCGACCAGAGCTTCCCGAACGGCGTCTACCTCATGACCGGCACGGGCATCGTGCCGGGCGCCGACTTCACGCTCGCCGCCGGCGACGAGATCCGGATCGACATCGCGGGCGTCGGGCGGCTCGTCAACACCGTGGCCGCCTGATGGGCGAGGGCGCCGCGCGCGACCCCTTCGACGCCGACGATCCCGCGATCTACGACGTGCGCACGCGCGCGCCCGGGCCGCCGGGGCGCCTGCCCGTGACGGCCGACGATCTCGTGCGCCGGCCGAGCGGCGATCTCTTCGGCTGGACGCAGGACGTGGGGATGGGCCTGCCGGCGCGCGAGCTCGGGCGGCCCGAGGTGCTGCTGCTCGCCACGTGCGGCGGCGTGCGGGCGCCCGACGGCACCCCCGTGGCGCTCGGCTATCACACCGGACACTGGGAGATCGGCCTGCTCGTCGAGGAGGCGGCGCGCGCGCTGCGGGCGGGCGGCTCGATCCCCTTCGCGGGCTTCGTCACCGATCCCTGCGACGGGCGCACGCAGGGCACGACCGGGATGTTCGACAGCCTGCCGTACCGCAACGACGCGGCCGTCGTGCTGCGGCGGCTCATCCGGTCGCTGCCCACCCGGCGCGCGGTCATCGGGGTCGCGACCTGCGACAAGGGCCTGCCCGCGATGATGATGGCGCTCGCGGGCGCGCCCCACCTGCCCGTCGCGCTCGTGCCGGGCGGCGTGACGCTGCCCGCGATCGACGGCGAGGACGCCGGCAAGGTGCAGACGATCGGGTCGCGCTTCGCGCACGGCCAGCTCACGCTCGAGGAGGCGGGAGATCTGGGGTGCCGCGCCTGCGGCTCCCCGGGGGGCGGCTGCCAGTTCCTCGGCACGGCGGCGACGTCGCAGGTCGTCGCCGAGGCGCTCGGGCTCGCGGTCCCCCACAGCGCGCTCGCGCCGTCGGGCCAGCCGATCTGGCTCGAGCTCGCGCGCCGCTCCGTGGCCGCCGTGGCGGCGCAACGCGCGCGGGGCCTCGGGGGGCGCGATCTCCTGACGGCGGGCGCGCTGCGCAACGCGATGACCGTCTTCGCCGCCGTCGGCGGCTCGACGAACCTGCTGCTCCACGTGCCCGCCATCGCGCACGCCGCGGGCCTCGCGCCCCCGACGGCGCGCGACTGGGCCCAGGTGAACCGCAGCGTCCCGCGCCTCGTCGACTGCCTGCCCAACGGGCCGCACCCGACGGTGCGGGTCTTCCTCGCGGGCGGCGTCCCCGAGGTCATGCTGCACCTCCGCGCGCTCGGCCTGCTCGACCTCGGCGCGCTCACCGCCTTCGGCACGCCGCTCGGCGAGACGCTCGAGGCGTGGGCGCGCTCCGAGCGCCGCGCGCGGCTCCGGGCGCGCCTGCGCGACGAGGACGGCGTCGATCCCGACCGCGTCATCCTCGCGCCCGACGCGGCGGCGCGCGCGGGCCTGCGCCCCACCATCACCTTCGTGGGCGGCAACCTCGCGCCCGAGGGCGCGGTCGTGAAGAGCACGGCCATCGATCCCACGGCGCTCGACGAGGCGGGCGTGTACCGGCTCGTCGGACGCGCGCGGGTCTTCACGACGGAGCGCGCGGCGATCGCCGCCATCAAGAGCACGGGGGACGACGCCATCAAGGCGGGGGAGGTGATGATCCTCTGCTGCCGCGGGCCCCTCGGCGCCGGCATGGAGGAGTCGTACCAGGTGACGGCCGCGCTCAAGTACCTGCCGCACGCGCGCAACGTCCCGCTCGTCACGGACGCGCGCTTCTCGGGCCTCTCGACGGGCCCGTGCATCGGCCACGTGAGCCCGGAGGCGCTCGCGGGCGGTCCCCTCGGCAAGCTGCGCGACGGCGACCGCGTGCGCGTCGAGATCGATACGCGCGAGCTGCGCGGCGCCGTCGACCTCGTCGAGCCCGCGCCCGAGGGCGGCCTCCGCGCCGCAGACGCGGCGCTCGCGGCGCGCGGGCCGCGCCCCGATCTCGCGCCCGATCCGGACCTGCCCGCCGACACGCGCCTGTGGGCCGCGCTGCAGGACGCGAGCGGCGGCGTGTGGGGCGGGGCCGTCTACGACGTGGAGAAGATCCTGGCGGCGCTGGCCGCGGGCCGCCGGGCGCTCTCCGAGACATAGCGCGGCGCCCACGACGGACGCCGCGCCCTGGCCGTGACTTCTAGAGGCAGTTCGACGAGGTGATGGTGACGGTCGTGCCCGTCGCCGGGACGATCGCCTCGTCGACGTGGTTCATGCAGGTGGTGCCCTTGACGAGGCCCGCCCCGGGGGTCGTCTTCGAGCAGTCGAGCGGGCCGGCGAACGTGTTGCCCGCGGCGGCCAGGGTCTGGGCGCCGCCGTTCGTGTCGAGCTGCACGCAGAGGCCGGCGCCCGGGTTCTGGTGGCCGCTGGCCACCGTCGCCTGCAGGATGTTCTTGCCGAAGCCGGTCGCCACGCCGAGGTCGATGCCGGCGAGGGCGTTGCCCGCGGCGGTGGCGTCGGCGCCCGTGATGAGGACGCCGTTCGTCGTGTTGTTGATGAGCACGCTGTTGCGGACCTTCACCGAGGACCCGGCGACGATCTCGAGGCCGGACGAGTTCGTGCTGTTCCAGCCGACGACGCCGTCTAGGACACCCACGCTGGGCGCCATGCCGGGCGTCTGCGCGATGTAGATGTTGCTGCGGCTGTTGCCGCTCGCCACGACGGTCCCCGCGCCCGTGATGGCCGGATCCGTCACGGGAACGCCCGTGGCGTTCACGACGCCGAGCAAGGTGACCTCGATGCCGTGCAGCGTGTTGCCGTTGAACGTCGACGGCGTCTGGCCGGCCGGCACGTCGATCGTGACGACGCCGCCCGTGACGTTGAGGCCGCTGGCGCGCGTCGCCGCCGAGGTCGTGCGGCCGGCGCTCGTGACTGTGACGCCGGCGCCGATGGCGACGTTGCCGCTCGTGACGCTGATGCCGTCGTCGCCCGTGTTCTTGATGTTGACGTTGGCGAGCGACGCGGCCTTGCCCGCGCCCGGCGCGACGGTGACGCCGACGCCCGACGTGTGGGCGTTGCCGTCGATCGTGAGCGGCGCGGCCGTCACGGCGGCGATGCCGGCGCCGTCACCCGTGAGCGTGAACCCGCTGCCCGCGGCGGCGAGCACCATCGAGATGGGGCCGCCCTGCGTCGCGATCTTCACGTTGGCCGGCACGGGGATGGGCAGCGTCTCCGGCGCGGGGTCGGTGGCGGCCGCCTTCTGCACGTAGAGCGGCGTCGTCGTGCCGTTGGCGCCGACGATCGTGATGACGGTGCCGGCCGGCGGCGCGGCGCCGATGACCTGCAGGGCCCGCGTGATCGTGCGGAAGCTGCAGCTCGGGAGGTTCGCGACGTTCGTCTTGCCGCTCCCCGTGGCGGTGGCGTCGTCGCCGTTGACGGGGTCGACGAAGTACTGGTTTCCCGTCGCGGCGGAGCACTTCGAGCAGACGTGGTTGGCGCTGCAGAAGTACGTCGGTCCGAACATCGAGTTCGTGTGGCAGTCGTCGTCCGAGCAGCAGTTGCCGGTGACGCACTTCAGGTTGCAGCAGGTGTCGGCCCCGTTGGCCGCGCACGTGCCGAGGGCGTTGCACGTCGAGGAGACGCACTTGCCGCTGTTGGCGTGGCCGGTCGTCGTGTCGCAGATCGTGTTCGCGCCGTAGTGCGTGTCCGTCTGGCACTGCGTGTCCGAGGCGCACGCGCCACACTTGTTGGCGACGGCCGCGCCGCACACCTGGCCCGCCGTGCAGCCCGTCGAGCCGTGGCAGTCGCCCGCGACGCACTTGCCGGCGACGCAGATCTGCCCCGCGCCGTACGCGGAGACGCACTTGGCGTCGTCCGTCGTGTCGACGCAGACCTTGCAGACGTGGTCGACGCAGAACCCGGCCACGCCGCTCGCCGCCTCGCAGGCCATGTTGTCCGCGCCGCAGGTCACGACGTCCGTGCCCGCGTCGTGCCCGGTGTCCGTGCCCGTGTCGACGGGCGAGTCGACCGCGGCGTCGTGGCCGGCGGTGCCCGAGTCCACCCCCGCATCGTGCCCGGCGCTCCCGCCCGAGCCGCCCTGGCCGGCGCCGCCGTTGCCGCCCGAGCCACCGTTG
>DASZWW010000454.1:0-7975 GCA_035546175.1 Polyangia bacterium
CCGGGCGCGGCCGCGGCGGGCCGCGCGGGCGCGGGCGGCGCGGGTCCGGCGGCGCCGCTGCCGAGGTACGCCCTCGAGCCCGCGCAGGCGATGTTCCGCCTCGGCGCCGCGCACCGCGGGCGCTCGCCGTACAACCTGCCGGCGACCAGGCCCGAGGTGGCCTGGTCCGTGGCGACGGGCGGGCCCATCGTCTCGTCGCCGGCGATCGCCGACGACGGCACGGTGCTCTTCGGCTCGCACGACGGCAAGCTCTACGCCGTCGCCCGCGACGGGACGACGAAGTGGAGCGTCGCGACGGGCGACATCATCTTCGCCTCGCCGGCCGTGGCGCACGACGGCACCGTCTACATCGGGTCCGACGACGACCACCTCTACGCCGTCGCGCCCACGGGCGGCAAGCCCCGCTGGATCTTCCAGATCGGCGCCTGCCCGCAGCGCATCGGCGTCGGCCCGGAGGCGAGCCGCTGCGACGTCGACGCGGGCCCGACCATCGGCCCCGACGGCGTCGTCTACACGGGCGGCGACGGGATCTACGCCGTCAACCCCGACGGGACCCTGCGCTGGCGGTTCGCGACGGGCGGGCACGTCGCCTCCGCGCCCGCCGTGCTCGCGGACGCCACCGTCGTCGCGGGCTCGCAGGACGACCTCGTCTACGGCATCGCGCCCGACGGCACGAAGCGGTGGGACTTCCGCGCGGGCGGCGACGTCGACGCCGCGCCCGCCGTGGGCGACGACGGCACGATCTACGTCGGGTCGGACGACCGCAAGCTCTACGCGCTCAACCCCGACGGCACGATGCGCTGGGCCTTCACGACGGGCGGCGAGGTGCGCGCCGCCGCCGCCATCGGCAACGGCATGATCTACGTCGGGTCCTTCGACGCGCAGCTCTACGCCGTGCGCCTCGACGGCACGCTCGCCTGGACCTTCCGCAGCGGCGATCGCATCGTCTCCTCGGCGCTCGTCGACGCCAAGGGCGCCATCCTGTTCGGCTCGCAGGATGACCGCCTCTACTGTCTCGAGTCGGACGGCCACCTGCGCTGGTCGGTCGAGCTCGGCGGCGACGTCGACAGCTCGCCGACGCTCGCCGCCGATGGCACCATCTTCGTGGGCTCGGACGATCGGAAGCTCTACGCGCTGCGCGCGCCGAGCTCGCCGGCGCCCTGATCCCGCACATCACGCAAATTGCAGAAACGGAACCTTCATTGTCATTCGATAAGTTCGAGAACGAGAACACCGGTTCGCCCGGCTTGCTCACGCGCAAGCTGACGGGGCGGATCAAGATTCACCCCGCGGGGTACGGCTTCGTCGTCCCCGACGACAAGTCCGAGGACGTCCACGTCTCGGCCCGCAACCGCGGCGCGGCCATGGACGCCGACGCCGTCGAGATCGAGGCGTGGCCCGGCGTGCGCGGCATCGAGGGGCGCGTCGTGCGCGTCGTGGCCCGCGGCCGCGCCAAGATCACGGGCCAGCTCGCGCGCGCGGGCAAGCAGACGATCCTGCAGCCCGACGACCCGCGCATCACGGGGCCCGTGACGCTCGTGGGGCACATCCCGCCCGGCGCCGCGGGCAACCTCGTGGGGCAGTCGGTCGTCGCCGAGATCAAGCGCTACCCCGACGTGCCCGACGGCGCGCTCGAGGCCGAGGTGCTCAAGGTCCTCGGCGATCCCGACGATCCGCGCACCGAGGTCGAGAAGGTCCTCGCCTGCGCCGACGTCACCGAGGAGTTCCCCGACGAGGTGGCGCGCATCGCCGAGGGCGTGCCGCGCGAGGTGCGGCCGCACGAGCGCGCCGACCGCGCCGACCTGCGCCACGTCGAGTTCACGACGATCGATCCCGAGACGGCGCGCGACTTCGACGACGCCGTCGCCGTCGAGAAGCTGCCCCACGGCGGCACGCGGCTCTGGGTCGCCGTGGCCGACGTCTCGCACTACGTGCGCGAGGGCTCGCCGCTCGACGACGAGGCGCAGCGGCGCGGCGTCTCGATCTACCTGCCCAACCGGGCCATCCCCATGCTGCCGGAGCCGCTCTCGGCCCACATGTGCTCGCTCGTGCCCGACGAGGACCGCCTGGCCATGGTCGTGCGCATGGACCTCGACAAGCACGCGCGCATGGTCGACCGCGAGTTCATGGCGGCGGTCATCCACTCGCGCGCGCGGCTCGACTACCCGGGCGTCGCGGCGGCCCTCGCCGGCGACACGCGCGGCAAGCGCAAGAAGTACGAGCCGTTCCTGCCGGCGCTGCGGCACATGGACTCGCTGGCGCGGCAGATGCGCGCCCAGCGGCAGGCGCGCGGCGCGCTCGACCTCGACCTGCCCGAGCCCAAGGTCGAGCTCGACGACGACGATCCGCGCCTCGTGCGCGCCATCAGCAAGTCGCGCCGCGATCCCGGCGAGCGCGGCGCGTACTCGATGATCGAGGAGTTCATGCTGGCCGCCAACGAGGCCGTCGCGGGCAGCTTCCACGAGCGCAACGAGGACGCCGTCTGGCGCATCCACGACGCGCCCGATCGCGGCCGCGTCGAGGAGTTCGTCACGCTCGCCTCGCACTACGGCATCAACGTCGACGTCGACGAGGCGCGCACGCCCAAGGGGCTCGGGCGCGTCCTCACGCTGCTCAAGGGCCACCCGGCCGAGAAGCCGCTCTCGTTCCAGCTGCTGCGCACGCTCAAGCAGGCGACGTACGACGTCGTCAACGTGGGGCACTTCGGCCTGGCCTCGGCCGACTACCTTCACTTCACGTCGCCCATCCGGCGCTACCCGGACCTCATTGTCCACCGGCTGCTCAAGACGCGCCTCGCGACGCTGGGCAAGCCCTCGGGCGGGTGGAAGCCGGCCACCGTGCAGCCGCCGCCCCGCCGCGAGGAGCTCCAGAAGATGGCCGCCGCCGCGTCCTTCGCCGAGCGCAGCGCCATGGAGGTCGAGCGCGAGGTCGTCGACCTCTACCGGGCCTTCTTCCTGCGCGACCGCATCGGCGACGAGCTCGAGGGGACGATCTCGGGCGTGGCGGGCTTCGGCGTGTTCGTCGTCGTCGACGACCCGTTCGTCGAGGGGCTCGTGCGCATCGGCGCGCTCACCGACGACTACTACGAGTTCGACGAGCCGACCTGCCGGCTCGTGGGGCGGCGCTCGGGGCGCGTCTTCGCGCTGGGCGACGCCGTCAAGGTCGAGGTGCAGTCGGTCAGCGTCGTGCGCCGCAAGGTGGACTTCGCCTTGGCCGGACACGCGGCGCGCGAGCATGCCCGCGCGCAGCACGGGCGCGCCGAGCGAGGGCGGAAGAGGGAGCGGCCCGGCCGCGCGGCCGCCGACCAGCGCCGCGCGAAACGAACGCAGGCGCGCGCCGATAAGGACAAGGGCGGGCGACACGGCAAGCCGAAGGGCAAGCACCGCCGGTGACCGTGACCATCGGGAGGCGCACATGACCGAGCAGGCCAGGAGCATCCGAGAGCAGCTCGAGGCGGACGAGGAGCTCGTCCTGTCGCCCTTCGCGCAGAAGAGCCGGCTCTCGCGCGGCCGCGTCCGCCCCGAGCCGCCCGATCCCACGCGGCCCATCTTCCAGCACGATCGCGACCGCATCATCCACTCGAAGGCCTTCCGGCGGCTCGCGGGCAAGACGCAGGTCTTCCTCGCGCCCGAGGGCGACCACTACCGCACGCGCATCACGCACACGCTCGAGGTCGCCCAGGTGGCGCGCACGGTGACGCGCGCGCTGCGGCTCAACGAGTCGCTCACCGAGGCCATCGTCATGGGCCACGACCTCGGCCACACGCCCTTCGGGCACGCGGGCGAGAAGGTGCTCGCGAGGCTGATGCCCGACGGGTTCCATCACGTCAAGCAGTCGCTGCGCGTCGTCGAGCGCCTCGAGCGCGACGGCCAGGGCCTGAACCTCAGCGAGGAGGTGCGCGACGGCATCCTCAAGCACTCGAAGGGCAAGGGTCACATCATCTCCGACAACGCCAACCTCATGGCCATGACCCTCGAGGGGCAGATCGTCCGCATCAGCGACATCGTGGCCTACGTCAACCACGACCTCGACGACGCCGTGCGCGGGCGCGTCGTCGATCTGGCGAGCGTCCCGAAGGACATCCTGGCGGTGCTCGGCCAGACGCACGGCGATCGCATCTCGCGCATGGTCACCGACATGGTCACGTCCTCGCGGCTCGAGGAGAAGCGCCAGATCCGCATGAGCGACGAGGTGCTCGACGCCCTCATCGCGCTGCGCGACTTCCTCTACGAGACGGTCTACGAGCGCCCGGAGATCCGCGGCGAGTTCGAGAAGGCGCAGCGGATCATCTCCGAGCTCTGGGCCTACTTCCACGCCCACGGCGACGAGTTCCGCGCCAAGCACTGGCCGAAGGGCGTCCCCGAGTCCGACGGCCTGCCCCGCGCCATCGCCGACTTCATCACCGGCATGACCGACCGCTACGCGCTGCGCGTCTACGAGGAGTACTTCCTGCCGAAGCGCTGGACCGTGCTGTGAGGACGGCGGCCGCCGCTCCCCGAGGGCGGGCGGTCTTCTGGTCGACGTGGTCCGACGGAGATTTTGCCCGTCGTGCTCCGCACCTAGGGCGAAGTTACGTAGAATGCACGTCTCGGAAACGACAGGTTAACGCGCCGTCGATATGTTGGGTCTCGTCGGGGCAGCGGCTCCGCTCCGACGAAACCCTCAATGCGTTCCGTCGGATCTCCGCTTCGAATCGTCGTCGTCACGCTGGATCGCGGGCAGAACGACGTTCGGGCCGACGCCCCGGCGACGATCCTGCGCAACATGGGCCACCAGGTGCTCGTCGCGGGGTACGACTTCGCCGAGCTCGACCGCAAGGCGCCGCCCATCGACATCGCCGTCGTCGAGGCGGGGCCGCACCTCGAGATCGGGCGCGACGCCATCAAGCGCCTGCGCGCGCGGCCCGAGCTGCTGTCGGCCCGCGTGCTCGTGTGCGTCGAGGTCGGGCGCGTGTCGGGCCTCGACCCCGAGACGGGCGCCGACGACTTCATCCTCATGCCCGTCAACGCCGAGGAGCTCTCGGCGCGGCTCGCCCAGCTGCACGCGCGCGACAAGCGCCCCGGCTCGCCCCTGCAGATCCGGTACGGCGAGATGACGCTCGACTGCGAGATCCGCCAGGCGTCGATCAACGGGCAGTCGCTCGGCCTCACGCCGTACGAGTTCCAGCTCCTCCGGTTCCTGGTGGACCGCGTGGGCCGCGTCTTCACGCGCCAGGAGCTGCTGTCGCGCGTGTGGGGCTACCGCCACGTCGGCCGCGCCCGCACCGTCGACACCCACGTGCTCAACCTGCGCACGAAGATGGGCCGGCTCGGCGATCGGCTGCAGTCGGTGCGCGGCCTCGGGTACAAGCTCCTGCGGGCGGACCAGACGCCGGGCGTGGCGCTGAGCGCGAACTACGGGTGACGCCCTCGCCCGGCGCCTGGCGGCGAGATCAGGCCGCGACGGGCTCGAGGCGGGGGCGGATGAGCTTGGTGCGCAGGAGGCGGAAGAGGACGCGCGAGACGTCGAAGGAGCCCATGCGCAGCGCGCGCACGATCTCGCGGACGGTGAGGCGGCCGTCGACGCGCTCGAGGACGGCCAGCTCCTCGCGCGTGAAGGTGCCGCGGGGCATGGCGGTGATCTTGTTCTCGTCGCGCACGAAGACGCGGTCGAAGCCGTCGACGACGCCCTCAATGACGCGCCACTCGTCGACGCGGCGGTAGCCCTCGAGGAGCAGGCGGTCGACGTTGATGGCCAGGGCGGCGCCGCGCGCCAGGGTCACGAGGGCGGCGGCGTCGTCGGCGTCGGTGGCGCGCTTGAACTGGAAGAAGCCGTGCGTCCAGCGCAGCGTCTCGTAGACGAGCTCGCTCGTCTGGCGGGTCATGGCGCGCTTGAGCTGGGCCTCGGTGAGCAGCTTGCGCGCCACGAGGTCGGCGCCGAAGAGCGGCGGCTTGCCCTTGGCCCGCTTGCGCTCCTCGACGACGGCGTCGAGGGCGGCGGCCGTGACGTCGCCGCGCTCGACGGCGAAGCGGCCGAGCAGGAACTCCTCGGCGACGCCCACGGCGCCCGCGAAGTCGATGCGCCCCTCGTGAAAGACGAGCTCGACCTGGGCCCGGGTCGCCGTGTTGACGACGCGCAGGACGCCGGACTGCGCCCGCTCCTTGAGCATCGAGAAGATCTCGCCCAGCGACACGACGGCGAGGTCGCCCGTGAGCGCGTAGCCGCCCAGGACCGTCGAGGTGGACTCGGGCGCCGTCGAGCGCGAGAGGGCCTCGGCGACGGCGGCCTTGCTCGCGGGCGTGGGGCCCGTGCCGGCCTCGCGCGCCAGCGCCTCGGGGATGGAGCGCGCCGCCCGCCCCTCGACGACGTGGGAAACGACGGCCTGCAGGGCGTCGGGCGAGAAGGGCTTGCTGATGTAGTCGACGACGTTGGGCGCGCGCGCGAAGCGGGCCTCGAGGTCCTCGCCCTTGCTCGACATGACGACGACGGGCACGCGTCCGAGGGCGTCGTCCCCCGCGAGCTCGCGGCAGATCTCCGCCGGATCGCTGCCCGGGATGACGCCGTCGAGGAGGATGAGGTCGGGAACGGTGCGATTCCCTCGCACCAGCGAGAGGCCGGCGGCCCCGTCGGCCGCCGTGTCCACGCGGTAGCCCGCCCGCGTGAGAGTGCTCTCGACGACCTTCAGAAGTGTCGGACTGTCGTCGATGACGAGCAAGTGCTCGCCAGGCATCACGAGACCTCCGGGAGGCAAGGGGACACGAAGGGGAAGGCCCTGGCGCCCGACTGTATCACGGCGGCCAGGGAGCTGGCTGCAAGCCAGGCTGGTCTGCTATGGCGAACGCCAACCTGTTAAGATTGCAGGGGCAAGGATCCGCCCTGGCCCCTCGGGGCGGGGCCCAGGACGAGGCCGCCCCCGGCATCCCCGTGGGACGGCGTGACATGAACGAATTCCCGCGCCGGTTCGGTAAGTACCTGCTCCTCAAGCCCCTCGCCCGGGGGGGCATGGGGGCGCTTTACCTCGCCCTCTCGGGCCCCGACGAGTCGGCCAAGCTCTGCGTCATCAAGACGGTGCTCCCGCACCTCGCCGACAAGGAGTACCTGCAGCGCTTCCGCGACGAGGCCAAGGTCGTCGTGCGCCTCTCGCACGGAAACCTCGTGCCCGTGTTCGACTCCGGGCAGGTGGCCGGCGAGATCTACCTGGCCATGGACTTCATCGAGGGCAAGGACCTGCGCGCGACCTGGAACCGCTGCGCGAAGAAGGGCATCGCCTTCCCCATCGACGTCGCCGTGCACCTCACGAAGGAGCTCGCGCGCGGGCTGCACTACGCCCACACGTTCAGCGACATCAAGCTCGTGCACCGCGACGTCTCGCCGCCCAACGTGCTGCTCTCGTACAGCGGCGAGGTGAAGCTCACCGACTTCGGGCTCGCGGCGTCGACGCTGAAGATGGAGAAGACCGCGCCGGGGATCATCTACGGCAAGGTCAGCTACATGTCGCCCGAGCAGGCGCGCGGCGACACGCCCGACGGGCGCACCGACCTCTACGCGGCGGGCATCATCCTCTGGGAGCTGCTCACGGGGCGGCAGCTCTTCCCGTCGGTGAAGGCGCCGGGCGGCAAGGACGCCATCACGGCCGAGGAGCTGCTGCGCCGCGTGCGCGATCCCGAGGTGATGGCGCCCTCGAAGCGCGCGACGCGCGTGCCGCCCGAGCTCGATCGCATCGCGCTCAAGGCGCTCGCGCCGAAGCTCGAGGACCGCTACCAGACCTGCGAGGAGCTGCGGCAGGAGCTGGCGACTTACCTCGCGCAGACGGCGCCCGGCACGGACTCGATGCGCGTCGCGAGCTTTCTCAAGGAGCTCTACGCCGACGACATGGCGACCGAGCGCAAGGAGCGCGAGGAGCTCGCCCAGACGGCGCGCGAGTGGTTCGCGTCCGGCGCGCTGCCGCGCGCGGCGGTACAGGCCGCCTCGCCGCCGCCGCCGCCCCTCGCGCCCG
>DASZWW010000455.1:0-5541 GCA_035546175.1 Polyangia bacterium
GGGCGCGGGCGGCGCGAAGCACAGCTCGGGCGGCGGCGGCTGCGCGCTCGCGGGCGCGTCGACGCGGCCCGCGGCCGTTTGGCTGCTCCTCGCGGCGGCGCTCGCGATCGTCGTCACGCGCCGGCGGCGGCGTTAGGCTCGGGCGCCGGCGGCGGCGCTCGCTACTTCACGCAGCGCACGCGGAACTGGCGCGCTTCGACGTCGCGGTCGGAGGCGCCGTAGAAGAAGTCGACGTACCACGCCGACCCCGAGCCGCCGGCCTCGGCCGTCCCCGTCCAGAAGTCCTCGGCCGGCGTGTCGGGGAAGGCCGTCGCGTCGACGGCGGGGAACTCCTTCCCGTCGTCGATGATGGTCTGCGTCTCGGTGAGGCTCGGCACGCGCCAGCCCGCGCCGAGGCTCGCGCAGTACCCGAGGGCGTCGCTCCACGAGTACGAGCCGGGGTCGAGCTTCTGCTGCCACACGAGCCCCGACGCCTGGTCGTACACCGTGCCGTTCGGCTGGACCTGGTAGCGCGACACGCGGCACGTCAGGGGCGCCGACCGGACGCAGCGCACGAGGCTCGACTGGTTCTCGATGCCGTAGTCGGAGTAGCCGACGTCGAAGCCGACGTACCAGTCGTCGCCTTGGTCGCCGTAGTACGCGGACGCCGTCCAGAACGTCGTCGGCGGCGTGTCCTTGAAGATCGCGTTGATGGTCGGACCCGGCGCCGCGATCGTGTAGTCGACGAGCGACACGAGCTCGAGCCGCGTCGGCAGCCGCCAGCCTTCGCCCTTGGCCGCGCAGTGGTCGACGGCCTCGCCCTGCATGTACGCCTTGCCGTCGACCGTGGCCTCCCAGGTCAGCCCGGTCACCTGGTCGGTGATCGTGTCGTCGGCGTTCGCGGCATAGGCCATCGGGTGCGGCAGGCCGGTGCTCGCGGGGTTCGGCATCGTGAAGCCGCCGCAGTCGTGCGCCGCCGGCGGCGCGTTGGAGCTCGAGCCGCAGCCCGCGGCCGCGGCGACGGCGACGGCGCGCGCGCAGACCATCGGCCACGTTCGCCGGACGCTCATCGTGGCCGGCACTATAACGCTTCGGACCCGCCGCCGGCGCGCGCGCCACGTAGAATCCACGCGACGCTCGTGCAAACGGCCCCCCCCAGCAAGCTCCCCGCGGTCGACGGCGCGTTCTGGGTGATGAAGATCGCCGCCACGACGCTGGGCGAGACGGCCGGCGACCTGCTGTCGATGACCCTCGGGGTCGGCTACGCGGCGAGCTCCCTCACCCTCGTGTCGGCGTTCCTCGTCGCCCTCGGGCTGCAGCTCGCCTCGCGCCGCTACCGCCCTCCCGTGTACTGGCTCGTCATCCTGGCGACGAGCACGGCGGGCACGACGATGTCCGACTACATGGACCGCACGCTCGGCGTCGGCTACGCCAAGGGCGCGGCGCTGCTCGTCACGCTGCTGCTCGCGGTGCTCGGCCTCTGGCGCCTCGCGACGGGCTCGCTCTCCGTGGACCGCGTGACGACGCGCAAGGCGGAGCTCTTCTACTGGATCGCCATCCTGGTCTCGAACACGCTCGGCACGGCGCTGGGAGACTTCCTCGCCGACGACTCGGGGCTCGGCTTCGCGGGCGGCGCGGCGCTCATCGGCGGCCTGCTCGCGCTCGTGCTGCTCGCGACCTTCTTGACGCGCGCCTCGCGCGTGCTGCTCTTCTGGGTCGCCTTCGTGCTCACGCGCCCGTTCGGCGCCACGCTCGGCGACGTGCTCACGAAGCCGCGCGACGCGGGTGGGCTCGGGCTCGGCACCAAGGGCTCGTCGGCCGTCCTCGCCGCGGTCCTCGTGGGCTTCGTGGCCTGGGCCGTCGCGAGGGAGCGCCGTCGCCTCGCGCCGCCCCCGTGACTCAGCGGCTCACCGACTGCGCCCAGGAGACGACGGCGCCGTCGCGGTTGGCGACGAACGACACGGCGCCGTCGTGCGAGATCACGACGGCGAGCCCCGTGGGGTGCCGCTGCACGAAGCGGTACGCGGCGCGGTGCCGCGTGCCGACCTCCTCGACGGCGTTGAGCTCGCGCTCGCGGCCCTCGGTGTCGAGGGCGCGGTAGACGAGCGGCGGCGCCGGGATCTCGCCGGAGACCTCGGCGCCGAAGCCGAGCAGCGCGAAGCGCTTGTCGAGCACGACGGCCCCGTCGATGGCCGCGAGCGAGGCCACGACGCGGCTCATCTCGAAGATGGCCTGCTCGAGCTTCTCGAGATCGGGGCTCGTGTCGCGCACGAAGTCGGCCCAGTCGACGGAGGCGTTCGTCGTGCGCGCCGCCAGCGTGTCGAGGAGCTGGAAGAGCAGCGTGCGGTAGCGGCGCGGCGGCTCGCTGCCGTCGAAGCGGTACTTGAGGGAGAGCCCCGCGAGGGCGCTCGGCGGCGCGTCGGGCGGCGCGTCGACGACGAGGATCAGGCCGCCGTGGCGCGCGCCGAGCACGAGCTGGATGGCGCGCCGGACCATCTGCTGCCCGACGAGGGCGACGAGGGTGGGCGCCGCGGCGGTGGGGACGGGGGCGCGCGCCTGCTGCTCGTCGTGCTGGCGCCGCACCTCCTCGCGCTCGCGCGCGAACATCCCCGTGAGCCACTCGGACTCGAAGACGTCGATCATGGCGTTGACGAGCTTGCCCTGCTCGAGGCCGCCGACCAGCTTGCCGGCGCAGCGCACGGCGAGGTGGCCGGGCGCCGTGACGTGGACGATGGGATCGTACGTCCAGTTCGGCACGACGCTGCGCCCACCCCAGGTGGGCGCGAGCCAGGCCGGCCCCGAGTGCGCGAGGCCCCAGATGCCCAGCTCGCCGCCGAAGACGTGCGCGCCGATGAGCGTCGTCTCGAAGGGCGCGGAGGGGCTGAGCTGGCGGATCTCGTCGGGCGTCGCCGCGCGGATGCGATCGAAGGGGAGGCGCAGGACGCCGTCGTTGGGCTCGCCCCGCTCCGGCAGCGCGTCGGGCGGCGTCAGCAGCAGCCGGAAGCGCGTGGGCCGCGTCTCCTCGGAGGTCAACGACGCGTGGTACGCGACGCTCAGGGCCTCGCACATCATCTCGTGCGAGATCGAGAGCGCGCGGCCCACGGGCCAGTGCTCGCGCACGTACCGCGCGAGGTCGGCAGGATAGTGGTAGGCGGGCGTCATCGCTGGAGCATGACGTGCTTTCGCCGCGCCGTCGCGCCCGCCGGCGGCTCCGGCCCGACGAAGCGCAGGCGGCCCCAGAGGGCCGGCGTGAGCGCCGCCTCCGTCGGGATGTCGGAGACGGTGCCCGCCGTCTTGTTCTGCCAGTAGAGCCGCTGCACGGTGCGCGCGCCGTCCCCGCGCAGGACCCCGACGTCGCCGCGCAGCTCGAGGCCGTCGCGCGGCGCCAGGCCGAGCGTCGCGAGGGGGATCGACAGCTCGTAGGCGCCGGCCTTCTGGGCGAGCGTGACGTCGCCGCTCACGTCGCTGACGTCGTCCATCGTGATCGTCCGCCAGGGCGAGCTGAAGGGCACGGGGGCGCGCCCGCCGCGCCCTCCTCGCACCCGCGGCCGGTAGAGCACGGCGCGCGTCTTCCCCGCGGCGACGCGGGTCACGATGAGGCGCAGGTCGCCCGCCGCCGGCTCCGTGCGCCGCGGATCGGCGCTCGCGTCGGTGCCGAGCATGAGGTCGAGCCCGCCGCCCGTCGCGAAGGTCATGCGCCACGCCTCGCCCGTGTTGTCGACGAACCGCGCGTCGCCCGTCCGGAACGCGACGCAGAGGCGCGACCCGGCGACGGCGACGGCCGCGTCGACGCGCCCCATGGGTCCGTCCGGCGCGTCCACCTCGACCCACGACGGGTCGACGCCCCAGTCGGCGAGGTCGCCGTCGACGGTGATGGCCCCCTCGGGGACGAGCGGGACCGTGAGGAGATCGCGGCCGACGCGCTGCTGGCGCTCGAGCTCGACGGCCTCGCGCCACCGCTGCGCCTCGGCGAGAGCGGCGGCCGTGACGACGACGCCGGGCGCCGCGAGCGGCCGCAGCGTCTCGAGGCCGTCGACGCGCACGACGCTGCTGTGGTTCTGCCCGGCCACGAGGTAGACGGCGCCGTCCGCCGTCTGGGAGACGTTCGTCCAGAAGGCCTCGTCATGGAGGGTCACGGCGTCGAGGCGCATGCCGCGCGTCGCCTGGGGCATGTTCCAGGTCGCGCCCGCGAGCCGAACGTCGTGGAACAGCGTCGAGACGAAGAGCCCGTCGGCCGTCATGAGGAAGACGACCCCCTTGTCCCCGTTGAGGGCGACGATCTCGCCGACGTCGCCGACCTTCCCCGCGGCCGGCACGATCGTCCGGCCCATCATGCGCGCCGTGGCCATGAGCTCGCCGGGGCGCGTGGGCCGCGGCGAGAGCATGCCCGCCTGCTGGCCGGGCCACTCGTTCGGGTAGCTCCAGCGCTGCGCGCCGCCCCGGAAGCCGCGCACCGGACCGCCCGACGAGAACGTCCACCCGTCGCGGAGCGCCATGACGGTCCCGCTGCCGCTCGTCGACTCGAAGAGCTTGTAGTCCGCCTGGCGGCGCCCGCGCCGCGCGTCGTAGCGCGGGACGCCCGCGGCCGTGAAGCCCTCGGGCGCGTAGACCGTCGTCGTCGAGGTCGTGAGCTCGAGCCGCTCGTTGAGGGTGACGCTCATCGTCCAGTCGGGCGCGATCGTCACCTCCTCGGGCTCGACGCGCCCGTCGGCGTTCAGATCCGACCAGGCGTACAGGAACGGCTGCCGGTGATCGGCGCCGGGAGGCCAGCGCGATCGTAGAGGCGGCGTCTCCAGGAGCGGCCAGGCCGCCGCGTTGCCGAGCGAGGCGACGCGGATGGCCCGCGCGCCGCGCATGAGCCACACGTTGGCCACGAACGGCCCGCCGGTCGGGCGCGCGTTGAAGGCGTCGGTCATGTATTGCCGTCCGTCGATCCAGATCGGCGTCTCGGGCCCGGTGTCGCCGGGCGGCGCGGCCGGATCGGGCGTGTCGAGCCAGTAGATCGAGCGCAGCGACGACGCGCCCGTGGCCCAGTCGATCGCGAACTCGAGCCCGGTCCGCTGCGCCTGCCCGGCGTAGTAGAAGCGCGAGCGGTCGCGCGGGTCGAGCATGCCGCCGCCGCCGTACTGGGGCGGCCCGTAGAACGCCGTGGCGAGCGCGCCGTCCTCCGTCCAGACGCTGACGCGCTTGGGCGCCCACGAGTCCTCGGCCACCCAGAGCCGTCCGTCGCCGGCGACCGCGAGGCCGGCGGGACGGTTCATGCGCTGGGGATCGTAGGGGCCGACCACCGCGCCGCCCGGCCGCCCGATCACCCGCAACGGGCGGCCCGCGCCGTCGAAGACCTTCACCTGGTGGCTCGCCCCCCAGTCGGCGACGTAGACGTCGCCGCGCGCGTCGGTGGCGAGGGCGCGCGGATCCTCGAGCCCGCTGGCGACGACGACCCGCGGCTCGCCGAGCGCCGGGACGCCCGGGCCGCCCGGCGGCGCGTCGAACGCGAGCAGGCGCCGGCCCGACAGCGCGAGCAGCCGCCCGCGCGCGTCGAACGCGAGCCCGCGGCCGTCG
>DASZWW010000456.1:0-4526 GCA_035546175.1 Polyangia bacterium
ACGACCACGGCCGTGAACCTCGCGGCCTCCCTGGCGGCTGCCGAGAAGCGCGTCCTGCTCGTCGACGTCGACCCGCAGGGAAACGCGAGCTCGGGCCTCGGGCACGCGCGCGGCCAGCACGGCACGCCCAGCGTCTACGACCTGCTCATCGGCGAGCGGCCGCTCGAGGAGGTCACGCTCAAGACCGAGCTGCCCACGCTCGAGCTCGTGCCGGCGAACGCCGATCTCGCGGGCGCGGAGATCGAGCTCGTGCCGCTGCCGAACCGCGAGCTGCGCCTGCGCGCCTCGCTGCGCGCCGCGGCCGAGCGCTACGACCACATCGTCATCGACACGCCGCCGTCGCTCGGGCTCCTGACGCTCAACGCGCTCGCGGCGGCCGACGGCGTGCTCGTGCCGCTGCAGTGCGAGTACTACGCGCTCGAGGGCCTGTCCGATCTGCAGAACACGATCGCGCTCGTCGGGCAGTCGCTCAACCCGGGACTCGCCATCGAGGGCATCGTCCTGTGCATGGTCGACACGCGCCAGAACCTCACCGAGCAGGTCGCCAACGAGGTGCGCACGCACTTCTCGGGCCGCGTCTACGACACGACGATCCCGCGCAACGTGCGCCTCTCGGAGGCGCCGTCCTTCGGCAAGCCCATCATCCTCTACGACATCGTGTCGAAGGGCGCGAAGAGCTACCTCGAGCTCGCCCGCGAGTTCCTCGCGCGCGCGGGCGCCGGCGCGACCGCCGAGAGGGCCGCGGCCTCGCGATGAGCGCCCCCAAGCGTCAGGCGCTCGGGCGCGGCCTCGCGGCGCTCATCCCCGGCGCCAAGCCGCCGGAGGCGCCCCCGGCCGCCGGGGGGCGCGCCGGCCGCGACGCCGATGGGCTGCGCACGGTCGCGATCGAGGAGGTGCACCCCTGCCCCGGGCAGCCCCGCAAGCAGTTCGACGACGCGCGCCTCGACGAGCTGGCGGCGTCGATCAAGGCGCAGGGGATCATCCAGCCGCTCGTCGTGCGCCTGCGCGAGGCCGGCGGCTACGAGCTCATCGCCGGCGAGCGGCGCTGGCGCGCGGCCCAGCGCGCGGGCCTGCACGAGGTGCCCGCCGTCGTGCGGGACGTGGCCGAGAAGCGCGCCTTCGAGATGGCGCTCGTCGAGAACCTGCAGCGCGAGGACCTCAACCCCATCGAGGAGGCGCAGGGCTTCGAGCGGCTCATCGAGGAGTTCGGCTACACCCAGGAGGCGCTCGCCGGGCGCGTCGGCAAGGATCGCAGCACCGTCGCCAACTCCCTGCGCCTCTTGCGCCTGCCCACGCCCGTGCGCGCGCTCGTCACCGAGGGGCGGCTGCAGATGGGTCACGCGCGCGCGCTGCTCGGCCTCGAGTCGAGCGAGGCGATCGAGCGGCTCGCGAGGCGCGTCGTCGCGCGCGATCTCTCGGTCCGCCAGGTCGAGGCCCTCGTCAAGCACGAGCGCGAGGGCGGGCCCAAGGCGCCCGCGGCGCCCCGGGCGCCGTCGTCGAGCGCGCGTGATCTCGGGGAGCGCCTCTCGCGCGCGCTCGGCACGCGCGTGCGCGTCGTCGAGAGCGGGCCCGGCCAGGGACACCTCGAGGTCGCCTACCACTCGCTCGACCAGCTCGACGCCATGCTCGCGAAGATGCTGCGGCCGTGACGGCGGCCCGGTGACGGCATGAGCGACAACGCCTCCGCCAAGCGCGCCGTGCCGGTCGTCGAGATCGGGTACCGCACGGCGGGCGCGTTCCTCGTGGCGTACGTGGCGCAGATCTCGCGCGGCGAGCTCTACGTCGAGAGCCCGACCTTGCCGCCCCGGGGCACGCCGCTCGCGCTGCGCATCGCCGCGCCCCCCGCGACGCTGACGCTCGAGGGGACCGTCGTCGAGACGCGCGAGGCGCGGCCCGGCCAGCCGCCGGGCATGCAGGTCGCGCTCTCGCCGCCGTCCGACGCGTTCGGCGCGGCCGTCGATCGGCTCGCCGCCGCCTTCGCGGGCTTCCGCGTGCTCCTCAGCACCGGCGAGGCGGCGCCGCGCCAGATCCTCGGCCGCTACCTGCGGTCGATCCTCACCTGCACCGTCATCGACGTCGACGCCGAGACCGAGCGCACGCTCGACCTCGCGACGGTCGACCTGGCCGTCATCGACCTCGACTCGTCGGGGCCGCGCGGCTTCGAGCTCGGCCAGCGCATCCGCCAGCGCCCGCGCGCCGCGCCCGTCCTCGCGCTCGCCCAGCTCGAGCGCGACCGGGCCATCGCCTCCGGCCTCGGCTTCGAGGAGGTCCTGCCCAACCCGCCCGCCTTCGCCGATCTCGACAGTGCCGCCCGCCGCGCCCTCGCGCGCCCGCTCACGATCCACCACGCGACCCGCTACGGGACGCTCAAGGGCTACGGGACGGACTGAACGGACGCGGGCGCCGGCTCGGGCTCCCAGCCGAGCGCCAGGGCGTCGACGAGGGACGAGATGACGGCCCCGGCGGCGAGGCCGGGCACGGCGGCGGTCTGACCGGCGTCGCCCGTCGCGCTGCGGCCGCCGAGGGTGCCGAGCAGCAGCGGCCCGGCGAGGCGCACGGCGACGCTCGCCGCCGCGCGGCCGTAGCGCCGGTGGGCGACGTGGACGGCGGGCCCCGAGATCGCGTAGACGAGCACGGCCTCGCGCGCGGCGGCGTGGTCGCGGTCGTAGGTGTCGTCGTAGCCGTAGGAGCGAGGGAGCCAGAACATCGAGGCGCCGAGCGCGTCGAGCCCGAGGATCTGCCAGCCGTACCAGCGGCCGAGCGACCACGACCGCTCGGGCGGCGCCATGGGGTTCGGCCAGAAGGCGTAGCCGAGCGCGGCGCCCGCGTACGCCGTCGTCGCCGGGAGGCCGGCCCCGCCCGTCGGCGCGGCCTTCGAGAGGAGCTGGCCGGCGCCGCCGAAGAGCCGCACCCGCAGCCCGCCTGGCGTCCGCGCCTCGAGGGAGAGCTCGGCGTCGAGGCGCGTGCCCGTGTCGCCGTTGCTCGCCCGCTCGCCGTGCTCGACGCCGAGGCCCGCCGACGCGCCCAGCCCCGGGACGCGCTCGAACGCGGTGCGCAGGCGCGGCATGAAGAGGAGCTGGTTGGTGTCGCCGACGCTCTCGACGCTCTTCGAGCCGTAGCCGCCGGAGATCGACAGCCAGGGCAGCGCCTCGACGTCGAGCGCGAGGCCGAGCTGCCCGAGCGGCGCCCGCGCGCCCGTCTGTCCCTCGAGGATCACGGCCCCGAGCCGGGGCGCCTCCGGGCGCGGGTCGTCGGCGCGCGCGACGGCCCACGGGCAGAGCGCGAGCGCCACGCCGGCGGTGAGGGCGCGACGAGGCGTCACCCGGCCATTGTCGGGGCGAAGCGCGCGCGGCTCAACTAACTGGCGATCTCGCCAGCGCGCATGCGCGCGGAGAGGAGCGTGTTCGCGAGGAGCATGGCGATCGTCATGGGGCCGACGCCGCCCGGGACGGGCGTGATGGCGGACGCGCGCTTTGCGGCGGCCGCGAACTCGACGTCGCCCACGAGCTTGCCGTCGGCGCCGCGGTTGGTGCCGACGTCGATGACGACGGCGCCGGGCTTGATCCAGTCGCCCTTGATGGTCTCGGCGCGGCCGAGGGCGGCGATGACGAGGTCGGCGCGGCGCACCACGCCGGGGAGATCGCGCGTCTTCGAGTGGCAGACGGTCACCGTCGCGTCGGCGGCGATGAGCAGCGCCGCCATCGGCTTGCCGACGATGTTGGAGCGGCCGACGATCACGGCCTCGGCGCCCGCGAGCGGCAGGCCCGCCTCCTCGATGAGCTTCATGACGCCGAAGGGCGTGCAGGCGACGAAGCGCGGCTGACCCATGAGGAGGCGGCCGAGGTTGTCGGGGTGGAAGCCGTCGACGTCCTTGCGCGGGTGCACGGCGAGCAGCACGCGGCGCGCGTCGATCGCGGCGGGCAGCGGGAGCTGCACGAGGATGCCGTCGACCTCGGGATCGTCGTTGAGCCGCGCGACGAGGGCGAGGAGATCGCGCTCGGCCGTCGTCGCGGGCAGCTTGTGATCGAAGGTGCGGAAGCCGGCCTCGTGGCAGGCCTTCGTCTTGTTGCGCACGTAGACCTGCGAGGCGGGGTCCTCGCCGACGAGCACGACGGCGAGGCCCGGCGTCACGCCCTTGGCCGTGAGGCGCGCCGCCTCCGTCGCCAGGCCCGCGCGCACGCGCGCCGCGAGCGCCTTGCCGTCGAGGATCTTCGCCGACGTCGTGGACATGGGCGGTCCTATATCACGCGGCCCGGACGGCGGCGTCCGGTTTTCGCGCCCGCGCGGCCGGGCGCGGGACACGCCGCGCGCCACGCGCCGCGCGGCGCGCGGGGCGCTCCGGCACGTCGGTTGCTCACCGAGCCGGGCATGCCCCGCCGCGCACCCCTGGCCTGCTTCGCCGCGCGCGCCGTCGCGCTCCCGCTCCTGCTGCCGCCCGGCGCGCGCGCGGCGGACGCGGAGACGCGGCTCGTGCTCGCCGGCCGCGTCGACGCGGTCGTGGCCGCGGGCGAGGGCGTCGCGGCGCT
>DASZWW010000457.1:0-14216 GCA_035546175.1 Polyangia bacterium
CGTGGCCGCGGGGCCTGCCGCGGAGGCGCAGCCGGCGGCCACGAGAAAGAGCGCGAGCAGGGTCCAGCGCGCGCTCTTGGAGCTCACCTCATCCCAACGCGCGGGCTGGCGCGGATGGGAACCGCCGCGCCTAGAAGGTGATCGCGCCCGAGAACCCCAGGACCTTGTCGGCGTCCGGGAGGTTGTCCGACGAGCAGGCCTGGGCCCCACCGGCCGGGGTGACGCACTGGTTCGTGTACTTCCGGCCCTGGAAGCTCAGCAGCGCCCCGATCTCGGTGGACGGCGAGACCGAGAAGAGCATGCCCGCGTTCAGGCCGAACACGAAGCCGCTGACCGAGCCGTCGAACTGCTTGACGCCGTCCTGCGTGTCGGTGCTCGACCCGCCCACGAACCCGAGCTTCGGCCCGACGACGAACTCGCCCGTCGGGCCGAGCTGCAGGTGATAGAGCGGGCTGAACGCGAGATCGACCTCGGCCGCGGTGACGGACTCGCCGGCCTGGAGGTTGCTGCTGCTCACGTTGAGGACGTCGATCGTGATCTCGCCGTTGATGGAGATCTGGGGGTTGATTCGCCCGCCGAGGATCGCGCCGAGCCGGAACCCGGGCCCCACGCCGTCGCCCGCCTTGCCCTGGAACGAGTTGACGCCGATATAGAGGATGGGCAGAAAGCCGTGCTTCTCGGCCGCGGGCGGCGGGCCGGGCGGCGCGGCGTAGGTCTGCGGGACGTACCCGGGCTGCGGCGGCGGATATCCAGGCTGCGGCGGCGGGTAGCCCGGCTGCGCCTGCGGGTAGCCCGGCTGCGCCTGCGGGTAACCGGCCGGCGGAGGCGGGTAGCCCGCCGGCGGCGCGGCGTTCGGATCGGGCGGCGCCCCGGGCGGCGGCGCGCCGGGCGGCGGCGCGCCCTGCGCGAGCGCGGCCGTGGAGAGCAACAGGATCGAAACGGCGGAACCAGCAGCGAGGAGAGCTCGATTGCTTCGCATCACTATGCCTCCAGAGGGTGGGTGCACTTCGCGGGTGCGGACCATATCAGCGCAGATTGCCCCCCTGGTCTAGTAAAGACGATCACCTGCGACCAAATGTCGCGGCCTCTCGAGCGTCAGCTCGAAGCGGGCGCCGCCGCGGGCGCGCGCATCGTCCGCAGCTTGGCCTTGAGCATCGCCTGGAAGTCCTTCGCGCCCGCGCCCTCGAAGGGCACGTCGATCCAGAGGAGCGCGGGCGAGCCGTGCGCGACCTTGCGCGCGTTCTGTCCGGCGGGCGAGAGGCCTTCCCACACGATCGCCGTCTGCGCGGCCGGATCGAGCGCGACGATGCCCATGAGCCGCTCGTCGTGGATGACGATCGAGCAGAGGGACTGCGGACCGCGCAGGTACCGGTACGCCCAGCCGGTCTTGGGCCCGTAGTAATAGAGCTCCTCGCTGACGCCGGGCTGCTTCTTGAGGAACGCGCGCACGCTCTCGAAGCGCTTCCCGAGCGCGAGCGGCAGGCGCGCGCTGAACTCCGCCTCGTTCGGGGGCAGGTTCTTCTTGGGGAAGGCGGCCCTCGGCTTGTGCGCCTTCGCCGGCTCGGGCGGCTTGGGCTTGGCGGCCGCCTTCGTGACCGGCTTGGGGGCCGGCTTCGCAACCGGCTTCGCGGCCGGCTTCGGCGGCTTGGCGGGCGGCTGGGCCTTGGGCTTGGCTTTCGGCTTGGCGGCCATCAGGCGGCTGTCGGCGGCGTCTCGGGCTTCTTGCGGCTGGTGAGCCAGCTGATGGCGCCCGGGATCAGCGACACGAAGATGATGACGATGATGACCTTGTCGATCTGCTTGTTCAGGTTCGGGAAGATCGTCGAGAGCGAGAAGCCGATCATCACCATGCTGAAGACCCAGCCGACGCCGCCGAAGACGTTGAACGACAGGAAGCGCCGGTAGTTCATCTGGCCGATGCCCGCCACGACGGGCGCGAACGTGCGCACGAAGGGCAGGAAGCGCGCGACGATGATCGTCTTGCCGCCGTGGCGCTCGTAGAACTCCTTCGTGCGCAGCAGGTGCTTGCGCGAGAAGAGCAGCGACTGCTCGCGGTTGAAGAGGGCCGGGCCCGACTTGGCGCCGATCCAGTACCCGACGGTGTCGCCGACGATGGCGGCGATCATCGGCAGGAACAGCACGAGCGGCAGGCTGAGGAGCGGCGCCTTGCCCGGCTCGACGCTCGTGCAGTAGATGCCCGCCGTGACGAGCAGCGAGTCGCCCGGCAGGAAGAAGCCGACGAGCAGGCCCGTCTCCGCGAAGATGATGAGGACGAGGGCCGCGAGGCCGCCCCAGGTGATGATGCCCTGGACGTCGTAAATCCGATGGAACAGGCCGACGAGGTCGTGCATGGCGCGCACACTCTCCGCGAAAAAACCGCGGAAGTCCAACCCCGCGCTACGGGACGGCGTGCGCGTCGAGGTACGTCACCTCGTCGGCCACGAGCGCGCGGCGCCAGATGGCAAGATCGTCGACGACGCCGTCGACGACGCTCTGGCCGCGGTCGGCCGTGACGCCGCCCGGCGCGTAGCCGCCGACCTGGAAGGGATCGGTCGAGGGCGCCCCCGCGACGGCGGTCGCCGTGCCGAGGGAGGTCCCGTCGACCCAGAGCTGCACCATGTCGCCGCTGCGCTGGAACAGCACGTGGTGGAACATCCCGTCGGACGGCGAGCCGCCGGGCGGGACGAAGGTGCCGCCCTTGGGCAGGCCGTAGCCCCAGGCCGTCTCGGCCCAGCCCACGAACCAGCCGGTGTCCCCGTAGCCCTTGAGGGCCACGAACTGCGCCGAGCCGGTCATGGCGAAGTCGATCCAGAAGCTCACGGTGAAGTCGGCCATGGCGACGTTCAGCTCCGGATCGCTCATCTTGCGCTGGGCGATGGGCGTGGCGTCGCCGCCGAACTGGATGCCCTTGCCGAACTTCGCGGCCCCGAAGCGCAGGCCGGTGACGTCGAGGTCGAGCATGTTCGCGGAGTGGTCGCGGCCGTCGCCGTCGAACGACCAGGCGCCCACGAGCCCCTGACGCAGCGACGTCGCGGCGCTCCCCGCGTCGCCGCCGCCGTCCCCGAGCCCCATCGACGACAGGCCGTTGCCGCCGCACCCCACCAAGATTGGAAGGGCCAGCGCCGCCCAGAGCCGAGTCGATGAACGCAGCGTCACCGTTGCAGGCTCTCCGATCGGGGAGCGCGGGTCAAATGGGCCGGTCACTTCTTGCGCACGTACCTCGTGCCGTCGAAGACGAAGGTCGTGGTCGTCGTCGCGCTGGGCGCGTGGTCCTCGCAGGGCGCGTCGCCCGCGCGGACCTCGCAGCCGCCGGCCTTCGTCGTCTCGGTCAGCTCGATGCGCTTCGGGTAGTCGCCCGCGAGCTTGAGCGTGCCGACGGTCGTCGTCGTCGCGCCGCCGGCGTTCGTCATGCTGCCGAGCGGCTCGTCGAAGATCTTTTGCAGCTTCGCGCCGCGCGCCACGAAGTAGGCCCGCCGCGTCTCGCTGCGGCGCGCCTCGCCGACGACGCTCTCGACCTGGATGACCTTGGCGTTCGCGCTCACGAGCGGCACGAAGGCGAGGGCGTAGCTCACGAGCTTCGCGGGCGGCTCCTCGCGGCGCGACAGCTCCGCGCCGAGCGCGCAGTAGGCGCGGCCGGGGAGGGGCCGCAGCACCTGCACGAGGTGGATCGTGGGCGCGTCCTCGACGCCCGCGAGCCGGTAGCGGACCTGCAGCACGTGCGCGGCGCGCTCGCCCGCCTCGAGCTGGACGGCGCTGTCCTCGACGCCGGCGAGCTCGAGGCGCGGCGGCTTGGCGTCCGCGTCGTCCGGGCCGGGCGCGTCGAGCGACAGGCCGACCTGGGCCAGCAGCTCGTCGCGCCGGGCGGACGTCTCGTCGTGCTCGGCCTGCGCGAGGGCCGCGCGCCACGCCGCGAGGTTCACCTCGAAGCGCGCGTCGGCGGGGCAGCCGCCCACGATGGCGGGCCTGGGCGCCGGCGCGATGCCGAGGTCGATCGGCGCCTTCGCGACGAGCAGGAGGGCCAGGGCGGGGACCAGGGGCACGGCTCCCCGAAGTTACCCCGAGGTGATCGCGAAAGGCGATCCCTCGCGAGCGGCCTAGAAAGCCGCCAGGCCCGGGGCGCGGGGGAAGGGGATGACGTCGCGGATGTTGCCGACGCCCGTGGCGTAGATGATGGTGCGCTCGAGGCCGAGGCCGAACCCGGCGTGCGGGACGGTGCCGTAGCGGCGCAGGTCGCGGTACCACCAGTAGGCCTTGGGATCGAGGCGGTGCGCGGCGAGGCGCGCGTCGAGGACGTCGAGCCGCTCCTCGCGCTGCGCGCCGCCGATGATCTCGCCGATGCCCGGCGCGAGCACGTCCATGGCCGCGACGGTCTTCTCGTCGTCGTTGAGGCGCATGTAGAACGCCTTGATGTCCTTCGGGTAGTTCGTGACGACGACGGGGCGGCCGACGTGCTTCTCCGTCAGCCAGCGCTCGTGCTCGGACTGCAGGTCCATGCCCCACTTCACGGGGAACTCGAAGCGCTCGCCCGACCGCTCGAGGGCGGCGACGGCGTCGGTGTACGTCAGCCGCTCGAAGCTCGCGCTCACGAAGCGCTCGAGGCGCGTGATGGCGTCCTTGTCGACGCGCTCCACGAAGAACTTCATGTCGTCCTCGCGCTCGGCGAGCACCGTCGTGAAGATCGACTTCAAGAACCTCTCGGCGAGGTCGGCGTCGGCGGCGAGGTCGGCGAAGGCGATCTCGGGCTCGACCATCCAGAACTCGGCCAGGTGGCGGCTCGTGTTGCTGTTCTCGGCGCGGAAGGTGGGCCCGAAGGTGTAGACCTTCGACAGCGCGAGGCAGTAGGCCTCGACGTTGAGCTGGCCGCTGACCGTCAGGAAGGCCTCCTTGCCGAAGAAGTCCCGGGTGAAGTCGACCTTGCCCTCGGGCGTGCGCGGCAGGTTCGCCAGGTCCAGCGTGCTCACGCGGAACATCTCGCCCGCGCCCTCGCAGTCGCTGGCCGTGACGATGGGCGTGTGGATCCAGAAGAAGCCCTCGTCGTGGAAGAAGCGGTGGATGGCCTGCGACAGGCAGTGGCGCACGCGCGTGACGGCGCCCAGCGTGTTCGTGCGCGGGCGCAGGTGCGCGACCTCGCGCAGGTACTCCATGGTGTGGCGCTTCTGCTGGATGGGGTACGTCTCGGGGTCGTCGACCCAGCCGAGCACCTGCACCGCCGTGGCGGCCACCTCGACGGACTGGCCCTTGCCCTGGCTCGGCACGAGCGTGCCCTCGACGGAGATCGCGCAGCCCGCGCCCAGCTTGACGACCTCGCTCGCGTAGTTGGGGAGGTCGCCGGGCGCGACGACCTGGACGGGCTCGAAGGCCGAGCCGTCGTGCAGGTGCAAGAAGGAGAGGCCGGCCTTCGAGTCGCGGCGCGTGCGCACCCAGCCGCGCACGGTCACGGGGGAGCCGAGGGGGACCTGGCCGCGCAGGAGGCGCGAGACGCTGACGACCGGCGGGGATGACATCGGGCGGAAGCTTAACGCAGGCTTCACACGCCTTCACGCCCCGACGACGCCGAAGCAGGCTATCCTCCGGCCCGCCCCATGAGCACCGAGACGACAGCCGCCGAAGCCGCCGCCGCCCCGCCGCCCGCCGCCGCGCCCGCGGCGCCTCCCGCGCTCGCGTTCACGCCTTATCAGAAGACGGTCGTCGCGATCCTCGCGTTCCTGAACTTCACGATCATCCTCGACTTCATGATCATCTCGCCCCTCGGGGCCCTGCTGCTGCGCGACCTGCACATCCCCACGAAGAAGTTCGGCCTCGTCGTGTCGGCCTACGCCTTCAGCGCGGCCATCTCGGGCATCCTCTCGGCCGGCTACGCCGACAAGTTCGACCGCAAGAAGCTGCTCATGTTCTTCTACACGGGCTTCATCGCCGGCACGCTGCTGTGCGGGCTCGCGCCCACCTACGAGCTCCTCCTCGCCGCGCGCATCGTCACGGGCGTCTTCGGCGGCGTCATCGGCTCGATCGCCATGGCGATCATCGCGGACCTGTTCCCGCTCGCGATGCGCGGCCGGGTCATGGGCGTGACGCAGACGGCGTTCGCGGCCAGCCAGGTGCTGGGCCTGCCCCTCGGCTGGACCCTGGCGAACCACTTCGGGTGGCACGCGCCGTTCCTGATGATCGCCGGGCTGGGGGCCGTCGCCGGCGTCTTCATCATGCTGCGCCTCAAGCCCGTCAACGAGCACCTCAAGCGCCCGCGCGAGGGGAGCGCGTTCGCCCACCTCTACAGGACGCTCTTCGAGCCCCGCTACATCGTGGCCTTCGTGACGACGATCTTCCTCGCCACGGGCGGCTTCATGCTCATGCCCTTCGGGAGCACGTTCACCATCAACAACATCGGCATCTCTCCCGGCTCGCTGCAGACGATCTACTTCCTCACGGGCCTGTGCACGCTGGTGACGGGGCCGCTCATCGGCCGCTTCGCCGATCGCTCGGGCAAGTACTTCGTGTTCGGCCTCGGGACAATCCTGACGGTCATCATGGCTTACGTCTACACGCACCTCGGGCGCACGCCGCTCGGATGGGTCGTCGTCGTCAACGCCCTGCTCTTCATGGGCGTCACGGCGCGGATGATCTCGGCGACGGCGCTCATGAGCGCCGTGCCGGATCCCTCGCACCGCGGCTCGTTCATGTCGATCAACACGGCGGTCTCCCAGGGCGCGGGCGGCGTGGGCGCCTTCGTCGCGGGGCTCATCGTCGTCCAGCAGCCGGCGGGGACGCTCCTGCACTACGACACCCTCGGCTACGTCGTCATCGCGTCGATGCTGCTCGTCGTCGTCATGCTCAAGGCGATCGACCGCATGGTGGCGGCCCAGCGCGCCTGAGGGTAGAAAGCGCCATGGCCGCGTCGTCCCGACGGATGCTCGTGAGGATCCTCGTCCCGATCGTGCTCGTCGGCGCCTTCGCCGTGGCGTTCTGGCGCAGCGTCCACAGCTCGCGCTCGGCGCCGTACACGCTGTCGCGGGCGACGCAGCGGCCCTGGCGCCTCGCGCTCGAGACGGGGACGCGGCCCAACGATCCCGTGCTGCTGCTCGAGCCGCCCTCGGACGTGTCGCGCGAGCTCTTCGACCAGGTCTTCAAGCGGTCGATGGAGTCGATGCAGGCGCCCGAGCTCGTCGGCATCCCCCTCGTGCTGGCGGGCGAGCTCGAGCGCGCCGGGTCGGAGCGCCTCTCTCCGGACGCGCTGCTCGCCATGGCGCGCAGCGCGGGCCTCGAGCGGACGCCGCCCGTCCCCCGCTGCATGGGGCACCGCCGCCTGCCGGAGCCCGACGAGCACTCGCAGGCCTACTTCGCGATGTTCGACAGCCCCGCCTTCGACTCGTTCCGCTGGAACCTGGCCACGCGCCTCGGCCCGGCCGTCGACGCCGGCTCGGTGACCCCGGCCATGTTCGTCGGGCTCGTGCTGTCGCCCGCGAGCCGCTTCCTGCCGCTCCACGCCGATCCGGCCAAGGACTGCGTCGCGCCCATCGCCATCGCCTCGGGGAGCTGAGCGGCTACGGCGCGGGCGGCGGCAGCTCGACGACGACGTCGCCCGAGACGCGCGTCTGGCAGGCGAGGCGCGTCTTCGTGATGAAGTAGACGTTGCCGAGGTGCTTCTTCTCGGCGGCGTTGAGGGGCGAGAGGTGCGCCTCGCCGTCGAGGATCTTGACGCGGCAGAGGCCGCAGGTGGCCTTGCCCACGCAGGCCGTCGAGATCTCGAGGCCGGCGCGGCGGCCGACGTCGAAGACCGACTCGCCGTCGTCGCAGGGCACGCGCACGCCGGCGGGCTGGAAGGTGACGGACGCCATCAGGCGCCGGCCGCCTGCGGCCAGTGGGACAGGCCGACGCGGTTGCCCTCGGGATCGCGCACGTAGAGCGTGAACGCCGTGCGCGCCTCGACGGTGACTCCCGCGGCCGCGAGCCGGGCCTCCCAGGCGTCGCGCCCGTCGCGCGCGATGCGCAGCGCGACGAGGTGCAGGCCGGGCCGGGCCGCGCGCCCGTCGTCCTCGGCGGCCGTCGGGCCCCCGGCGACGACCTCGAGCGCGAGGAAGCCGTGCCCGTCGCCGGCGTCGAGCCAGACCGAGCGCTCGCCGGCACCGTCGGCGGCTGGCCAGCGGCGGAGCACGGGCAGGCCGAGCACCTCGCGGTAGAAGCGCTCCGCGCTCGCGAGATCGCGCACCTGGATCGCGAGGTGGTGGAAGCCGCGCGCCGCCGCGGGCGTCGGCGGCGCCGCCGCGGGCGGCGGGGGAGGGGCGCCGTCTCGCGAGGTCACGCGCGCGTCACCTCGCGCCGCCCATCTTGCGCACGACCTTCCACTCGGCGGGCGTCACGGGCTGCACCGAGAGCCGGCTGCCCTTGCGCAGGAGCACCATGTCGGCGAGCTCGGGCCTGGCGCGCAGCTCGGCCAGCGTCACGGGGCGCGGGAACTTCTCGTCGAGCTTCACGTCGACGACGAACCAGCGCGGGTCGTCCTTCTTGCTGTCCGCGTCGTAGTGATCGGACTTGGGGTCGAACTGCGTCGCGTCCGGGTAGGCGGCGCGCGCGATCGTGGCGGTGCCCACGGCGGCCGGTGGGTCGGCGCTCGAGTGGTAGAAGATGACGCCGTCGCCGACGACCGCCTCGCGCAGCAGGTTGCGCGCCTGGTAGTTGCGCACGCCGTCCCACGAGGTCGTCTGCCGGGGGGCGCGCGCGAGGTCGTCGATCGAGAAGACGCTGGGCTCGGACTTCATCAGCCAGTAGCGCATGGCCCGCGCATCTTACGCGAGATCGAAGACCAGGACCTCGCCGCCGTGGCCCTCGAGGACGACGGCGCGCTCCTCGCTGAGCGCCGCGCCGTCGCCCTCGCCGAGGCGCTTGCCGTTGACCGTGGCGGCGCCGCGCGCGACGTGGACCCAGGCGTGGCGCCCGGCCGCGAGCGGCAGCTCGGCCTTCTGCCCCTCGTCGAGCACGCCCGCCCAGAGCGCGACGTCCTGGTGCAGGCTCACCGAGCCCTCGCGCCCGTCGCTCGAGGCGACGAGCCGCAGCCTCCCGCGGCGCTCGGCCTCGGGGAACGCCTTCTGCTCGTAGCCGGGCGCGTGGCCGCGCCGGTCGGGGATGATCCAGATCTGCAGGAAGTGCACGGGCTCGCTGTCGGAGGCGTTGAACTCGCTGTGGCGCACGCCCGTGCCGGCCGACATGCGCTGGAGGTCGCCGGGGCGGATCACGGAGCCGGTGCCGAGGCTGTCCTCGTGGGCCAGCCCGCCCTCGAGGACGTAGCTGAGGATCTCCATGTCGGCGTGCCCGTGCGTGGGGAAGCCGCGGCCGGCCGCGACGCGATCGTCGTTGATGACCCGCAGCGCGCGGAAGCCCATGTGCGCGGGGTCGTACCACTCGCCGAACGAGAACGTGTGTCGGCTGTCGAGCCAGTCGATGCGCGTGCGGCCGCGCTGCGCGGCGGGGCTGAGGGTGAGCATGGGCGGAACCTACGAGATGAATGGGCGGACGTCGAGCGCGCGTCGGGGGGGCCCGGACGCGCGGCGCCGTCGTGTCTTTGCCAGGGGCCCGCCGGGCTGCGGACGGACAGGCCGCCCGGGCACCCCTCGCGGCCTAAGGGGGCGGCGGCACGGCCGTCGCCGTGAACGCGCGGTAGGTGAGCGCGCCCGTGCGCAGCTCGTCGTAGATCGCCGTGCCGCGCAGGCCGGCGAACTGGCGGAAGACCCCGGCGAGCGGGCGGTCGACGAGCGTCGCGATGAGGGACCGCTTGCGCTCGTCGTCGGCGTCGAGCGCGGCGACGACGCCCGGCGTGAGGTCGCGCTCGGCGTCGACGCGGAAGCCCGCGCCGGCGAGCGCCGCGCGCCAGGCGTCGACCTCCTCGCGCGGTCGGAAGTCGGCGTAGAGGAACGCGCCGCCCGGACGCAGCACGCGGCGCACCTCGCGGAAGAAGTCGCCGATCCGCCCGTAGCAGTGCGACGACTCGACGTTGAGGACCGCGTCGAACGTCGCCGCCGCGAAGGGCAGGCGCTCGGCGTCGCCGACCTCGAACGACAGCGCGGGCACGGCGAAGCGCGCCCGGCAGAGGGCCACGGCGCGCGGCGCGACGTCCACGGCCACGAGGCGTCGCGGCCGGTGGTAGCGCGCCACGAACGAGGCGCCGCCGCCGCGTCCGCAGCCGACCTCGAGCACGTCGCGGCCCGCCAGCGGGACGGCGCCCGCCACGGCGTCGTAGAGCTCGATGAACGACCGATCGGGCTCGTCCGCGGCCTCGAGGGCGCGCGCGCCGGCGCCGCGGAAGCCGTAGTTCATGAAGGTCCAGCGCGGCTCCCGGTAGCGCCCGGCGAGGAGCTGGTACCACCCGCGCCACAGGAGCCGCTTCGAGGCCGGCAGCCTGCTGGCGAGGGAGACGGCGCGCGCGAGCAGCATCGTAATTAAGTAGATATCACGCGCCGCGAGGTCTTCTGGGCCGCCGTGCGCGCGCCGGGTTGACGCGCGGCTTTCCGCGGTTACAACTGATCGGCAGTGCTCCGTGAGGCATATCGCCCACGGAAAAAGACCCGCCGGGAGCTGATGGCCTCGGCGAAAGGAGAACGAAGATGCATCCAGCAATGGTGTCGTGGTGGCGTGCGCGCCAGGTGGGCTGCGGGGGCGGCGAGGGCGCGAGCTCGAGCTGCTCGCCGCGCGGTTGGCACGGGCACGGCGGCGGCGGCGGAGGAGGGTGGGGCGGGGGACCGCCCTCGGGCGAGGGCGGCGGCGATGGTGACGGGTTCGGCGGCGGCGCCTTCGGCGTCAGGCGCCCGCTCCGCTTCCTCGCCTACAAGCTCGAGCTCGACGAGCGCCAGGTCGCCGAGCTCGCGCGCGTCCTGGACGAGCTCAAGACGGAGCGCGCCCAGGGCGAGGTGGACCGCCGGCGCTCGCTGACGGCCTTCGCCGACTCGCTCGGCGGAGAGGCGTTCGACGAGGCCCGCGCCAAGGAGGCGGGCGCCCTCCGCGTCCAGACGGCCGAGCGCCTGCGCGACGCCGTCACCAAGGCCCTCGGGAAGATCCACGCGCTGCTCGAGCCCGATCAGCGGGAGCGGCTCGCGTACCTCATCCGAACGGGCGCCTTGCTCATCTAAAGCACGGCGCTTCGCTTGAAGCACAGCGCTTGGCTCCGCGGGGAGGGCCCCTGACGGCCCGCCCCGTGGGCCCTCCCGCTTCGCTCGCCGGCAAGGGAGCCGGCGCAGCGGAGCCGCGCCTCCCGGCGATGAATCGAGGTTGGACATGATGAATGCAGCAGTGAAGGACATGGAAGATCAGGAGCTGCTCGACGCGTACTCGCGGACGGTGACGTCCGTCGCGGAGCAGGTGAGCGCCTCGGTGGTGAAGCTCGAGGTGCAGGGCCCCCCGCCCCCGCCGCAGCAAGATCGCCGCCGGCGCGGTCCGCGGCCCGACCCCGGCATGGGCAGCGGCTCCGGGTTCGTCGTGACGCCCGACGGCTACGTGCTCACGAACAGCCACGTCGTGCACGACGCCAGGCGCATCACGGTCGCGCTGCTAGACGGCACGCGCGCCGCCGCGAGCCTCGTGGGCGACGACCCGGAGACCGATCTGGCGGTCGTGCGCATCGACGCGCCTCACCTGACGCCGCTGTCGTTCGCCGACTCGGCGGCCTTGCGCGTGGGGCAGGTCGCCATCGCCGTCGGCAATCCCTACGGCTTCGACTGCACCGTCACGGCGGGCGTCGTCAGCGCCCTCGGCCGCTCGCTGCGCACGCAGTCCGGCCACCTCGTCGACGACGTCATCCAGACCGACGCCGCCCTCAACCCCGGCAACTCGGGCGGCCCGCTCGTCGACGCGCGCGGCTCCGTCATCGGCGTCAACACGGCGATGATCATGCCGGCGCAGGGCATCTGCTTCGCCATCGCCGCGAACACGGCGAGCTTCGTCATGGGCAAGCTCATCCACGAGGGCCGCATCCGGCGCGCGTACCTCGGCGTCGCGGGCCAGAATGTGCCGCTGCACCGGCGCGTCGTGCGCTACCACGAGCTGCCGCACGAGACGGGCGTCTTCGTCGTGTCGACGGAGCCGGACAGCCCGGCCGCCGCCGCGGGCCTGCGCGACGGCGACCTCATCGTCGGCTACGGCGAGCGGCCCATCGCGGGCATCGACGATCTGCACCGGCTGCTCACCGAGGAGCAGGCGGGCGTCGCGTCGACGCTCACGGTCATCCGCGACCTCAAGAAGCTGACGCTGAACGTGCAGCCGCGCCTGCGGCGCTGAGGTCACGGCCCCTGGCGGACGTGCGCCGTCCGCCTTCCGGCCGAAAGTGCGATATCCTGAGGCGGCCATGTCGTCGCTCCAATTCGCCGTGAACCTCGCCTCCGCACGCAAGCCGCGCCCCAAGGACGCCGACCTCGTCTTCGGCCGCAACTTCACGGACCACATGGCCATCGTCGACTACGAGGCGGACCGCGGCTGGTTCGATCCGCGCGTCGTCCCGTACGGCCCGCTCACGCTCGATCCGGCGGGCGCCGTGCTGCACTACGGGCAGGAGCTCTTCGACGGGCTCAAGGCCTTCCGCGGCGCCGACGGGACGGTGCGCGTCTTCCGGCTCGACCGCCACGCGAAGCGCATGCACGACGGCGCGGCGCGCCTCTGCATGCCCGCCGTCGACGAGGAGATGTTCAAGCGCTCGGTGCTCGAGCTCGTGCGCGCCGACCGCGAGTGGGTGCCCGCCTCGCCGGGCACGTCGCTCTACATCCGGCCCGCCATGGTCGCCACCGAGCCGTTCCTCGGCGTGCGGCCGTCGAAGCGCTACCTCTACTTCGTGATCGCCTCCCCCGTCTCGGGGTACGGCGGCCAGGTGTTCTCGCCCGCCCGCATCTGGGTCGAGGACAAGTACGTGCGCGCCGCGCAGGGCGGCCTCGGCGCCGTGAAGTCGGGCGCGAACTACCTCGCCAGCCTGCTCGCCGCCGAGGAGGCCAAGGCGCGCGGCTACGCCCAGGTGCTGTGGACCGACGCCGCCAACCACCGCTACCTCGAGGAGGTGGGCACGATGAACCTCGTCGTGCGCATCGGCGACGAGTTCGTGACGCCGCCGCTCGGCGGCACGATCCTCGCCGGCGTGACGCGCGACTCGGTCATCACGCTCCTGCGCGACTGGGGCATGCCGGTCAGCGAGCGGCCCATCGCCATCGACGAGGTGCTGGCCGCGCACCGCAACGGCGCCCTCCGCGAGGTCTTCGGCTGCGGCACGGCCGCCGTCATCACGCCCGTCGGAGAGCTCGGCTGGCGCGGCGAGAAGCTCGTCATCAATGGCGGCCAGGCCGGCGAGGTGGCGCGCAAGCTCTACGACGCCGTCACCGACATCCAGTACGGCCGCGCCCCCGACAAGCACGGCTGGATGACCGAGGTCTAGTCGGGACCCCGGCAGCCCCCGGCGCTCGGGGCGGCTGGATGGCGCTACGTCGAGCGGGTGAAGATCTGGCCGCGCGTCGCCTGGTAGGCGCTGTTGCGGATGAGCTCGCGCACCTGGCGCGGGTCGGGCACGCCCACGAGGCGCACGCGCGGGTTCGCGGGGTCGGAGGAGGCGATGGAGATCTGGCCGATGCCGAGCATGCGCTCGACGAGCGTCTGGCGGAAGGTGATGTCGTCGATCGTGCGGACGTCGACCTCGGCGAGCGACTTCGAGAGCACGCCCGTCTCGACCATGATGCGCTGGTTGGACACGCCGTAGCGGTGGCTGCGCAGGGCGAGCGCGCGCCAGGCCAGCCGGACGAGGCGAGCGCCCACGACGGCGGTGACGGCGATGATGATGGCGGTGCGCGCGCTGCTCTCGTTCTCGACGACGAGCTCGCGGACGTCGCGCGAGCTGTGGATGAGGGCGTCGCGCACGGGATCGTAGGCCAGGTAGACGGCGACGGGCAGGGCGATCGCGAAGAGCGCCGTCGCGGCGATCGAGATGGCCATGGCCTTGAGGGACGGGCTGCCCTCCCACAGCACCTCCTCGTTGGCGGGGGCCGAGGCGCGGGCGCCCGCGAAGACGTTGCCCGGGACCGTCGCGCCGCCGAAGGGGAAGCCGCACTGCGGGCACGCCGCGGCCGCGCGCGAGACCATCGCCTTGCACTCGGGGCAGGGGACGAGCGCCATGCGCCCGAGCGTAGCACGCCCCGCGGCGGCCTCGCCCGGACGCTCAGCGGCCGCTCTGCGCGGCGGAGGCCTTCTTGAAGTCGATGAAGGTC
>DASZWW010000458.1:0-3882 GCA_035546175.1 Polyangia bacterium
GCCGCGGGCACGACGGGCGCCGGAGGAGCCGCACCGGGCGCGCCGAGCACGCTCGTGTTCGGTCCCTACAAGGACACGAGCATCAACATGAACTGGAACACGAACACGATCTCGACCAAGGTCGGCGGCGACATGACGACGTTCGCGGCCGACATGAGCGCGAGCGGAAAAGGCACTGTGACGCTCGCGTTCGCGACGGGCGAGTGCGGCGCCGAGAACTGGGGCGGCGTCAAGGGTGAGGACCTCGCCTCCGTCAACGTTCCGCTGCTCGTGCAGGCCGGCATCCCGTACCTGATCTCCACGGGCGGCGCCGCCGGCTCGTTCACCTGCGCCACCGACGCGGGCATGTCGACCTTCATCGATCGCTGGAGCTCGCCCGACCTCGTGGGCGTCGACTTCGACATCGAGGCCGGCCAGTCGACCGCCGTCATAGGCGCGCTGCTCGCGCGCGTCAAGGCGGCGCACGCGAAGTACCCCAAGCTGCGCTTCAGCCTCACGCTGGCGACGCTCGCGACCAGCACCGCCGGCCAGACGACGGCGGCGTCGCTCGGCGCCAACGCGCAGGACAGCTTCAACTCGTACGGCGACGACACGATGGCGGCCGTGAAGAGCACGCTGGGCTTCACGGGCGCGCCCGCGACGTGGCCCCCTTACGTCACCGTGAACCTCATGACGATGGACTACGGCACCGCGGGCCCCGGCATCTGCGTCGTGAGCGACGGCGCGTGCCAGATGGGCCAGTCGGCGATCCAGGCCGCCTACAACCTGCGCGACAAGTGGGGCGTGCCGCTCTCGGCGATCGAGCTGACGCCCATGATCGGCGGCAACGACAACACCACCGAGACCTTCACGCCCGCCGACGCGGACACCGTGGCTCACTTCGCGATGGCGCAGGGCTTGGCGGGCGTCCATTACTGGTCGTACGACCGCGACGTCGACTGCGTCCAGAGCTACTCGTCGCCGACCTGCAATTCGGTCGGCGGCGTCGGCGCGCACGGGTACCTCAAGCGCTTCGTCGCGGCCGGCCTGAAGTAGCGTTCGAGTCGAGGCGCCGGGCGCCGCGCGCGGATCGCATGGTCATGCGATAGCGAGCGGGGCTCCCGGCTTGGGACAGGAAGGACCGTGTCCCAGGGCATCGCGGTGGCGAGCGTGCTCGCTGCGCCGCCGCGTCGGCGCGTCGGCGCGGCGGCCCGTCAGCGCCTGTCGCGGCAGGTCGCGGCGACGTCGCGGCCCACGTCCTCGACGAGCGCGCGCAGCCACGCGTGCGCGGGGGACGCCGCCGTGCGCTCGTGCCACCCGAGCTGCACCGTGGCCCCGCCGGCGTCGAGGGGCATCTCGAGGAGCTGCAGCGAGAGCGGCCCGGCCATGGGGCGCGCCACGAGCTCGCTCAGGGCCGCGACGTAGTCGGTGGCCGCGACGATGGGGGGTACGAGCAGGAAGTGCGACAGGCGGAGCGCGACGTTGCGCGTGAGCCCGCGCTGGGCGAGGACGTCGTCGACGACGCCGCGAGCGTTGGGCTCCTGGGACACGATGATGTGCGCGAGCGCGCTGTTCGTGTACTGGGCGAGGGTGATCTTGCCGCGGACGAGCGGGTGCCGCTTGCGCGCGACGAACACGAAGCGGTCGTCGAAGAGGGGCTTGGCGTGGTGGCCAGGGGGCAGGCCGCGGTTGAAGCCGAGCACGAGGTCGACGTCGCCGCGCGCGAGCTCGGGCGGGATGCCGTGCTCCTGCCAGGCGCGCACCTGCAGGCGCACCTTCGGCGCCTCGCGCTGGAGCCGGGTGAGCAGGCGCGGCAGCAGCGCGAAGGCGACGAAGTCGTTCGTCATGATCGTGAAGCCGCGCTCGGCCGACGCGGGGTCGAACGCCGCGGCCGGCTCGAGGCCCTGCTCGAGCGCGAGCAAGGCCGCGCGCAGCGGACCCGCGAGGGAGAGCGCGCGCTCGGTGGGCACCATGGCCGTGCCCTTCCGCACGAGCAGCGGGTCCTTCAGGATGTCGCGCAGCTGGGCGAGCGCGTTGCTCACCGCCGGCTGCGAGAGGCCGAGGCGCGCCCCGGCGCGGCTCACGCTGCGCTCGGCGAGCAGGGCGTCGAGCACGGGCAGCAGGTTGAGGTTGAGCGCCGATATATTCATGGAACCAATATACGGCATACGAAGCATCCATTTGTCGGATGAAGCGGGCGTGCCTAGGCTTGGGGGTGAAAGGAGCTTCCACAATGAACACCAACAACCAGGTTCAGTCCCCTCGAGTCTCCACGGCGCCCGCCGCCGTCGCCCCGACCGCCGCGGCCGCCACCTACGACATCGACACGGCCCACGCCGTCGCCGGGTTCAAGGTCCGCCACCTCATGCTGGCCCACGTCCGGGGGCAGCTCGGCCCCGTCACGGGCACGGTCTTCATCGACGAGGCCGACCTCTCGCGCTCGCGCGTCGACGTCAGCATCGACGCGCGCGGCCTCGACACGCGCGAGGCGCGGCGCGACGAGCACCTGCGCAGCGCCGACTTCCTCGACGTGGCCAATCACCCGAGCGTCACCTTCAAGTCGACGCGCGTCGAGGCCCCGCGCGGCGTCGCGGGTGACCTGCGCGTCACGGGGGACCTCACGATCCGCGGCGTCACGCGGCCCGTGACCCTCGAGGTCGAGGCGCTGCCGCCCGCCATCAAGGACCCGTGGGGCAACGCCCGCCGCGGCGTGAGCGCGCGCGGCCGCATCAACCGCAAGGAGTGGGGGCTCGAGTGGAACATGGCGCTCGAGGCCGGCGGCGTGGTGGTCGGCGAAGAGGTGAGTCTGGAGATCGAGGCCGAGCTCGTCGCGCGCAAAGCGTGACCGGCATCCTGTCGCGACCGCGCCGCGGCCCCGGCCCCGGCGCGACCGCGATGGCCGGCGCTCCCGCCCCGCGAGCGGCGTGTTACCGTCGGGGCCGAGGGCATGAGGCGTTCTCCGGCCGGCCGAAGCTCGACGGCGTCGCGCGGGCGCGCGGCCGCCGCGCTCGCCGCCGTCGCGGCGCTCGCGGCGCCGGCCGCGGCGCGCGCCTACACGGTGAGCACCTTCGTCTCCGACGGGTGCCACGAGAAGATCACCGACGGCGCGCTGCGCGCCGCGCGCGCGGCGGACCCGGACGCCGCGCCGGCGCTGGCCATCTCCAGGGACGACCGCGCGTTCGTCGACGACCTCCCGTTCGAGCTGCCGGCGGGCAGCGACCTCGCCGCCGTCACGCTGCTCGTGGGCGTGCGGGACAACGATCTCAAGGGGCGAGGCTCGACGGATCTGCAGGCGCTCGCGCTCATCCACGGCGATCCGGCGACGCAGGACGAGCATTGCCTCCGCGACCTCGACGATCTCGAGCCCGACGGCACGTCGCCGGCCGTCGCCCGCTGCCGCGGGTTCATCCTCGGGCGCGTGGGCGACGCCCTCGATCACCTCGCGCCCGACGGCACGCCCGACGCCGCGAGCCGGGTGGCGCTGCCCGTCGCGCTGGCGATCCGCGGCGAGACGAGCGTGCTCCTGCCCGGGTTCTACGTCCACCTCGGCCAGGCGTTGCACGCGCTGCAGGACTCGTTCTCGCACAGCTACCGCACGGCCGACTCGATGGAGATCACGGTGTCGCTCACGTGGCTGCACCCCATCGACGACGGCCTCGACGAGGCGATGGCCGGCCCTCCGCACAGCTCGGAGCTCGATCGCTGCGTCGGCCTCGACGATCTGCGCGCGACCCGGCTCGCGGTGGCCGGCGAGGCGTCGCGCGCCCTCATCGCGGCCGCGCTCGGGCCCGGCACGCGGGACGAGCGGCTCGCCGCCGCCGGGACGGTGCTCGACACCTACCTGACGGTCTCCCCGGGCTGCGACGAGGCCAACGCCTGGTGCGGGGCGCCCGAGCACGCCTA
>DASZWW010000459.1:0-9425 GCA_035546175.1 Polyangia bacterium
GCGAACGCCGCGAGCGGCAGCAGCGCCAGGACGAGCACGACGGCGGGCGGACGCGAGAAGCGGTTCCAGGCGCGCGGCGGCGTGCGCCGCGCCTCGAAGAGCAGCCCCGCCTGCACGGCGGCCGCCGCAGCGAGCGCCGCCGCCGCGCCCGCGAGCCGGACGCCTGCCACGGGGACGAACATGAAGGGCGCCGCCGCGCCGGCGGCCGCCGCGACCGTCACGCCGAGCGCGCGCCCGCGCGAGAACCCGCCCATGAGGGGCCGCGCCTTGAGCCCGGCCAGCAGGATGAACACGACGGAGGCGACCACGAACGCCGCCGGCCACCAGGGCGCCCCGCCCGCGCGCGGATCGGGGAAGAGCGCCCGCGCGCGCAGCCCGTCGCCCGAGGGCGCGAGGACGAGGCCCAGCCCCGAGGCCGCGAGGGCCTGCCCGAGCTCGCGCCGCGCGCGCCCGACGTCGTCGACGTCGACGAAGAAGCGCACCTCTCGTCCGTTCGCCGACAGGAACCAGCCGAGCGCGTCGGCGCGCCGCACCACCCGCTGCCGGGCCTCCTCGCCGTCGCTCTCGCTCGCCCCGCGCGCGAGGACGCCGCGCGCGACCACCTTGCCCGAGGTGTCGAGCGACAGCTCGAGCAGCCGCGACGGGCCGAAGACGCGCCGCACGCCGGGCACGGCCGCGAGGCGCTGCTCGGCGGCGGAGAGGGCCGCCCGGTTCTCCGCCGAGAAGGCGTCGTCCACCTCGACGGTCAGCTCGACGAGGCGCGCGAGCTCGAAGCGGGCCGCCGCCTCGCGCCCGCGCACCACGGCCGGCGCGCCCCTGGGCGTCCAGGCGAGCGTGCTCCCGGCCTGCGCCGTGCCCGACGCCCCCAGCAGGGCCGCCAGCGTCAGGCCGAGGACGCCGATTTCTGACCGACGCGGGGGCACGGCCCTGCACTATAGATGTGGGACGGGATCCCTGTTCACTTAATGAAGCTGGCCGCCCGCGCGAGCGCGTTGACCCGCTCGACCTGAGCGTCGGTGAGGATGCCGGCCTGGAGGAGCATCTGGTACTCGAAGCGCAGGTGCGTGTTGAGCAGGTACGGACCGTCGGTGTTGATCGTGTAGCGGACGCCGCCCTCCTCGAAAGTGCGCAGCGCCGCGCCGAGCGCCTCGAGGTCCGGCACGGCGTGCGTGCGCAGGTTCGAGCTCGGGCAGATCTCGAGGACGGTGCCCGCCTCGGCGAGCCTCCGCACCGCCTCGGGGCTCTCCGCGGCGGCGACGCCGTGGCCGATGCGCGCCGGGCGCAGCTTGTCGAGGACGGCGAGGACGCCCGGCACGGACGTGTGCCGCGTCTCGCCCGTGTGCACCGTGGTCCCCATGCCGGCGTTGCGGGCGCGGGCGAACAGGTCGGCGTAGCCGTCGACGTGGGCGCCGAGCTCGAGCGTGTGCGTCTCCGGCCCCGCGAGGTCGATGCCCACGACCCCGCGCGCCTTGTACTTCACCGCCTTCTTCACGATGATCTCGTTGAGCTCGAGCGGAAACTCGCGCGCCAGGCAGAAGATGAGCCCCGCGCGCACGCCGTACTCGAGGCACGCCCGGTCCATGCCGCGCAGCGCCGCGTGGATGATGTGGTCGAGGTCGCGCTCGCCCTCGAGGTTCCGCTTCATCGGGTTGAAGCGCAGCTCGATGAGCGAGACGTTGCTCGAGCGGAACTCCTTGCCGATGATCTCGTACACCGAGCGCTCGATGGCGGCCGGAGAGCTCTGAATCTTCTCGGTCCACTCGTGGAGGATCGCGAGGTAGTCGTTGAGGCTCGCGACGGTGTCGGGCTTGGCCGTCACGAGGTCGCGGAACTCCCAGAAGGTCTGGACCGGCAGCTTGAAGCCCTGGTCGTGCGCGATCGACCACAGGATGTGCGGGGCCACGGCGGCGCCGACGTGGATGTGGAGGTCGGCGAGCTCGAGGGTCGGGTCCAGCATGACTTAGTGTGCGGCGCCCGAGGCCGAACCGCCACTTCGGGGCGCGTCAATCACCGTCGCGGCGGCGTCACTCGCCCTAGCCGCTCGACCCGACCTTCCCGTGGCCGTGGCCCTTGCCGTTCATCTTGGCGCCGTTCTTGTTGGTGCCGTTCCGGTTGAGGAGCGAGCGCAGCTCCTGACCGGGCGAGAAGGTCACGGTCTCCGTGGCCGGGATCGTGATGGGCTCCTTCGTCTTGGGGTTCTTGACGACGCGCTCGCCGCGGCGGCGCTTGGAGAAGGTGCCGAACCCGGGGTAGGTCAGCTTGGCGCTCTGGTTGCGCGTCAGCTTGCTGCGGATGAAGTAGTCGCCCATCTCGGTGAAGACCAGGTCGACGATCTGGATGACCGTCTTCTTCGTGAGATCGCGCGGGAGCTGCTTGTGCCCGTAGACGCGCTCGATGAGCTCCGCCTTCGTCATGTCCTGGCCCCCCTGATCGCCCCTTTCGACAAGGGCGCGAGAGTAAAGATTCGCAACTTGGGTGTCAACGGCGAGACTTGGTCTATTCTTGATTACGACATGACGGCGACGGGGAAAGTCACCTACGTGAGCTTGGCCGCTGACGATCCTGAAATGAACGCGGCGTTCGACGCCGCGATCGCTCACGTCGGAAACGAGCTGGGACGCAGCTATCCACTGCACATTGCAGGCCAGCTCGTCGGCGGTCGGCCCACGATCGACAGCGTTTCTCCGACGGACACGCGCGTCGTCGTGGCCCGCGTGGCGAGCGGTACGAAACAAGACGTTGACGATGCGGTCGCCGCGGCGCGGGCGGCGTTTCCGGCGTGGAGCCGCACGCCGTGGACGCAGCGCGCGGCGCTGCTCGACAAGGCGGCCGAGCTCATCCGCCGCCGGCGCTTCGAGCTGTCCGCGTGGCTCATCCACGAGATGGGCAAGAACCGCATCGAGGCGCTCGGCGAGGTCGAGGAGACCGCCGATCTCTTCACCTACTACACCCAGCAGATGCGCGAGAGCGGCGGCTACGTCAAGGAGATGGGCAAGCTCGTCCCGACGGACCGCAACACGAGCGTGCTGCGGCCGTACGGCGTATGGGCCGTCGTCGCGCCCTGGAACTTCCCGTTCGCGCTGCTCGGCGCCCCCGTCGCGGCGGCGCTCGTCACGGGCAACACCGTCGTCTGCAAGCCGTCGTCGGAGACGCCGCTCTCGGGCATCAAGCTCGTCGAGATCCTCGAGGAGGCCGGCCTGCCGCGCGGCACCGTGAGCTGCCTGGCCGGCAGCGGGCGCGTCGTCGGCGACGGCCTGACCATGCACCCCGACGTCGACGGGCTCACCTTCACGGGCTCGTACGACGTCGGCTTCAAGCAGCTCTTCCAGCGCTTCTCGACCAAGTACCCCAAGCCCTGCATCGTCGAGATGGGCGGCAAGAACCCCGCGCTCGTCATGGACAGCGCCGAGCTCGACAAGGCCGTGCAGGGCGTCTACCGCTCGGCCTTCGGCATGAACGGGCACAAGTGCTCGGCGTGCTCGCGCGTCTATGTGCACCGCGCCGTCGCCGACGCGTTCATCGAGAAGCTCGTCAAGATGACCGAGGCGACGAAGATCGGGAACCCGCTCGACAAGGGCGTCTTCGTCGGGCCCGTCGCGACCAGGTCCGGCTACGAGGACTACCAGCGGTTCGCGGCGGCGGCCGCCGCGGCGGGCCCCGGCGTCGTGCGCGCGGGGGGCCAGGTCCTCGAGGACGGCGCCTTCGCCCACGGCTACTTCGTGAAGCCGACGGTGCTCGCCGGGCTGCCGCGCGATCACCAGCTCCAGCGCGAGGAGCTGTTCGTGCCCATGGTCTCCGTCAACGTCGTGGGCGGCCTCGACGAGGCGCTCGAGCAGGCGAACGACACGGGGTTCGGCCTCACGGCGGGCTTCTTCTCGCGGAAGCCCGACGAGATCGACGCCTTCCTCGACCGCATCCAGGCGGGCGTCGTCTACGTCAACCGCGCCGCGGGCGCGACCACGGGCGCCTGGCCGGGCGTGCAGCCGTTCGGCGGCTGGAAGGGATCGGGCTCGACGGGGAAGAACATCGGCGGCGTCCACACGCTGCCGTGCTACCTCCGCGAACAATCGCGGACGATTTGCGAGTGAGGCGCCGGCGCGCCACGATTGTGACGTGAAACCTCAAGGAGCGGGCGTAACCGCCCGATTCTCCGGGGACAGCGAGGTGACGGGATGACTCCGCAAGGTGTATCGGCCGCCGCGGCGAAGCTGGCGCTCCAGGCGCTGGCCGCGCAGCCCATCACGATCGTCACGGACCCGCCCGGGCCTCGCGCCCGGGAGATGATCGCGCGCGCCAAGCCGCACCTGTCACCGTCGCTCATCCACTGCTACCCGCTCATGGTGCGGCGCGCCTCGGGGTGCATGGTCGAGGACGTCGACGGCAACGTCTACCTCGACGCCGAGGCGGGCGTGGCCACGGCCTCGACCGGGCACTGCCACCCGGCGGTCACGGCGGCCATCGCCGAGCAGGCCGAGGTGCTCATCCACATCTGCGGCACCGACTTCCACTACCCGGGCTACGGCGCGATCTGCGAGAAGCTCGGGCAGCTGGCGCGCAACATCGGCCCCAACTCGCACCACTGGCAGACGTTCCTCACGAACTCGGGCACGGAGGCGGTCGAGGCCGGGCTCAAGCTGGCGCGCAACCACACGCACCGGCCGGGCATCGTCGCCTTCCGCGGCGGCTTCCACGGGCGGACGTTCGGCGCGCTGTCGCTGACGGCGAGCAAGTCGAAGTACCGCAAGGGCTTCGGCCCGCTGCTGCCGAACGTGTACCACGCGGAGTACGGCAGCGCCGACAGCGTCGAGGAGCTGTTCCAGACGGTCACGGCGCCCGAGGACGTCGCGGCCATCGTCGTCGAGCCCGTGCTCGGCGAGGGGGGCTACATCGTGCCGCCCGCGGACTTCCTGCCGCGGCTGCGCGCGCTCGCCGACGCGCACGGCATCATGCTCGTCTTCGACGAGGTGCAGACGGGCATGGGCCGCACGGGCAAGATGTTCGCCGCCGAGCACTCGGGCGTCGTGCCGGACATCCTGCTGCTCGCCAAGGGCATCGCCTCGGGCATGCCGCTCGGCGCGATGATGGCCCCGCGCGAGCGCATGACCTGGCCGCCGGGGAGCCACGGCTCGACGATCGCCGGCAACCCGGTCGCCATCGCGGCGGGCCTGGCGACCATCGAGCTGCTCGAGACGGAGCTCGTCGAGCGCTCGGCGCGCGTGGGCGCCAAGCTCCAGGGGATCCTCCGGGGCGCGCTCGCGGGGAACGCGAACGTCACGGACGTGCGCGGCGTCGGGCTCATGATCGGCGTCGAGCTGGCCACGCCCGCGCTCAGCGAGGCGGTCGCGGACCTGTGCTTCCGGCGCGGCCTGCTCGTGCTCGAGTGCGGCCGCAAGGCGATCCGCCTCAGCCCTCCCCTCATCCTCACCGAGGAGCAGGCGCGCGCCACCGCGGACGTCTTCGCGCGCGCGTGCCGCGAGGTGGGCGACCCGGGGTGAGCACGCCCGTCGACCTGACGGCGCGGCAGAAGGCGCGCGTCTTCTACACCTGGAGCGCGCAGAACGCGGCCTCCCCGCTCGAGATCATCGAGGGCCAGGGGGCGCGCTTCACGACGGCCGACGGCGCGCGCTGGTGGGACCTCGGCAGCATGACCTGGAACGCCAGCCTCGGGCACGGGCATCCGCGCATGCGCGAGGCGCTCGCGGCGGCGGCGTCGCAGTGCCTGCTCGCCTATCCCACCTCGGTCTTCCCGGCCAAGGCGCGCGCGGGCGAGCTGCTCGCCGAGGTGACGCCCGACGGCCTGTCGAAGAGCTTCCTCTGCCTCTCGGGCGCCGAGGCCAACGAGAACGCCGTCAAGATGGCGCGGCTCGTGACGGGGCGGAAGAAGATCGTCGCGCGCACGCGCAGCTACCACGGCGCGACGCTGGCCATGCTCTCGCTGTCGGGCGATCCGCGGCGCGAGGCCTTCGAGCCCGGGCTGCCCGGCGTCGCGCGCTTCGGCGATCCGTACTGCTTCCGCTGCCCCTTCGGCAAGGAGCCGGCGTCGTGCCACCACGAGTGCGCCGAGGACCTCGAGACCACCTTGCTGCGCGAGGGGCCCGACACCGTCGCCGCCGTGATCGCCGAGGGCGTCGTGGGCGCCAACGGCGTCTTCGTGCCGCCGCCGGGCTACTGGCGCAAGCTCCGCGCCATCTGCGACGAGCACGGCGTCCTGCTCATCGCCGACGAGGTGCTGTCGGGCTTCGGGCGCACGGGGCGCTGGTTCGCCGTCGATCACGACGGCGTCACGCCCGACATGATGACGATGGCCAAGGCCATCACGGGCGGTTACGCCCCGGGCGGCGCCGTCATCGTGAGCGACCGCATCGCCCGCCACTTCGACGACCACGTCCTGCAGTGCGGGCTCACGAGCTACGCGCACCCCCTGACCTGCGCGGCGATCGTCGCCGCCGTCGAGACGTACCGTGACGACGGCCTCATCGAGCGCGCGGCGGCGCTCGGCGCGCGCCTCGAGCCGCGCCTGCGCGAGCTCGCCCGCGCGCGCCCGCGGCTGGCCGAGGTGCGCGGGCTGGGCCTGCTCTGGGCCTTCGAGCTCTGCGAGCCGGGCTCGAAGGAGCCCATCGCGGCGCCGGCGCGCGCCAAGCTCGCCGAGACGCTCCGCAAGCACCACCTGCACATGCACAAGCGCGAGAACCTCCTCTACTTCGCGCCGCCGCTCGTCATCAGCGAGGTCGAGCTCGAGGAGGCCGTAGCGGCGCTCGGGCGCGCGCTCGACCAATGGAACGGCGAGCTGGCGTGAGCGGCAAGGTCTACGCCACCGTCGACGACGCGCTCGCGGGCGTCCTGCGCGACGGCCTGCGCGTCATGTCGGGCGGCTTCGGCCTGTCGGGCAACGCCGAGGCCTGCATCGAGGCCCTCGCGCGGAGCGGCGTCAAGGGCCTCACGATCATCAGCAACAACTGCGGCAACCAGGGCCAGGGCCTGGCCGTCCTGCTCAAGAACCGACAGGTCGCGCAGGTCGTGTGCAGCTTCATCGGCGGCAACCCGGACCTCGCCGAGCAGTACCTCGCGGGCACGGTGAAGGTGGAGCTCAACCCGCAGGGCACGTTCGCCGAGCGCATCCGCGCGGGCGGCGCCGGCATCGGCGGCTTCTACACGCCGACGGGCGTCGGCACCGTCGTCGCCGAGGGCAAGGAGATCCGCGAGCTCGACGGGCGCCGGTACGTCCTCGAGCGCCCGCTGCGCGCCGACCTGGCGATCGTGCGCGCCGCCGTGGGCGACCGGCTCGGCAACCTGCGCTTTCACCGGACCTCGCGGAACTTCTCGCCGCTCATGGCCATGGCCGCCGACGTCACCGTCGCCGAGGTCGACCGCCTCGTCGAGCCGGGCGCGCTCGATCCCGACGACGTGCACCTGCCAGGCTTGTTCGTCAAGCGCATCGTCGAGGTGCGCACCCACAAGGACGTCATCGAGTTCCGCACCACGAGGCCGCGGCCGGGCGGCGCCGGAGGCGCCGGCTGATGTCCTGGTCGCGCGACGACCTCGTCCGCCGCGCCGCCGCCGAGGTGCGCGACGGCCAGATCGTGAACCTCGGCATCGGCCTGCCCACCGAGGTGGCGAACTTCATCCCGCCCGGCGTGAGCGTGCAGCTGCACTCCGAGAACGGCCTGCTCGGCATGGGCCCCTTCCCCTACGACGACGAGGTCGACCCGCAGCTCATCAACGCCGGCAAGCAGACGGTCACCGCCCTGCCGGGCGCGTCGACCTTCGACTCGGCGCTGTCGTTCGCCATGATCCGCGGCGGCCATGTGGACCTGGCGATCCTCGGCGGCCTCGAGGTCGCCTGCAACGGCGATCTCGCCAACTGGACCGTCCCCGGCAAGCTCATCACGGGCATGGGCGGCGCCATGGACCTCGCCGCGGGCGCCAAGCGCGTCGTCGTGCTGCAGAGCCACGTCGCCAAGGACGGCAAGCCGAAGCTCGTCGCCCGGCTGACGTTGCCCGTGACCGCCCTCGCCTGCGTCCACCGCGTCATCACCGAGCTCGGCGTCTTCGACGCCGCCGGCGATCACTTCGTCTGCGTCGAGCGCGCGCCCGGCGTCGGCGACGGCGAGATCACGCGCGGCACGGGCGCGCCCGTGCGCTTCGCCTGAGCGGCGCTCACCACTTCACGGGCAGGTGGGGGCACGACGTCGCGTGCCAGCCGCCGAGCTGCACGACGGTCTGGCGGCAGCGGGCGTCGAGGCCCATCGACTCGCACGCGTCGCCGACGCCCTCGCACTCGTTGCGCAACGTGAGGTAGCAGTCGTCGAGCGCCCGCAAGGGCTGGTCGCAGGCGCCGTGGCGGAGGAGCTTCTGGCAGTACGAGGCGGGCACGTCGGACACGCACTCGGCGGCGCCGCCGACCGTGCACGAGGTGAAGCCGTAGCCGCTCGGGTATCCGTCGGAGGTGAGCTCGGGCGGCTGGCTCGGCGGCGGCGGACCGTCTCCGCGGTTCGTGCTCACGAACCAGTCGCACCACGCGGCGACCTCGTCGTCGGTCAGGTCGGCGATGATCGTCCCCTCGTCGAGCGGCGGGCGCGGGAGCGCGACGCCGGTGCCGTAGCAAGGGCTCTCCACGAACGACGCCTCCGGGGAGGTCGTCGTCGCGGGGTACTGGTTCGTGCACCGCCACGCGGCGGCGTCCTGCTTGCACGTGCACTCGATCGCCCGACGGAAGGGGCTGTCGCGATCGGCGGCGCACGTGCACGCGAGGGGCCGCGGGTAAAAGCAGCTGCGGCCGAAGTCGCTCTCGCCGCACGAGGCGCCGTCGGCGGGGCGAGAGGCGGGGCAGTCGTAGCCGCCGCCCACGCTGCCGCAGACCCACACGTCTCCCACCGCCGTGGGCAGGCACGAGCAGCTCGCGAACGACCCGTCGAGCTGGTAGTCGCAGACGGTGCCCTTGGGCAGCGAGCAGGGCTGGCCGTCGGCCGCGCCCTGGACCGTCGCCGGGCAGCCGGCGTAGACGTCGGCGTCGGGATCGGCGGCGCCGCAGGTGAAGGTGCCGGCGTCCGTCGCGAGCGACGACGGCTGCGTCGTCACGTCCATGGACGGCGGCGGATCGGTGCCAAGCGGCGACGAGGCTCGACACCCGAGCGCGGCGGCGGCGCCGGCGGCGAGCAGGGTGAGGACGATCTGGCTGCGAGTCACGTTCATCGAGGCGCTCCCTCCACGCCCTCCTCTGTCGGCTCGCGCCGGAATGTTCCATCGGCCCCGTCGCGGCAGGCGGCGGCCGCGGCGCGCGCCCGGGCCGCGAGCTCGCGGGAGCCGGCGGCCTCGACCGCCGCGAGATCGCCGCGCGCCGGCGCGCACCGTCCGCTCGCCGCGCGCAGCTCGCCCCGCAGCAGCAGGCGCGCGGGCGTCGCCTCGACGGCGCCGGCCGGCATCGC
>DASZWW010000460.1:0-2251 GCA_035546175.1 Polyangia bacterium
CAGCGTGGGCGGCGCCTCGGGCACGTCGAGCGCCCGCGCGGCCCGGGCCAGCGCGCCGAGCTCCTCGGCGCGGCGCGCGCACGCGGCGCACCCCTCGAGGTGCTGGCGCAGCTGACCGAGCTCGCTCGCCGGCAGGTCGCCGTCGACGAAGGCCGACAGCCGCTCGTCCGAGAAGGGCGACGGCTCGCCGGCCGCGCAACCGGACCGCGCCATCACTCGCGCTCCAATAGCTCGGACGCCGTGATGCCCTGGAGGGCGAGCGCGTCCCGCAGCTTAGCGCGCGCCTTGTGCAGCTGCGACTTCGACGTGCCGACGTGGCAGCCGAGGATGGCCGCCACCTCCTCGTGCTCGAGGCCCTCGACGTCGTGGAGGACGATGACCGTGCGGTAGCCCACGGGCAGCGCCGCGAGCGCGCGCTCGAGCTGCTTGCGGAGCGCGAGATCGCGCGCCTCGGGCGTCACGGCCACGACGCGCTCGGGCCCGTGCTCCTCGCCGGGGGGGACGGCGGGCGCGTTGGCGCGGCGCGAGCGGTGCGAGAGCGCGGCGTTGACGGCCAGCCGGTAGATCCACGTGCCGAGCGCGGCGTCGCCCCGGAACTTCGGGAGCCCGCGGAAGACGCGGATGAAGGCCTCCTGGGCGACCTCCTCGGCGTCGACGGCGCCCACGATGCGCAGCGCGAGCGCGAAGACGCGCCGCTTGTAGCGATGGTAGATGGCCTCGCGGCTGCCGGGCGCCCCGCGGCGGACCGCGTCGACCAGGCTGGCCTCGTCGGCGCGCGCTCCCTCCAGCGATCCCGCGGCGAGGCCCTCGATCACGGACACTCCCATCATCGTCGAGTTGGTTCGTTTGACGGACATGGGGAGGCCCGGGTTGCCTGGACCATAGCAGCAACCGCATCCACCGAGGGTTTCGCTGCTATAAAGGTCGGCCTCCGATGCGGGCCGTCATCCTCGCCTGTTTCTTCCTCTCGGGCGCCTCCGGCCTCATCCTCGAGATGCTGTGGACGAGGATGCTGACGCTCGTCTTCGGCTCGACGACGCTGGCCGTCTCGACCGTGCTCACGGCCTTCATGGGCGGCCTGGGCCTCGGGTCGTACCTGGCCGGCAAGCTCGCCGACCGCCTCGAGACGCCCGTGCGCGCCTACGCGGCCGTCGAGGCCTCGATCGGCCTCTACGCGCTGCTCGTCCCCGTGATCGTGTCCTTCTACCCGGCGCTCAACCGCGGGCTGTGGGCGGCCTTCGGCGATCGCTACGCGCTGCTGTCGGTGCTGCGCTTCGTCGCGTCCGCGGGGCTGCTCCTCGTGCCGACGACGCTCATGGGCGCGACGCTGCCCATCCTGGCGCGGCACTTCGTGCAGCACCCCTGGGAGCTGCGGCGCGTGGGCCTGCGCATCGGGACGCTCTACGCCGTGAACCTCTTCGGCGCCGTGGCCGGGGCGTTCTTCGCGGGCTTCGTGTTCCTGCCCCAGCTCGGGCTGCGCTGGACGAACGTCACGGCGGCGGCCTTCAACCTCACGCTCGCGGCCGCCGTGCTGCTCGCGCGCCGCCTCGTCCCCGCGGCGCCCGCGACGCCGGCCATGGAGGAGCTGCTCGACGCGGCGGCCGCCGAGGGCCGCATCGAGGCGCGCGCGCTGCCGCCCGAGGTGGTGATCGACGAGCGCTCGCGGCGCGTCTCGCTGGGCGCCTTCGTCGTGTCGGGCGCGACCGCCATGACCCTCCAGGTCATGTGGACGCGCGCGCTCGCCGTCCTCATCGGCTCCTCGATCTTCTCGTTCACGATCATCCTCGTCGCGTTCCTGATCGGCCTCGGGCTCGGCTCGGCGATCTTCGGGCGGCTCTCCCAGCGCACGGCCCACCCCGTGCGCTGGCTCGCGGCGCTCCACCTGGGCATCGCCGCCGCCGTGGGCCTCTCCTACCTCTGCACGGACCGGCTGCCCTACGTCTTCACCTGGCTGCTCAAGTCGACGAGCTTCGGCACGGACACGATCCTCGTCTGTCAGTTCATCCTCGCCTGCGTCACCGTGCTGCCCGCGACGATCCTCATGGGCGGCGTCTTCCCGCTCACGGTGCGCGTCGCGGCGCCGCGCCTCGAGACCGTGGGGCGCGACATCGGCAACGCCTACGCCCTCAACACGATCGGCGCCATCGTCGGCTCGTTCCTCTCGGGGTTCGTCGTCCTGCCCAAGCTCGGCCTGCAGCGCGGGATCTACGCCTCGGTGCTGGGCGGCCTGGCGATCGCGGGCGCCCTCGCG
>DASZWW010000461.1:0-4272 GCA_035546175.1 Polyangia bacterium
ACGGCCGCCGCCAGCGCCGCGCCCGAAGGCCGGCGCCCGGCGGGCGCGAACGCGGCGGCGAGCAGGAGCAGCACGAGCGGCTCGACCTGCCCGCGCTCGAGCGCGAGGTGGAGCGGATAGAAGAGCGCGCCCGCCGCGAACGCGACGGCCCGCGCGCGCCGACCGCCCACGGCGCGCGCCGTCGCCGTCGCGGCGCCCACCCACGCCGCCACCATGAGGCCCGTGAACAGCGCCTTGGCGACGGAGTAGGGCAGGTGGGCGAAGCCGCGGAACAGGTCGGCGACGATCGGCGGGTAGAGGAAGCGGCTGTGCGCGAACACCGCGACGCCGTCCCACAGGTCGGGAGCTGAGGCGCCGCCCAGGTGGTTGACATACGGGTCGAGCCCCGCGCGGCGCGCCGCGCCCGCGACCCAATAGGCCGCGAAGTCCTGCTGGAGCGAGCGCGTCGCCACCCACCCGGCGACGCCCGCGACGATCGCGATCGCCGCGGCAGGCACGTACCTGGAAAGCCGAGTCTCGCTCATCGGTCGCGCAAAGCGCCTCGCAGACGGCGCCGTGATACTTTACCGCCGACCATTTTTTAACGAGAGGGACCAAAGCATGCCGAACAAATTGATGACGCTGGTGGGGATCTTCGTGCTGGGCCTCGGCGCCCTCGCGGCGACGACGCAGGGGTGCGGCGGCGGGAGCAGCGCCCCGAGCGCGGCCGACATCGCCTCCGTCTGCAACCAGGCCTGCACGACCGAGGTCGGGTGCTCGATGGGCCTGCTGACGATGGACGCCTGCGTCTCCACCTGCACCTCCGGCGCGAAGACCGCGGCCGGCACGACGTGCTCGAACACGGACGCGATCGTCGCGGCGGCCAAGCAGTGCGCGGCGATGACGAACTGCGCGGCGCTCGGGGCCTGCTTCTCCACGCTCCCCAAGTGCGCGACGGGCAGCGGCGGCTCGACGGGCTCGGCCGGGCACGCGGCGAGCGGGACGGCCGGCGTCACCGTCACGGGCGGCGCCGGCATCACCGTCACGGGCACGGGCGGCGTGACGGGCGGCGGCGGCATCACCATCACGGGCGGCGGCGGCATCACCATCACCGGCGGCGGCGGCGTGCTCGGCACGGGCGGCCTCACGGGCGCCGGCACGACGTGCGCCACCGCGTGCGTCAAGGCCGACGCCTGCTGCAACGCCCTCGGCGCCGCCGACGCCGGCGTGGGCATGTGCATGTACAAGTCGACCTGCGACCTCGCCCCCACGGCGCAGGACATGAGCAACTACGTGCTCCAGTGCAACGGCTTCCTGATCGGGGCGCCGGCCATCGCCGAGATCGAGGGCATCACGGTCCCCGACGCCTGCAAGTGAGCGCGGTCTACCGCGTGCGCCCGAACGCCTCGAGCGCGGCCTCGTCGCCGCGCTCGAGCGCGAGCTCCGCGTCGAGGCTCACCCGATCGCGGCCGATCGTGGCCACGGCGAGCGTCTCACCGCCCTTGCGGTAGGCGACCGTCGCGTCGCGCGCCGCCAGGCTGCCGTGCACGTCTGCGTGGTCCCAGCCCTCGGCGTGGCCGACGTAGTTGAGCTGCACGTCGTAGTGCACGCTCCAGAAGAAGGGCGCCGAGGTGAACGCCACGCGCCGGCCCATCATGTTGAGCGCGGCCACGCGGCCCATGCGCTGCGCGACCGCCCAGTGCTCGATGCGCACGCTCGTGCCCGACCTGCCGGGGTAGCGCGCGACGTCGCCCGCGGCGAAGACGCTGGGCGCGGTCGTCTGGAGGTGCGCGTCGACGACGACGCCGCGATCGACGACCAGGCCGGCCGCCTCGGCGAGGGCGACGGCGGGCCGCACGCCGATCCCCACGACGACGAGATCCGCCTCGAGCCGTCCGCCTCCCGACAGCGTCACGGCCCGCGCCTCGACGGCGGCGACGGTCTGGCCGAGGTGGAAGCGCACGCCCTTCGCCTCGTGGACCCCGCGCAGGAACGCCCCCACCTCGACGCCCAGCGCGCGCGCGAAGGGCTGCGCGTCGGGCGCGACCACGTCGACCTCGAGGCCGCGCGCCCGAAGGGAGGCCGCCGCCTCCATGCCGATGAAGCTCGCGCCCACGACGACCGCGCGCCTGGCGTCCCGGGCGCGCGCGATGATCGCGCGGCTGTCGGCGAGGCTCCGCAGCGTCAGGACGTGCGGCAGGTCGCCGCCCGGCACGGTGAGGCGCACGGGCTCGGCGCCCGTCGCCAGCAGGAGCGCGTCCCAGCCGACCGCGCGCCCGTCCGCGAGCGCGAGCTTTCGCGCCGCGAGGTCGAGGGCCGTCACGCGCGCGCCGAGCTCGAGCTCGATGTTGCTGTCGGCGAAGAAGCTCTCCGCGCGCAGCGGCAGCCACTCCTCGGGCGCCGCGCCCGCGAGGTAGTCCTTCGACAGGTTCGGCCGATCCACGGGCGGCGCGGGGTCGGCGCCGAAGAGGCGGAGCTCGCCCCGGTAGCCCTCGCGGCGCAGCGTCGCGGCGGCCGAGTCGCCCGCCGCGCCCGCGCCGACGATGACGATCGAGCGGGGACCGCTCGCGGGAGAGGTGGGCCGCGGGTCGGGCTTGCGCGCGCCGACGCGGATGCGGCCGCCGTCGCGCGCGACGTCGTAGCAAGCGAGCGGGTTCAGCGCCGGGCCGCGGTCGGCCGTCCCCGTGTGCAGATCGAAGCAGGCGTGGTGCCAGGGGCAGCGGACCGTGTCGCCGACGAAGGCGCCCTCGGCGAGCGGGCCGCCGTAGTGGGTGCACGTCGCGCCGACGGCCAGCACGTTGCCGCCGCGCCGCACGAGCATGACGGCCTCGCCGCCCGCGTGCCCGAGGAGGGGCCTGTCCGCCCCCAGGGCGCTCTCGTCGATCCCGGCCCCGAGGTCTGGCCCCGTGAGCTTGCCTTGGTCGCCACCCATGGCTCGTTAGAGTAGCGACGCACCCCGGGGTTACAAGAGAGCGTGCGCCGTCAGCCGCTTTCGGCGGCCGCGGCGATGAGCTCGGCCTCCGCCGTGAGCCAGTCCTCGAGCTCGTACCCGGGCACCGAGCCGCGCTGGAGGTAGAGCTCGTACGCGCGCCTGGCGATGGCCTCCTGCGAGGGGGCGGGCTTGGCTTCGGTCTCGCGGGCGGGCTTGGGGGCAGCCTTGGCAGCCACGGGCATTCGGATCTCCTCTCCTCCTCGATAATGGGTCGGAGCGGCCTCGCGGTCCAAAAAACCTCGGGCTACCAACCGACGCGGGCTTGTGTTTATTATGCCGCCCATGACTGCACCCCCGGTCTGGAAGCGTGGGTTCGCCTGGCTGAGCGCGGTTCTGGTGGTGGTGATGGTGGCGGGGTCCGCGCGCGCCGAGGTCGTGTTTCGCAAGAAGGCGCCGCCGGCGGAGGGCGGCGAGGCGTCGCCGAGCGGCGGCGACGGCAGCGAGGCCGCGCCCGCGGCCGAGGGCGCCGAGGCCGCGAGCCCGGGCCCGTCGGCCTCCCAGGCCGAGGACAAGGACTTCCCGGAGGCCCAGGCCCAGCGCGACAAGGCGCGCGCCGACGCCGCCCTCCAGCGCCAGATGAAGAACGCCGAGCTCGCCAAGCAGAAGGAGCAGGGCGAGCCCTTCTATCAAAAGTGGCAGTTCTGGACGATCGCCGGCGGCGTCGTCGTCGGCTCGGTGCTCCTGTTCATCGGCGGCAGCGCGCTCCTGCACCAGGCGAACGGCGGCGACGTCCGCGCCTGCAACACGATGATGTTCGGCATGAACTGCGTCGGAGAGGGGCGTTCCCGATGAGCCGCCCGATCCTCCTCGCCGCGCTGGCGCTCCCCGTGCTCGTCGGCCTGGGCGCCAGCGGCTGCCACACGTACAAGTACGTCGACTCGTCGGTGAGCTTCGACCAGACCGTCGACGACTCCGACATCCTGGCGATCCACGACTGCCGCGTCGAGGTCACCGGCGCCGACACGCACTCCTTCCTGCTCATCGGCTGCCCGCCGTCGCCGACCATCCCCGATCCGCACGTGGGGCCGAGCTTCGAGTTCTCGACCTTCGCCGAGTCGGGGACGCTGCACTTCGAGTTCAAGGGCTTCCAGGGCCTCGTCGAGAAGCCGGAGTGCCTGCTCCTCGACGGCAAGCTCGACGTGCCGGTGACGGGCGCGACGACGATCATGGCGCCGCCGATCGTCGTCACCAAGGCCGGCCCGGGCTGTCAGAACAACGTCACGCCGCCCACCGACGGCGGCTGACGAGCGTCGCGGCCGGAGATCGCCGAGGGCGGGGCGAAGGCGCCCGAGGCGGGGGCG
>DASZWW010000462.1:0-3513 GCA_035546175.1 Polyangia bacterium
TCATCGTCTTGCTCGATCAGTTCTCGCGCAACGTCTTCCGCGGCACGCCGCTCGCGTTCGCGCAGGACCCCGCGGCGCAGCGCCTCGCCGTGAGCGGGCTCGAGGCGAGCATGGACCAGGACCTCGCGCTCCACGAGCGCATGTTCTTCTCGCTGCCGCTCGGCCACGCCGAGGACCCCGTCCTCCAGGAGCGCGGCCTCGCCTACGCCGAACGGGTCACGAACGAGGCGCCGCCCGCCGTTCGCCCCTTCTACGAGCGCGGCCTCGGCATCATGCGCCAGCACCACGACGTCATCGCCCGCTTCGGCCGCTTCCCCACGCGCAACGCCACACTCGGCCGCTCCTCTACTCCCGAGGAGATCACCTACCTCGAGGAGCTCAAGATCACCGGCGGGATAGTCTGACCCGCTCCTCCCTCTCCGCCTCGATCCTCCCTCTCGCGCTCCGCGGGAGAGGGTCGGGGTGAGGGGTCGGGGAGCCGCCGCTAGTTCGAAGTAAAGACGGTCTCCCCGAGCCGCTCCGCCAGCGACCGCGGCGTCTCGCCGGCCTTGTTCCGCACGTCGTCCTTCGCCCCGGCCTTGCGCAGGAGGCGCACGACCTCGTCACGGCCGCGCGCCGAGAAGACGGCGCGGTGGAGCGGGGTGTTGCCGGCGTCGTCCTTGAGGTTGGGATCGGCGTTCTTCGCGAGCAGGAGGCTCGTCATCTGCGGGAGCACCTCCTCGGCGGCGAAGTGCAGCGGCGTCCAGCCGTGCGGGTCGGTGGCGTTCACGTCCGCCTTGGACTCGAGGAGCAAGCCCAGGAGCGCGACGCTGTTCCCCAGGATCGCCGACACGAGCGGCGGGCGTCCCTCGCCGTCCCGCGCGTCGGGGCTCGCGCCGCGCGCGAGGAGGTCGCGGACGCGCAGGAGATCGCACACGAACGCGGCCTCGGCGAGCTCGCGGTCGAAGGGGCCGGGCAGGGATGTCATGCGGAGGAGCATACGCGACGCCGGACCGGCGGCCCCCGCCACTTTTGTCGGTCTCTGCCGGGCGAAACGCGCGCGGGCGTGCTACGGAGGAGCGTCGCGTCCGCGCGACGCTCAAGCGCGAGCGGCGGGCCGCCGATCCAGCCTGAGGATCTTCGTAGAGCAGTCGTAGTTGCAAGCCGGTCGTCGTACAAGGTCGAGCCCGTTCGGTCGTCTGGTGTCGCCGCTGGCGGCGCTCGCGGCGAGCGTGTCCCCCTGGCGGGCCGGCGGACCGACGCCGGCGGCGCCTGGTCTCGGCGGCGTGCCCGCCTCGGCGCGCGAGGCGCGCGCGACCCCGAGCTCGCGCCTGCGCCGGTCCCTGCGCGCCTGCACGGCCGAGGGCCTCTTCGCCGAGGTGTTCAGCGCCTGCGCGGGCGGCGCCGTGCTCACCGGCTGGGCCATCCACCTGCGCGTCGGCACGCTCGTGACGGGCATCGTGGTCGCCCTCCCGCAGCTGGCGCAGGTCGCGCAGATCCCCGGCGCCTGGACGACCGCCTGGCTCGGCCACCGGCGCGCGTGCATCGGGTTCGTGCTGGCGGCGCGGCTCGTGGCGCTGCCGCTCGCGCTGCTCCCCTTCTGGCGGCCCCCGCAGGCGACCGCGGGCGCGCTGCTCATCGCCGTCGCCTCCGCGGCGGCCCTGCTCGCCGTGCTCGGCAACAACGCCTGGACGTCGTGGATGGGCGAGCTCGTCCCGCGGCGCATCCGCGGGCGCTACTTCGGGCGGCGCGCCGGGCTCTGCACGGCGGGCGGCGCGGTCGCCTCCGCCGGCGCGGGGCTGCTGCTCGACTGGGCCCGCCCGCGCGGGCTCGAGGGCGCCGCGCTCGCCGCGTTGCAGGTCGTGGCGGGCGCGGTCGGCGTCACGACGGCGATCCTGATGGCGCGCCAGCACGACCCGTCGCCGCTCGTCGAGGTGCCGCCGCGCTCCCTGCGGCCGGCCCTGCGCCCCTTCGGCGATCGCTCGGTGCGCGGCCTCCTCGCGTACCTCGCGGCGTGGAACCTCGCCGTGGGCGTGGCGGGCAGCTTCTTCTCGCTGCACATGCTGCAGAACCTGCGCATGGGCTTCACGCTCATCGCCCTGCACGGCGCGGCCCTGGCCACGGCGCGCGTCGTCGCGGCGCCGCTGTGGGGCCGGGCCATCGACCGTCTCGGGGCGCGCCCGGTGCTCGCGACGTGCAGCTTCGGCATCGCCGCGATCCCGCTCATCTGGTTCTTCGCGACGCCCGCGCGCCTGTGGCCGCTCGCCTTCGACGCCCTCAGCGCCGGCGTGCTGTGGGGCGGGCACAGCCTGGCGACGTTCGCCCTGCCGCTCAGCGTGACGCCGCGGCGCGGGCGCCCGCACTACCTGGCGGCGTTCTCGCTCACGAGCGGCGTTTCGTTCAGCCTCGCCACGGCGCTCGCCGGCGCGCTCGCGGGCGCGCTGCCCGCGCGCTTCGCGCTGGGTGGCCACGCCTTCTTCAGCCTGGAGGTCCTCTTCGCCGTGACGGTGCCGCTCCGCCTCGGGGCCGCCTTCCTGGCGCTGCGCATCCAGGAGCCCGCCGCCGCGCGCGTCGGCGCGCTCTTCGCCGAGCGGCGACCGGCGCCGGCGAGCGAGCCCCGACGGGCCCTCGGCTGAGGGCGCGTCAGCCGCTGAACGCCAGCGCGCCGAAGCTGACGACGCTCGCGTCGTCGATGTTCCACTGCTCGTAGTGCAGCAGCGTGCCGCGCGCCTCGGGGAGCGCGCGGTGCAGCGTGTAGAGCGGCGCCGAGCCGCACCACTTGAGCGTGTCGAAGCCCTGCTCGGGCGTGCCGCCCTCGCGCACGAGGTCCCAGAAGCCCGCCGCGTCGCCCGCCTCGAGGCGCGCGATGCGGGCGCGGTCCCGGGCCTGGACCTCGAGGAGCGGGCCCACGCCGGCGCGCGCGCGCAGCGGGTCGCCGTAGCGGCGCCCGATGTGCGTCATGTCGACGCCCAGCACGAAGAAGAGCCGCTCGCCCTCGCGCGCCGCGAGCTCGCCGAGCGCGCCGACGAAGCGCGCGACGGTCTCGCTCGCCTCGGGCGGCTTGCCGGCGGCCGGGCCCCCGACGAACGCGCCGCACAGGATGGGGACGATCTTGACGCGCGGGCCGTAGAGGTGCTGCAGGAACACCACCTGGAACTCGATCGAGTGCTCGACGGCGTGGCAGTAGTCCTCGACGTGCGCGGCGCGGCCCGCGGCGCGCGCCAGGGCGCCGACGATGCGGCCGTCGGTCGACGTCGCGCCGAACGGCGTCGCGAAGGGCTTGCGCGTGAGGCCGAAGCGGTCGGGCTCGCCGTAGTGCGAGGTGCCGAGGATGACGAACGTGCGGTCGCCGAGCTCGGCGGGCAGCCCGCGGTACGCGGCCGCGTACGAGGCGATGCCGCCCTCGGGGCTGACGTGGGGGGCCGCGATGCCCCGCAAGGCGCCGGCGCGCGGGCGGCGGGCGGCGGGCGCCTGCTCGAGGTAGCCGTCGAGCGTCGCGGCGAGCGGCGCGGCCTCGGCCGGGTAGCCCGAGCC
>DASZWW010000463.1:0-3312 GCA_035546175.1 Polyangia bacterium
AGGCGGCGATGCCGCGGCCCGCCGCGCGCACCGTGACGGGGACCACGCTTCCGCCCGCATCATCTATATAGGCGAACGAGAGGGTGCCGGCGTCCTGGTCGTAGGCGAACGGCGCCAGGTCGAACCACCCGTGGCTGCGCACCGTGCGGTCGAAGGCGAAGTCGGGGGGCGCGGCGAGCTGGATTTCGGGCATTCGCTTTCCCTAAGATACCGGCAGTGATGTCTCGCAGCACCTCGCCTCGCTTCCTTTTGTGCGCCGCCGTTTGCTTCCTCGCGCTCGCGACGTCGCGCGTGTCCGCCGCGGCCACGCCGGACGCGGGCGCGTCGCCCGGCGCGGGCGCGCCGCCCGTCGATGATGGCGTCTCGCCGAACAAGGCGTGCCTGCAGAGCCTGCGCGAGCGCGGCGTCGACTTCGTCGAGGTGCCCACGAAGGGCGTCCGCACGCCGATCCGGCTCGCGGGCGCCAACCTCGGGCCGCTGCGCCTCGTGCTGCTCGATCGCAGGGCCGGCGGCGTCATGCCGGTCATGGACTGCGAGCTCGGGCGGGCGCTGCTCGACGCCGCCGCCGTGTTCACGAACGAGGGCATCCGCGATCTCTTCTTCTCGGGCATCTACGAGTACCGGCCGCGCCGCCGCTCGAAGAAGCTCTCGGAGCACGCGCACGGCCTGGCCATCGACGTGCACCAGTTCGGCACCGCCGACGGCCGCATCTTCGACGTGCAGCGCGACTTCGAGCAGGGCGTCGGCGACTGGGACGCGCGCGATCAGGTGGCGTGCGTGGGCTCGCCCGAGCACCCCGAGGCCCGCGTCCTGCGCGAGGTGGCCTGCGCGCTGCGCGCGTCCAGCGCCTTCCGCGAGATCATCACCGGCGACGACAACTCCGACCACGACAACCACTTCCACATCGAGTCGTTCCCCGATCCGCTCGCGCGCGCCAAGTCCATCCTGTCGCACCGCGAGCCGACCAACGACGACTGAGCGTCCGAAAATCGTTTACCCCGGTTGACGTCACCTCGCGTGGACGCTCTCATGGTGGGATGCGCCGACTGGCCTTCGTTCTCGTCGCGGTGTCCGCCCTCGGCTGCGGCGGCCAACCGTTGTCGAAGAGCGGCCCGGCGGGGACCGCCGGGAGCGCCGGCCAGGCCAGCGTCGCGGGCGCGGCGGGCGAGGACGGCGCGACGGGGGCCGCGGGCGCGGTCGCGGGCGCGGCGGGCGTCGCGGGAGGGAACGGCTTCGCCGGGTCGACCGGCGGCGTGGGGCCGACCGGCTTCGCGGGCGCGGCGGGGGCGGGAGGCGCGTCCGGCTCGGGGGGCCCGGCGGGGCAAGCCGGCGCGTCGGGCGTCGCGAACGCGCTCGGTCCCATCGGCACGGGCTGCGGCAAGCCGGTGCCGCTCGACCAGGTGGTGACGATCCCCGGCAAGTCGACGGGCTACACGCACTTCGTCGTGATGGCCGAGGGCGAGACGCTGGTCGGGAACATCCCGGCCAAGGCGGGGCCGCGGTCGTTCTGGGTGCGCTTGCCCGTCGACTACGATCCGAACCACCGCTACCGCGTCGTCTACATCGGGCAGGGCTGCGGCGGCTACGAGGTCGCCAACACGTCCACGCTCCAGCTGTTCCAGGAGTCGCTCGGCGGGACCGAGGAGGCCATCTACGTCGCGCTCGACATCCCGCGGGACATGGCCAACCAGGACTGCTTCGACGACCAGTCGGGGCCGGCCTCGCAGGAGTGGGAGGCCTTCGAGCTCTTCCACGGCGTGGTCGACAGCACCTACTGCGTCGACAACGACAACGTCTACGTCGCCGGCTACAGCACGGGCGGCCTCGTCGCCAACATGTGGGGCTGCTACTTCGCGGGCGACGGCGCGCGCCCGTGGAACGGCGTGCCCGGCGGCGGCCCGCCCGGCGCGGCGGTCGTGCCGCGCAAGTTCGCCCCGCAGTATCACGTCCGCGCCCAGGCCTCCGTCGCGGGGGGCGAGCCCTCGAACGATCCGCCGTGCAACGGCCCCCTGGCCGCGATCTGGATCCACGACCTCATGGACAGCCGGCCGTACACGGCGAGCCACGACGTCGGGCTCCCCCGCGTGCTCGAGATGAACGGCTGCCTCGACGCCGATCCTCGCACGGCGAGGACGGCGCCCTGGCACGAGGACGTCATGGGCCCCGGCGTCTGCGTCCAGTACACCGACTGCCCCGCCGCCTTCCCGGTCGTCTTCTGCACGACCACCGGCCAGGGCCACGCCGACCAGCACGCGCGCGCGATCCCCGGGTTCACGCTCCTCTTCGACGCGGCGTCGGCGCGCTGAGCCCCTCGTCTAGAGCGTCACGAGCTCGCGGATCACGAAGTTGCCGTCCTTGTCGAGGCCGAGGCGGCCGCCCATGTGGTCGCGGTCGTGGCCCCAGAGCAGGAGCCAGCTCTCCTCGAGCGCGCGGCGGAAGAGGGCGCGCTTCGTCTCGAGCGTGCGCGCGGGATCGAGGTCGTAGGCCATGACCCAGGGCAGCCGCGTGTGCACGGCCGTGGGGACGACGTCGCCGAGGAAGAGCGCCCTCGGGCCGCCCTCGGCGCCGATGAGCACCGACTGGTGGCCGCGCGTGTGGCCGGGCGTGGGGAGGACGCGCACGCCGGGCGCGATCTCCGCCTCTCCGTCGACGAGCTGGAGCAGGCCGGCGTCGCTGAGGGGGCCGATGTTCTCGCCGAGGTAGCTCGCCCGGTTGCGCTCGTGCGGGTGCGTGGCGTCCTCCCACTCGAGGCGCTGCACGACGTGCTTGGCGCGCTTGAAGACCGGCTCGAGCGCGCCCGAGGCCGTCTTGCGCGTCGTGCCGCCCGCGTGGTCGAAGTGCAGGTGGGTCATGACCACCGTGTCGATCGACGCGGGCTCGAGGCCGACCTCGCCGAGCGCGTCGCCGATGGAGCGGTCGTGGTCGATGCCGTAGATGTCCTTGAGCTTGGCCGGGAACTTGTCGCCGTTGCCGGTCTCGACGAGGAGCCTGCGGCCGCCGACCTCGACGAGCAGGCAGCGGGTCGTGTACTCGCAGCGGTTCTGCGCGTCGCACGAGACCAGCTTCGACCACAGCGTCTTGGGCACGACGCCGTGCATGGCGCCGCCGTCGAGGCGGAAGTTGCCCCCGTTGACCATCGTGAGGCGCGCGTCGCCGAGCGTCAGCATGAAACCATCATGGCACGGCGCGGGGGCGCCACAAGGCGCGGCGGCGGCGTCCGCTCCGTCGCGACGGCCCGCCTCAAGGCGCGGCGGCGGCCTGGCTCGCGGCGGTGTCGCTCGCGGGCGGCGCGGGCGGCGCGGGGGCGGCCTC
>DASZWW010000464.1:0-14261 GCA_035546175.1 Polyangia bacterium
GAGCTGCTCCTGCTCGGCGACGTGCGGCAGCCGCTCTCGACCGGCGCGGCGCGGGCCCTCGCGCGCGCGCTGGCCGACCCCGGCGTGGGCTGCGCCACGGGGAACCTCGTGCTCGCGGGCGGCGCGCCGAGCGGCCTCTACTGGAGGTACGAGAACTGGATCCGCAAGCAGGAGTCGCGCTTCCGCGGCGTCGTCGGCATGAGCGGCGCGATCGCCATGATGCGGCGGGCAGACCTCGAGGCGCTGCCCGAGGACCTGATCCTCGACGACGTCTGGATCCCGGCGCGCCTCGGCCTCGTGGGGAAGCGCGTCGCCTTCGTCGCCGAGGCGGAGGCGTACGACACCGCCTTCGAGGACGACCACGAGTTCGACCGCAAGGTGCGCACGCTCGCCGGAAACTACCAGCTCTTCGCGCTCCTGCCCGCGCTGCTCGCGCCGTTCCGCAACCCCTTCTGGTTCGAGCTCGTGTCCAAGAAGGTCATGCGCCTCTTCACGCCGTGGCTCCTGCTCGTCCTCGGCGTCTCGTCGGCGGGCGCGCTCGCGCTCGCCGGCGGCCACGCGCGCCTCATGGCCCTCCTCGTCGCGGGCCAGCTCGCGCTCTACGTGGCCGCCGCCCTCGGGGAGCGCGCCGGCCGGCTCGCGGGCGTCGCGCGCACCTTCGTCGTGCTGGGCCTCGCGCCCGTGGTCGCGCTGGCGCGTTACCTGGACGGCCGCCAGCGCGTCACTTGGTAGCGAGGACGGTGATCGTGCCTATGCTTCCCCAATGCTCGCGAGGCGTCGCATGAGTCGAAAGATCGGCGTGTCGTTGCTGGTGCTGGGCCTCCCCCTCGGGTCGGCGTGCTTCCATCAGGCGCGCCCGTACAACTACGCGAGCGAGCCCGATCCGCGCCGGACCGAGTTCGTGCTCGGACCGTCCGACGTCCTGCACATCAACGTGTGGAAGAACCCCGACCTGTCGGGCGACACCGTCGTCAGGCCCGACGGCACGATCACGCTGCCGCTCGTGGGCGACATCCGCGCCGCCGGTCGCACCTCGGCCGAGGTGCGCCAGGAGGTCACGCAGCGCCTCGCCACCTTCATCAAGGACGACTCGGCCGTCGTCACGGTCGCCGTCACGGCGATCAACAGCTACCGGTTCACCGTCGCGGGCAACATCGATCGCCCGGGCACGTACACCTCGAGCCACTACGTGACCGTGTCGGAGGCGATGGCCCTCGCCGGCGGACCGAATCGCTACGCCGATCCCGAGGACACGGTCGTCATCCGCACCGACGCCGAGCACGGCGGCACGCGGCGCATCCCCATCGACTACCCGGCCATGCAGTCGGGCAAGCGGCCCGAGCAGAACATCGCCCTCCTGCCCGGCGACGTCATCTACGTCCCTTGAGCGGCGCCTCTACTGCGGCTGCTTCGATCCGGACCAGCCGGGCGCGCCCGGCGTCTCCGTCGTCGTCGGCGTCCCCGACCAGCCCGGCGCGCCCGGCGTGACCGGCACGACCGTGCTCGGCTTCGCGCCGTTCGCCGGCAGCCGGGCCTCGGGCGAGCCCGACCACCCCGGCGCGCCCGGCGTCTCGAGCGGGCCCGCGCCCGTGCCGAAGGAGGACGGGTTGCCCGCCGGGCTGCCCGAGCTCTGCTCGCTGAGCGGGCGGATCGCGCCCATGATGCCGTGGAAGATGGGCGGCGGCTCGTTCCCGGTCGTGAACGCGCCCCCGATGGTGACCATGACCTGCTGGCGCTCGAGGGTCGGGATCGTGCCGCCGCTCGTGAGGTTGCCCTCCTGGCTGCTGATCGTGTAGTCGATGCTGCCCCAGATGGGGTACCGCTTGCTGCGCGCGGTGAGCGAGGCGCCCCCCGTCCACAGCTGGTATCCCTTGTGGATCCCCTCGGTGTCGACGAGGCGCGCGTAGGTGTAGCCGCCATACCCGATGGCGTAGTAGCGCTCGCTCGTCCCGATGGGGAGCGCGAGGCGCGCCAGGACCGCGTCGTTGAGCGTCGCGGCCGCGATAAAGACGTTGGGCGCCGCCTGCTGGCTCGCCGTGACCGTCGCGAACCAGTAGAGCTGGCGATAGCCCACGGTCCCGTTCACCGCCGGCTCGATGAAGTGGGTGCCGAGGTCGTCGAAGATGCCGAGCGCGCCCGCCTTGAGCTCGGCCGACCAGGTGAGGCCGAAGTCGCGCCGCCAGCCGGCGACGAGCTCGGTGAGCCAGACCTGATCGGCGAGGTTGGGGACGCCCGACGACTCGCGCCCGGGGGCGACGCAGTCGGCGACGTCGCCCTCGGCGACGAGGAGGTTGTCGCCGACGTCGCGCTCGAAGCGCAGCAACGCGCCCAGCACGAAGGAGTACTGGACCGCGGGCACGCCGATGGAGTTCATGGGCGGGCTGCCGCGGTTGAGGTAGTCGACGCCCGAGAAGCGCAGCGCCTGGACGAGGCGCGTACGGGGGCTCGCCTCGAAGAGCCCCTCGGCCGACGCCGACGCCGAGAGGTACGGGTTGGCGGCCGACGGCAGGACCGTGGGGAGGGCGGAGTTGAGCTCGACCTTCGTCGGCGACGACGTCTGGCCGTAGGTCGTGGCGGCCGCCAGGCGCAGCTGCCACGACGCGTCCAGCGTCATGGCCGAGACGGCCGCGAGCTCGAGCGTGAGCGCGTTCGGCCCGCCGCCGTAGAGGTAGAACGTGTCGCCGACGCGCAGCCCGAGCGAGCTGTCGGAGCGCATCGTGAGCTTGTGGATGCGGCCCAGCGCCGTCAACGTCGAGAACGCGCCGGAGTTCACGGCGCCGGAGCCGGTCGGCGCCGCCTTCGCGTTGTCCGTGATGCCGAGCGTCGCGCTGGGCAGGAGGTCGTAGACGGCCTCGGCGCGCGCCGCGGGCCCCGCGAGGAGCGCCGCCGCGGAGAGCAGGCAGGCGACGGCCGCGCGCCGCCACGGGCGCCCGGGGCGGCCCCCGTCGGGCTCCGCCCTGCGCCTCGAGGCCCCGACGCCCCGGGTCATGCTCGCCCGCCGCTTGCCGCGCACCTGGCAAAACATGGGGCGTGATACGAGGAGGTGAAGATTCGTTCTCCGGGGTCCTGCGCGATGCTTATAGAGATCGTGCCGGCGTTCCGCGCGGAGACCGATCGACATGGCCCAGAGCTCGGCGCTGAAGACCCTGGCCGTCCAGGCCTCGCACTACTCGGTCGCGAGCCTCTTCGGGGTCATCGCCGGCCTCGTGACCTTCCCGCTGCTCACCCGGGTCTTCTCCGTCGCCGACTACGGCGTCATGAACCTCGTCGCGGCCACGCTCACGGTGTCGGTCGCCGTGGGCAAGGTCGGCGTGCAGCACTCGATCCTGCGCTACGAGAGCGAGATCCGCGCCGGCAAGGGCCGCTACACGATGCCCGAGCTCTACTCGACGACCCAGATCGGTATGCTCTGCACGGCGGCCTTCGTCATGCTCGTCGTGGGCGTGGGCGCCTACCTCGTGCCGCTCTCCTGGCTGGGCGACGGGCGCGTCCGGAAGCTCTTCTCGATCGCGTCGTTCTTGATCGTCGTGCAGGTCGCCGAGAGCGCGTTCATCAACTTCCTCCGGGCCGAGCAGAAGACGACGCTGCTCATGAAGTACAACGTGGCCAAGAAGTACCTCGGCCTCGGCCTCATCCTCGTCGCCGTGCTCTGGCTCTCGAGCACGCTGGCGTCGTTCTACACGGCGACGCTCGTCTCGGAGGCGACGGCCGTCGCCGCGCTGGCCGTGGTCCTCTACCGCACGGGGAGCCGTCCCCTGCCCGCCCTCGCGCAGTTCTCGCGCCCGCTCTACCGCGAGCTGCTGTCCTTCGGCATCCCCATGATGATCGGCTACGAGCTGTCGAGCATCGTGCTCGCCGTCGGTGACCGCTACGTCATCGCCGGCCTGATCGGCAAGACGCCGCTCGGGCTCTACGGCGCCGCCTACAACCTCTGTCAGTACGTGCAGGCCGTCGTCATCACGTCCGTCGGCCAGGCCGTCATGCCCATCTACATCAAGATGTGGGACGAGAAGGGCCCGGCAGAGACGTCGGCCTTCATCACGCGCTCGCTGCGCACCTACGCGCTCATGGCCGCGCCCGTCGTCGCGGGCGTCGCCGCCGTCGGGCCCGAGCTCCTCCCCGCGCTCGCCTCGGAGAAGTACGCGAGCGCCGCGCCCGTGCTCTCCTGGGTCATCGCCGGCATGGCCGTCGACGGCGCGAACTCCATGATGGGCGCGGGGCTCTTCATCCACCGCAAGACGCGCGTCATCATGGCCATCGTCCTGTCGTGCGCGGTCCTCAACATCGGGCTCAACCTGGCGCTCGTCCCGCGCGTCGGCATCGTCGGGTCCGCGATCGCGACGCTGGTGAGCTACTCGGTGGCCGCCTTCTCGCTCGCCACGGCGGGCCGGCGCCTCCTGCGCGTCGCCATCCCGTGGACGACCGTGCTGCGCGCCGGCCTCGGCGCGGGGTTCATGTACGTCGTGGTCACGCACGTGCTGCCGGGGCACCGGCTCTTCACGGTCGCGGCGCGCATCGCGCTCGGCGCGCCGCTCTACGTCGTGCTCATGACGCTGGTCGACGCCGACGCGCGAGCGCTCGTGAGAAGGTCGATCGCTCGTCTGCGGGGGTCGAGGGGAATGGGGAGGGAGGCACCGTGAACGCACAGACACGCACCACCGTCAAACGCGCCATCAAGACCGCCTTCGCGTCGCCCCTGGGCTGGCGCACGCTCGGGGTGGCGCTGCGCGCGCCGGGCGTCATCGTGCTGACCTACCACCGCATCGTGGGCGCGGAGCCCAGCCTGCCGGGCATCTCGGTGGCCCACTTCGCCGCGCAGATGAAGTGGATCCGCGAGAACTGCGAGCCCATCGGGCCCGATGCGCTCGTCGAGCGCTCGCGCGCGCCACGCCGCGTGCGGCCCGCCGTGCTCGTGACGTTCGACGACGGCTACCGGAGCTACCACGACCTCGCCTACCCCGTGCTCAAGCAGTACGACATCCCCGCGCTGAACTTCGTCGTGACGAGCCTCCTGGACGAGCCCGGCATGCTGTGGACCGATCGCGTGCAGTGGGCCGCGCTCACGACGCCGCGCACGAGCGTCTGCGTGCCCTGGATGAACGGCGGCGCCTGGGTCCCCCTGCCCGATCGCGCCGCGCGCGAGAGCTTCGGCCTCGCGGCGCGCACGCTGCTCAAGACCGTCCCCAACGCGCTCCGCGCGGAGCGGGTCGAGGAGATCGTGGCCATGCTGGGCGGCGCGCCGCCGCGCGAGCGCCAGATGACGAACTGGGAGGAGGTGCGGCGCACGATGGACCTGACGACGTACGGCGGGCACACCCACACGCACGCCATCCTCTCCCGCCTCGACCGCGAGGACGCGGCGCGCGAGATCCGCGCCTGCCGCGATCGCCTCGCCGCCGAGACGGGCCGCGCGCCCCTCTTCTTCGCGTACCCCAACGGCACGCAATCGGATTTCACGGCGGAGACGCAGCACCTGCTGCGCGAGAGCGGCTTTCAGGTCTCGTTCAGCACGATCGACGGCATCGCCGGCGCCGCCACCGACTGGATGGCCGTCCGGCGCATCGCCAGCATCGACGCCGACGTCTCCGCCTTCGTCTGGATCGCGGCCGGGCTGGCCAGCTAGAGGCGCGCCTTCCCCGGCAGGATGTGGGCCGCGAGCGGGAAGCGCTCGACGAGCGACGGCGCGGGCGGCGGCTGCGCGCCGCTCACGCCGCCCCGCGCGCTCGCCACGCGCAGGTGCGTGTAGCGCTCGAGCAGGCCGCACAGCGCCCAGTACGGCCCCATGACCGCCCCGTCGAACGTGGGCGACCCGTAGAGGCCGCCCACGGCCATGCAGAGCGTCGTCACCGTGAACCCGTAGCCGAGGGCGCGCGCCTCCGGATCGTCGCGCGGCAACTCGTTGCGCACGAAGGCGGCCACGCGAAACAGCGTGTAGATGACGAAGAGGAAGGCCAGCAGGCACTGCGGGCCGTTCTCGCAGAGCGTGAGCACGTAGAAGTTGTGCGCGTCGTAGCCCTTGTACTGCGAGGTGTAGTTCCCGATCTCGCGCGAGAACTTGTGGATGCCGGCGCCGAGCGGGTGGTCCTTGACGATGCCCATGCCCGCCTGCCAGATCTCCCAGCGGCTCGCCGTGCTCGTGTCGACGTCGTTGTGGGCCTTGTTGTTCTCCTGCGAGGTCTCCTCGACGCGCTGGGTGGCGGCGTCGGGGAGGAAGCTCACGAGCGTCCCGGCCATGACGGCCACGAGCGCCGCGAGGAGGACGCTCTTGCGGATGAGCAGGAGGGCGAGCGCGAGGACGACGATGAGGTACGCCTGGCGCGAGTAGGTCGAGATGATGCCGCCCGCGAGGAGGATGCACCCGCCCACGGCGGCCAGGCGCCAGAGCAGCCGCTTGCGCAGGAAGAGCGCCAGCGAGATGAACATGGGCATGAACATCGCGTAGAAGACGCCCGCGCGGTTCGCCTCGCGCCAGTCCGCGCCGAAGGGGCCCGAGGCGCGCTTCTCGGCCCGGAAGCGGCCGAAGCCGTAGTCGAGGCCCTCGCGCAGGCCCTCGAGCCCCGCGACGGCGGCGATGACCATGATCCAAATGATGAGCCAGCGCGTCGTCTTCTCGTCCTGCCGGCAGCGCAGGTAGAGGAGGTAGTAGAGGGGATAGAAGAGCGCGTTCTTGAAGTAGGTCACGTCTTCGAGGAAGTGATCGAACGAGCGGAGCTCGCCGATGACGAGCCCCAGCGTGATCATGCCGTACCAGATGAAGAGCGGCTTGCGCAGGATGCCGTCCACCTCGGGGCCGAGCGCCTCCGGCTTGTCCTTCATCGCCCAGAGGATGAGCAGGAACAGGATGTTCACCGGCGCGACGGCGGGGATGCCCGTCGACAGGAAACGGAAGTGCAGCTCGTTGACGGTGTAGAGCAGGTTGAAGAAGAGCAGGCCCTTGAGCAGCATCGCGCGCCTCGCTCCTACGCCGCGGGCGTGTCCAGGTAACGCCGCGCCCAGAGCTCGAGAGACAGCACGAGCCAGAGCACCTCGCCGTGGTCGGCCCTCCCCGCGCGGTGCTCGTCGAAGAAGCGCCGCGCGGCCGCGGGGCGCACGAGGCCGCGCTCGCGGAAGGCGCGGCTGCCGAGGAGGTCCGCCGCCAGGCCCGCGAGCGGCCCGCGGAACCACTTGGCGAGGGGGATGCCGAAGCCGTGCTTGCGCTTGTCGAGCACGTCGGGCGGCAGCCAGCGCGCCGCGACCCTGCGCAAGAGGTGCTTGCCGCGGCGGCCCCTCACGCGCAGCCCGGGCGGCAGCCGCACGCCGAACTCGACGACCCGGTGGTCGAGGAGCGGCGCGCGCCCCTCGAGCGAGTTGGCCATCGCCATGCGATCGAGCTTCACGAGCACGTCGTCCGGCAGGTAGCTCGCGAAGTCGATCGACACGCAGCGGTCGAGCGCCTCGAGCCCGCGGGCCGCGCGCGCGGCGGCGTCGAGGCCGCCGTAGTGACCGTTCGCCGACGGGGCGACGGCCTCGCCGAGCAGGTCGCCGGCGACGCTCGCGCGCGTCAGCGCGACGCCCGAGAGGTAGCTGTCGGGGAAGGGCTGGCGCAGCCGCTCGGCGATGCGGCGCAGGCGGAAGCCGTGCGCCGCCGGGGCGAGCGCCCCCGCCACGGCGACCGTGGCCGCGGCGGCGGGCTTGAGCGGGCCGAGCCGCTGCAGGTCGAGGTAGCGCAGGTAGCGGTCGTAGCCCGCGAAGGCCTCGTCGCCCGCGTCCCCCGTGAGCACCATCTTGACGCGCTCGCGCGCGAGCTTGGCGACGAGGAACGTCGGCACCGCCGACGAGTCGGCGAAGGGCTCGTCGAGGTACCAGACGAGGCTCTGCAGGAGCTCGACGGCGTCGGGCGCGACGACCAGCTCCTCGTGCTCGGTGCCGAGGTGGCGGGCGACGCGCTTGGCGTCGGAGAGCTCGTTGTACTCGGGCTCGTGGAACCCGATCGAGAAGGTGCGCACGGGCTGCCTGAGGTGGCGTGACATGAGCGCCACGACGACGCTCGAGTCGAGGCCGCCCGAGAGGAACGCGCCGAACGGGACGTCGGCGACGAGCCGGCTGCTGACGGCGCGATCGAGCAGGTGCGCCAGCTCGTGCTCGGCGTCGGCCTCGCTGAGCGTGCTCTTGGGCTCGAGGTCGAGCCGGTAGTAGCGCTCGACCGCGAGCTTGCCGTCGGCGAAGCGCGCGTAGTGCCCGGGGGGCAGCTTGTGGACGCCCTCGAAGATGCTGCCCGGCGTGGGCACGTAGCCGAAGCACACGTAGGCGCGCACGGCCTCGGCGGAGACGCGCCGCCGGAGCCCCGGGACCTGCAGCAGCGACTTGAGCTCGCTCGCGAAGACGAGGCGGTGCTCGGCGGCCGCGCCGCTCGTGTCGAGGGCGTAGAAGAGGGGCTTCTCGCCGAAGCGATCGCGCGCCAGCACGAGCGTGCGCGTGCGCGTGTCCCACAGCGCGAGGCCGAACATGCCGTCGAGGCGGGCGAAGACGCCCTCGCCCCACTGCTCGTAGCCGTGCACGATCGCCTCGGTGTCCGACTGCGTGTAGAAGCGGTGCCCGAAGCCCTCGAGCTCGGCGCGCAGCGCGCGGAAGTTGTAGATCTCGCCGTTGAACACGGCCTGGAGCGTCCCGTCCTCGTTGTGGACGGGCTGGCGGCCGCCCTCGAGATCGATGATCGAGAGGCGGCGCATGCCGAGCAGCGCGCGCTCGTCGCGGTAGAGGCCCCCGTCGTCGGGCCCGCGGTGGGTGATGGCGGCGTTCATGGCGTGACCGACGGCCTCGGGCGGCGGAGACCCGCCCGGCGCCGCGACGATTCCGACGATGCCGCACATCGCTAGCTCGCCTTCGCGAGCACGTGCGGCGGCGTGCCCCGGTACAGCTCGAGGAGCCGGCCCGTGACGTGCTCGAGGGCCGACGCCTGCTCCACGTCGGCGCGCGCGCGCCGCCCCAGCTCGTCGAGCGCCGCGGCGGGCAGCGTCGCGGCCGCGCCGAGGTGGGCCGCGAGCGCGTCGACGTCGCCCGGATCGAAGAGCCACCCGTTCCGGCCCGTGACGACGAAGTCCTCGCTGCCGCTCACGCGGGTGGCGATCGTGGGCAGCCCCGAGGCCATGAACTCCAGCAGGGTGTTCGAGAGGCCCTCGATGTTCGAGGGCAGCACGCCGACGTCCGCCGTCGCGAGGATCTCCTCGACCTTGCCGTGGTGGCCGAGGAACTCGACCTCCTCGGCGATGCCCAGCGCGCGGGCCTGCGCGCGCAGCTCCGCCTCGAGGCGCCCCTCTCCCACGAGGCGCAGCCGCGCGTCCTTGCGCCCCTCGAACGCGCGGGCCCAGGCCGCGAGGAGCGTGCCCAGCCCCTTCTCGGGCACGAGCCGCCCCACGAACACCGCCGTGAAGGGCGCCCCGGGCGCGCGGCCGGCCCGCCGCGCGCTGAAGCGCGACGTGTCGACGGCGTTGGGCAGCACGATGATGCGCTCGGCCGGGAAGCCCTGCCGCACGAGCTCGGCCGCGATGCGCGTGCTGATGGCCTGGAAGGCGGCGCCGCGCTTGAGCAGCCGGTGCGCGAGGGCGTCGAGGAGGCCGCGGTCCTTGGCCATGACGCCCTTCTCGAGCTCCCACCAGCCGGAGACCTTGACGACGACCGGCTTGCCGACGAGCGCGCCCACGAGGCACGTCACCGCGCCCATGTGGTGGGCGATGTGGACGTGCCAGGCGTCGTAGCGCCGCCCGCGCCCGAGCAGGAACGCGGCCAGGCGCAGGCACATGACGCCCGCGCCCAGCACGGGCACGCGCGGGTACCGCAGCCGCCCCACGGGGATCCCCGAGCTGCGCTCGGCCCTGACCTGCGGGCCGAACGCGAAGAGCGGCGTCACGATGGCCACGGGCTGCCCGCGCCCGATGAGGTGGCGGGCGAGCGTGCGCACCTGCGACTCGGCGCCGCCGCCGCCGCGGTGAGTGAAGTCGCTCTCGAGCACCATGAGGATGCGCAGCGGCCGCTCACGCTCCATCGACGTACCTCCGCAGCCACAGCTCGAGCACGAAGAGCCGGTAGAGGCAGTCGGCGTAGTCCCAGGCGCCGCGCTCGTGCTGCGCGAGCAGGTTCTCGACGAACTCCGGGCGCCACCAGCCGCGCGCGCGCGCCCGCGCGTCGAAGAGGGTCTCCCGCACCATCGCCTTGAACGGCCCGTCGGTGCGCAGCCACACCGCGACGGGCAGCCCGAAGCCCTGCTTCCGCTTGCGCAGGATCTCCTCGGGGAGGATGCCGCGCATCGCGCGCTTGAAGAGGTAGCGCTTGGTGACGCCGCGGACGATCCAGCGCTCGGGCAGGCGGCTCACGTGGGCGACGAGCAGCGGATCGAGGTAGGGGAAGCGCACGCTCACGCCCGCGGACTGCGCGGCGCCGTGGACCTTGCGCAGGTCGTTCTGCGCGATGGCCATCATGAGGTCGAGCCGCATGATGCGGTGGAGCGGGCCCCCCGACGACCCGAGGCCGTACACGGCCCGCATGAAGCCGAGCGAGGCGTCGCGATCGACGGCGCGGCGGAACTCGGGCGTCAGCATCTCGTGGTAGTGGTCGGACGCGAACGAGTCGTCGGTGTAGAAGCGGTCGGGGTTGGGCAGCGACGACCGCTCGAAGAAGTTCTCGACGCGGTTCAAGAAGTGGTGGCCCACCTTGCCGAGGAGGCCGCCCACCGCGCGCCCCACGGCCTTGACGGGCTCGGGCAGGCCGTACCAGCTCTCCATGACCTGGTCCTTGGCGTAGCGCTCGTTGCCGCCGAAGATCTCGTCGCCGCCGTCGCCCGCCAGCATGACGCGCGCCCCGCGCGCCCGGGCCAGGTCGACGCAGGCGAGCGTGGGGATGGCCGAGGCGTTGCCGAAGGGCTGGTCGTAGGCGGCCACGACGCGCGTGACGAGCGACTGCGCGCGCTCGTCGGAGACGCGCTCGAAGTTGGCGCTCGCGCCGCAGGCCGCGGCGGCCGTGCGGGCGAAGCGCTCCTCGTCGTAGCGCTCCTCGGCGAAGCCGATCGTGAAGCTCTGGACCGGGCCCAGCGCCTGGCGCGAGAGGATGCTCACGATGCTCGAGCTGTCGGTGCCGCCCGAGAGAAAGCACCCCCACCCCTCGTCGAGGGCCGTGGCTCCGGGGCCGCCCGCGCGCGGGCGGTAGTCGCCCACGGTCGCGACCATGCGCTCGCGCAGCGCGCCCGCGAGGGCGTCCTCGGCGTCGTGCTGGTCCTCGGGGTACTCGGGGACGTAGTAGCGGTCGAGGACGGGCGCGGTGCCGGCGCGCCAGCGCCAGCGCGTGGCCGGCTCGAGCCGCCGGATGTCGTCGAAGATCGTCCCCGGCGCGGGGATCTGCGCGAAGTTGAGGTAGTGGTACACGGACACGAGGTCAACGGTCCGCGAGCACCAAGGCGACGACGCGAGCACGCGCAGGTCGTTGCCGACGAGCACGACGTCGCCGCGCACGAGGACGTAGAGGGAGAGCGACGAGAAGTGATCGGTGACGGCGCAGAGCTGCCGCTCGGCGGGGTGCCAGGCGACCTGCGCGAAGCGGCCGCGCCAGGCGTGCTGCGGCGGCTGCCCGCCCCCGAGCGCGCGCGCGCCCAGCGCCACGTCGCCCGCCACCAGATCGGCGAGGGCGAGCCAGCGCGCGCCGCCCGGCGCCTCGCCGCGCTGAACGGCGCCGCGCACGGCGACCTGGGCTTCGTCGTCGGGCGTCGAGACCGTCTCGAACCCGGGGAGGCCGCTCAGCCAGGCGTGGGTCTGCCGCCCCCAGCCGAGGACGAAGTCGCCGAGGACGCTGGGGAGCGGCGCGGGGTCGGACGGGGAGTCGGTGCGCATCGACGACGTCTTCTTCAATGCCAGAGGGAACTCTGCGTCGAGGACGACGGGCGTCAAACCCTTGTCCCGGGCCGCGGAGGCGTTAGGGGCCGCGCGAGTCACGCGCCGAGCAGGCGGAGGCGGACGCGCTGGTAGACGTCGTCGCCCAGCACCCGCTTCGCGACGGCGAGCACGGCGTAGCGCGCCTCCGCCGCGAGGAGCGCCGGCCCGCCGCGCAGCCAGGACTCGAGCGTCGCGTCGTCGAGCCGGGCCGTCGCCGCGATGCGGCCGAGCGTCGGCCCGTCGTCCGGCCAGACCCGACGGGGCTTCGAGTTCATGACGCGCGCGTAGCCGACCTCGAGCGCGACCTCGACGAGGTTCGCGGGCTCGCGGCCGCCGGCGGGCGCGAGCAGCGTCACGGGACGGCCCACGCGCTCCTCGATCTCGAGCCGCGCCCGCCGCAGGTCCTCGCGCAGGCGGCGGGGCGCGAGCTCCGTGAGGAAGACGCGGTGGTCGAGCCCGTGGGACTGGATGGACATGCCGCCGTCGGCCATCTCGCGCAGCTCGGCCCACGTCGCGTAGCCGGGCGTGCCCACCTGCGCGGGGTTGACGAAGAAGTCGGCTGTCGCGCCCGCCGTCGCGAGCAGCGGCCAGGCCACGCGGTGGTTCGTCTCGTCGCCGTCGTCGAAGGTGAAGATGACGCCGGCCCGCCCCGCGAGCCAGTCGCGGGCGCTCACGACGGCGCCCCCCAGGCGCGCGCAGCGCCCGAGCTGCCGCGCGAAGCGCTCGCGCGGCACGGTGTAGCGCGGGTCGGCGTCCGCCGCCGCGCCCTCGCCGATGGCGTGGTACATGAGGGCGATCGTGGGCGGCCCGGCCGGCATGCTCAGTTGTGCTCGTTGAAGACGACGCCGGCGAACTTCGCGGGATCGAAGAGGCCGGCCGCCTGCGCGATCGACTCCGGCGTGTCGAGACCGTAGCCCGCCACGAGGATCACGAAGTCGACGAGCCCCGAGAGGATGCGCGCGTCGGGCGAGCCCTTCGTGGGCGGGCCGTCGAGGAAGGGGTAGCAGGGCGCTTGCTTGAGCGCCGTCATGACCATGCGCATGGGCTGCGAGGAGAAGTACTCCCGCGGCGCGCCGGCGGGTCTCCCCGCGGGGATGAGGTGCAGCCCGGGGATGCTCGTGGCGCGGATGAGCTGCTGGATGGGCGCCCGCGGCTGCTCGAGATAGTCGAAGAGCCCGCCCTCCCCGGCGTCGGCGCCGAGCGCGACGTCCTGCGTGGGGTGGCGCGGGTTGCAGTCCACGAGGATCGAGACGCGCTGGTCCTGGAGGGTGAAGGCGATCGCGAGGTTGCGCGCCACGAAGCTCGCGCCCGAGCCGGAGCTGACGGGCACGACGAGCGTCGCGAAGCTCTGCAGGCCGGTCGCCTCCGCCATCCCGAGCAGGCGGGTGCGCAGCTCGCGGAAGGAGTCGAGCTGGTCGGGCGAGGCGAGGCCCCGGGGCGGCCCCTCGCGCGGCGGGCGCTTCTCGGGCCCGCGCACGCGCGCCGGGCGGCGCGCGACCATCGTCGTCGTCGAATCCTGGGCTCGTTCGCGCTCGCTCATGTCGACAGGATCTTGATGAGGAACGTCGCGCCGTACACGACGAAGACGCCGCACACGAGCAGCGCGACCTTGAGGCTCCGCCCGCGGATGCGCGAGCGGGGCCGACCTGGCTCGTCGGGGATGCTCACGAGCAGCGGCACGTGGGCGAGCCGCTCGACCTGCTGGGCCGTGCGCACCCGGCGATCGAGCTTCACGATGGCGAACACGAGCCCCAGGGGGATGAGGACGGCCAGCACGAGCCCGATGATGGCGAAGTGCATGAGGCGCAGGCTGCTCGCCGTCGCGGGCACCTCCGCCTCCTCCTGCACGCGCATCGTGAAGCCGCGGTGCTCGGCGTCGAGGTCCATCGACACGCGCGCGTTCTCGCGCCGCTTGAGGAGGTCCTGGTAGACCTCGCGCGTCGAGTCGTAGACGCGGAACAGCTCCGACTGCTTCGTGTCCTGACCGACGCCGCGCATCTCGGGATCCTTGTCCGCGTCCTCGACGACGGCGCGCGAGGCCAGCAGCGTCCCGCCCGAGCGGCGCAGCGGGCGCCCCGTGGCCGCCGCGATCTTGGCCTGCACCTCGGCGAGCCGCGCGCGCGCCGCCTGGGCGACCTCGTCGTCGAGGCGCGCCGTCTGCGCGCGCGCCTTCTCGACCTCGACGCGCGCCTCCTCGGTCCGCTCCAGCTCCGCCTTGGCGACCTCGAGATCGCGCCGCGCCTTGCGCACGTCCGGGTGCTCGTCGGTGAAGGTGGCCCGCAGCCGATCGAGGTCCGACTGCGCCTGCGCGACGCGCAGCCGCGCCTGCTCCTCGTTCTTCGTGTCCTGGGCCATGGCGGCCTG
>DASZWW010000465.1:0-11296 GCA_035546175.1 Polyangia bacterium
TGGCGCCCGCGGTGCCCTGGCCCCCGCCGGCCGTGCCCTGCGCGTTGCCCGCGCCCGCCGTCCCGCCGCCCGCGGCGCCCTGCGTGGTCGTCCCGGCCTGGCCCGAGCCCTGTTGGCCCGCCGTGCCCTGCCCGGTCGAGCCGCCCTGGCCGTTGTTCGGCGGCGGCGGGTTCGAGCAGCCCATCGGGGAGAGAATCGCGAAAGAGATCGTCGCGGTCGCGAGGCCCACCATCGCCGCGTGCTTGCTTAGTCTCATCTCGTTATGCCCTTTCTCCGCCAAGCGGAATTAGTTCAGCCAGATGTCAGAGTCTTCGAGCCGCCCGAACGGCTCAGGTTCGGCCTCTGAAGGCCGGGGGGACGGGCACGGTCGCCAGGGACACTCGCATGGCGGTGGATGTCGCGCAATCCCCCACCGCGGAAGTATGCTCTTTTTCCCACGGCGGGCCCAAGGTTTCCGGACCCGAGCCGTTGCATCGACGCCCGACGACGTGCAATTGTCGGCCGGTCGCCGCGCTCGAGCGGCTCTTCACCTCCGGGCGCCGGCCCGCCCCCTCTCACCAGCGAGACGAGATTCGTGATGTCGTTGCGACTCCTTCGACACTCCGCACATACGATGACGCTGGCCGCCGTTCTGGCGTCGGCCGTCTTGTCGCCCGCCTTGGGGGGCTGCGGCCCCTCGCAGCTCAAGGCGCGGTCGATGCCCGAGCCGCCCGACTCGCCGGCGCACAAGGTCGGCAAGGGCTTCGTCGTGACGAAGGCGCCCGAGGGCATCGTCGTCGGCGCCGACGACAAGCACAAGGCGGTCAAGCCGAAGGTCACCGAGGACTTCGAGGGGCCGCCCACCTCGAACGACTGGTGGTCGTCGCTCATCTGGCAGTTCGAGGCCAAGGAGCCTTACTCGTACGAGATGTTCCCCCACCCGTTCGCGCTGCGCGCGCGCGGCGACGGGCTCGCCGTGGGTTACTCCGACAAGCCCGCCGTCAAGGGGCGCGAGTACATGTTCCCGTACGAGCGCGACCTCGTCGTGGGCCTCGCGGGCCTCGCGTCGCCGGACACGCGCGTCGCCAGCTACTCCGACTGGGCCGTGACGGCGGACTGGCGCTCGGGCGACAGCCGCCTGCGCGCCACGTTCGGCCACGGCATGCCCTTCATCTACTTCGAGCGCAAGGGGGACGCGCCCGTCTCCATCAAGGTCTCGCGCTTCAGGAAGGGCGTCGACAAGGACTCCGACGAGGCCAAGGGCGCGCCCAACGCCGAGGACGTCGAGATGTGGTCCGAGAACGGCGGCGTCGTCGGCATCACCGTCGGCGACCACCACTACGCCTTCTTCGCGCCGTCGACGGCGTCGTGGACGCGCAAGGGCGACACGTTCAGCTCGACGCTCGACGGGAAGGACTACTTCTCGGTCGCCGTGCTGCCCGACCGCAAGCCCGAGACGCTGAAGCTCTTCCGCGAGCACGCCTACGCGTTCGTGACGGAGACGCGCGTCTCGTGGACCTACGACGAGAAGAAGGCGCAGCTCACCTCGCGCTTCGCCGTGAAGGCGACGCTCAAGGACCAGGCCCGGGGCCTGTCCGCCTCGCCGCTGCTCGCGCTCTACCGCCACCAGTGGCTCCACACGGCGGAGAAGATGCTGCCCTACGAGTACGCGAGCCCGCGCGGCGCCATGAAGGTCTTCGCGGGGGACGCTTTCGAGACGAAGGTCGCGTTCAACGGCGTCCTGCCCGTCATGCCGGTGGTCGCGAGCGTCGACAAGTCGCTGCTCGAGCGCTACGTGCGCGAGGTGGCGTGGGCGCCCGAGCTCTTCCCGGTGGGCCTGCAGCCGAAGCCCGATCGCGACACGTACTGGACGGGCAAGTCGCTCGGCCGCGTCTCGACGGTCATGGAGATCGCCGACGAGATCGGCGACGCGAAGGACCACGACTTCCTCCTGCGCGCGCTCGAGAACGAGCTGCAGGACTGGTTCGACGGCCAGCCGCCCAAGCTCTTCTACTACGACAAGACGTGGGCCACGGTGGTCGGCGTGCCGACGAGCTACGACTCGGACGCGGCGCTCAACGACCACCACTTCCACTACGGCTACTTCGTGCAGGCGGCGGCGGCCATCGCCCGCTACGACGCCGCGTGGGCCAAGAAGTGGGCGCCCTTCGTCGAGATGCTCGCGAAGGACGCCGCCAACCCGTCGCGCGACGACACGCGCTTCCCGTTCCTGCGCTACATGGACCCCTACGCCGGGCACGGCTGGGCCAACGGGCCGGCCCAGTACCACGACGGGAACAACGAGGAGTCGTCGTCGGAGGACATGAACTTCTCGACGGGCCTCATCCTGTGGGGCGCCATGACGGGCAACAAGGTGATGCGCGACACGGGCATCTTCCTCTTCACCAACACCCTCGAGGCCATCGAGCAGTACTGGTTCGACGCCGACCAGAAGGTGTTCCCCAAGGGCTTCGACTTCCCGTGCGTCGGCATGGTGTGGAGCGCGGGCGGCAAGTTCGACACCTGGTGGGACTCGAACCCCATCATGATCCACGGCATCAACTACCTGCCTTTCCAGGGAGGCTCGCTCTACCTCGGGCGGCGGCCCGCGCTCGTCGAGCGCGAGTACGACTCGCTGCTCAAGCGGTCGCACAACGAGATCTTCACCTGGCGCGACTACGCGCTCATGTACCTGGCGCTCGCGGACGGGCCGCGCGCCTCGGCGGAGCTCGACAAGGACAGCTACCTCGAGCCCGAGTTCGGCGACTCGCGGGCCCTCACGCTCACCTGGATCCGCGGGCTCGCCGAGCTCGGTCAGGTCGACGCGAGCGTCACGGCCGACGTGCCGACCTACGCCGTCTTCAAGAAGGGCACGCTCCGCAGCTACGTCGCCTTCAACCCGACCGACGCCCCCCGGACGGTGACCTTCTCCGACGGCACCAAGCTCGAGGTCCCCGCCAAGGAGCTCGTCACCAAGGCACCCTCCCCCCACGCCCCCGCCGACGAGTAGGACCCCGGACCAGGAGAGCGCGACCCCGGCAGGAAGCGCGAGCGCAGCGCGGCTTCGCCGCGCGGCCTCAGATCGGGTTGCAGTCGTCGAGGACGGGCGAGCCGATCAGCTTGCCGCGGCCGGTGCAGCGGAGGGACACGACCTGGCCGCGGACGGGGATCGAGCGGCCGCTGTCGTCGTGGTTCACGATGGCGGCGCGCACGGTCTCGAGCGCGTCGCCCGTCGAGAGGCGCAGCATGACGTCGCCGCGGTAGTCGCTGCGCACGTCCGCGACGGTGCCCGTGACGGCGACGGGCTTGCCCTTGAAGCGGGCGTCGGCCGCCGCGGCGTCCACGTTGTAGAGCGCCCACAGCTCGGCGGCCGTGAGCGTGACGCTCCCCGCCTGGCGCGGGGCCACGTAGGGCGACCACGGCTCGGGCCCGGCGTTCACGCGCCGCCCGCCCAGGCCGAACGGCAGCCGGTTGTTCGCGGTCGCGACGCCGAAGAGCGCGATGAGGAACAGGCCGGCCATCCCCAGCAGGGCCGAGCGCGGGTTGACCCGCTGCTTCTTGCCGCAGCGCCGGCAGACGAGCGCGCGACGCGAGACGACCTTGCCGCAGCGGGCGCAGCGCCGGTGGCTCGCCCGGCGGGACACCCGGCCGGCGTCGTTGAGCACGATTCCGTCCACGCCTGACCCATCGGCGGGTCGCGCCGGGATCTTGACGCGAAAAGCGACCGACGCCGCTCACACGCGCCCACACGAGACGCCCGGGCGCGGGGCCCGTATACAATCGCCGCACCGTGAGCCGCCCCGACGACGACGTCCGCACGGCCGAGGAGCGTCGCCTCGCGGCCGACGCGCGGCGCGAGCGCAACTGGAAGCGGTTCGGCCCGTACCTCGCCGAGCGCCAGTGGGGCACGGTGCGCGAGGACTACTCCGAGGGCGGCACGAGCTGGCAGTACTTCCCCCACGACCACGCCCGCAGCCGCGCCTACCGCTGGGGCGAGGACGGCCTGCTCGGGTTCTGCGATCGCGAGGGGCGCCTCTGCTTCGCGCTCGCCCTCTGGAACGGCGCCGATCCCATCCTCAAGGAGCGGCTCTTCGGCCTCACGGGGCCGGAGGGCAACCACGGCGAGGACGTCAAGGAGGAGTACTTCTACCTCGACGCCACGCCGACCCACTCGTACGGCCGCGGCCTCTACAAGTACCCGCAGCGGGCCTTCCCCTACGACGGGCTCGTCGCCGAGAACGCGCGCCGCGGGCGGCTCGATCCGGAGTACGAGCTCGCCGACACGGGCGCCTTCGACGAGGGCCGCTACTTCGACGTCACCGTCGAGCACGCCAAGGCCTCGCCCGACGACATCCTCGTGGCCATCACGGTGGCGAACCGCGGTCCCGCGCCGGCCCCGCTCACCGTGCTGCCCACGCTGTGGTTCCGCAACACCTGGTCGTGGGGCCGCTCGGGCGAGGGCTACTGGCGCGGCGCGCGGCTCTCCGCGCTCGTTCCGCCCGTCGGCGTCGAGGCGGGCGCGCGCCAGATCTTCGCCGAGCACCCGACGCTCGGCCGCTACCGGCTGGCCGTCGAGTCCGGCCCGGGCGGCGCGCCCGAGCTCCTCTTCACGGAGAACGAGACCAACGCCGAGCGCCTCTTCGGCTCGCCGAACGCGACGCGCTTCGTGAAGGATGCCTTTCACGACGCGATCGTCGGCGGCCGCGCCGACGCGGTGAACCCCGCGCTCACGGGCACGAAGGCGGCGGCCGTCCACCGGCTCCTGCTCGCGCCGGGCGCCGAGGCGCGCCTGCGGGTGCGGCTCACGCTCGACGACGAGGCGCCCGAGCAGCCTTTCGCCGACTTCGACGCGATCGTCGCGCGCCGGCGCGCCGAGGCGGACGCCTTCTTCGACGCCCGCACGCCGTGGCTCGCCGCGCCCGAGCGGGCCATCGTGCGCCAGGCCTACGCGGGCCTGCTCTGGTCGAAGCAGTTCTATCACTACGACCTTCAGGCCTGGCTGGAGGGCGATCCGGCCTGCCCTCCCCCGCCCGCCTCGCGCAAGGCGGGCCGCAACGCCGACTGGCCGCACCTCTACAACCGCGACGTGCTCTCGATGCCCGACAAGTGGGAGTACCCGTGGTACGCGGCGTGGGACCTGGCCTTCCACATGCTGCCGTTCGCGCGCATCGATCCGCACTTCGCCAAGGAGCAGCTCGTGCTCCTCACGCGCGAGTGGTACATGGCGCCGAACGGACAGCTCCCCGCCTACGAGTGGAACTTCGGCGACGTCAACCCGCCCGTCCACGCCTGGGCCGCCTGGCGCGTCTACAAGATCGCCGTCGACGAGCACGGCCACCGCGACCGCACCTTCCTGGCGCGCACCTTCCAGAAGCTGCTGCTCAACTTCACCTGGTGGGTCAACCGCAAGGACGCCGAGGGCAAGAACCTCTTCTCGGGCGGCTTCCTGGGGCTCGACAACATCGGCGTCTTCGACCGATCGCGCCCCCTCCCCACGGGCGGCCACCTCGAGCAGGCCGACGGCACGGCGTGGATGGCCTTCTACTGCGCGACGATGCTCTCGATGGCGCTCGAGCTCGCGCGCACCGACCCCGCGTACGAGGACATGGCCTCGAAGTTCTTCGAGCACTTCGTGCACATCGCCGACGCCATGAACGCCCTCGGCGAGGCGGGCCTGTGGGACGAGCGCGACGGCTTCTACTACGACGAGATCCACCTGCGCGACGGCGTGGAGCGCGAGATCCCGCTGCGCGTCCGCTCGATGGTGGGCCTGCTGCCCCTCATCGCCGTCGAGGTGCTCGAGCAGTCGACGATCGATCACCTGCCGGCCTTCAAGAAGCGCATGGAGTGGTTCATCGAGAACCGCCGCGACCTCGGCAGCGGCGTCACGTTCGGCACCACGCACCACGGCCACGTGCTCCTCGCGCTGCCCTCGCGCGAGCGCCTCGTGCGCGTCCTCAAGTACATGCTCGACGAGAAGGAGCTGCTGTCGCCCTTCGGCGTCCGCTCGCTCTCGAAGATCCACGAGACGCCGTACCGCCTCGAGTTCGAGGGCCAGGAGTTCAGCGTCGACTACGAGCCGGGCGAGTCGCACACCTGGCTCTTCGGCGGCAACTCCAACTGGCGCGGCCCCGTCTGGATGCCCGTCAACTACCTCCTCGTCGAGGCGCTGCAGCGCTACCACCACTTCTACGGCGACGACCTGCGCGTCGAGTGCCCCACGGGCTCCGGCACCCTCCTCGACCTCGACCAGGTCGCGACCGAGCTCTCGCGCCGCCTGGCGAGCCTCTTTCACGCCGACGCCGCCGGCCGCCGCCCCTGCCACGGCGCAGACACGCGCTACGCCGCCGACCCCCACTGGCGCGACCTCGTGCTCTTCCACGAGTACTTCCACGCCGACACGGGCCGCGGCGTCGGCGCCACCCACCAAACCGGCTGGACCGCCCTCGTCATCCGCCTCATCGAGGACCTCGCCAGAGCCCGGGCCCGCGCGCCCTGACCCCCGGCGCCCCCCTCCCAAGCAGAGGGAGGCCGGAGCGGGGCCTCAGCGCTCGTAGATGATCACGTCGTGATACCGCGCCTCGACGGCGCCCGAGTTCTCGTACGCGTGGGCCTTGTCCGCCGAGAACGAGACGGAGTCGCCCGGCCCGAGCTCGTACGTCTCGCCGTCGACGCGCAGCTTCAGCTGGCCCGCGAGCACGATCACGATCTCGCGCGTGCCGGGGGCGTGCGGCTCGGAGACGTGCGTCGCGCGCGCGGCGAGGCGCAGCTCGTACACCTCGGCGCCGGGCGCGGCGCCCGCGGGCGTGAGGGGGCGGCTCTCCATCTTGCCGTCGGCGGAGCGGAGCACCTGGCCGTCGGCGCGGCGGAGGACGCCCACGGAGCCGCGGGTCTCGCCGATGAGCTCGGCGAAGGGGATGCCGAGGCCGACGGCGATCTTCCAGAGTACGCCCACGGTGGGGTTGCCCTTCGAGGTCTCGATCTGCGAGAGCGCGGCGCGGCTCACGCCCGAGGCGACCGCCAGCTCGTCGAGCGACATGCTGCGCGCCTTGCGGCGCCGGCGCAGGTTGTCGCCCACCCGGCGCGCCATGTCCGAGGCGCCCACCTCGTCGCCGGGCGGCAGCGGCAGCGAACGCGCGGGCGGCGGCCTGTCCGTCTTCCGCTTCGTCGTCGCCATGTGCGCGACACCGTAACACGAAGGCGTATGCTCCCGCCCCTCGGGGCGGCCGCGCCGCCCTACCGCCGCGCGCGCGCCGTGACGCGCGCGTGCAGCGCCGCCGCGGTGAAGCAGACGGCGAGGCAGCCGAGCCACAGCGCGCGCGAGCCGAAGCGCGCGAGCACGAAGGTGCCGAGAGTGGGCGCGAGGACGCTGGCCGTGCCCCAGGCGAGGTGGTACGTGCCCTGGTAGGCGCCGCGCTGCGCGACGGGCGCGAGCTCGGCGACGAGCGCGGGCGCCGCCGTCGAGAAGCCGATCTCGCCGAGGGTCCAGACGACCGCCGAGAGCGCATACACGAGCGGACCGCCCGCCAGCGCCGTCGCGCCGAGGCCGAGGCCCGTGAGCAGGCAGCCGGCGACGAGCCACTCGACGTGGCTGCGGCCGCGCAGGAAGCGCAGCGCGAGCGGCTGCGCGGCCACGATGTAAAGGCCGTTCAGCCCCATGAGCCAGCCGATGCTCCCGAGGGGGAGCCCGTGCGCGCGCATGTCGAGGGAGAGCGCCGTGATGACCTGCGCGAAGGCGACGAGCAGCAGCGCCTGGACGAGGACGAACCTGACGAACGGCGCGTCGTGCAGCGGCGCGAAGAGCCGCGCCGCGCGCCGCGCCTCGCCGTCGAGGGCGGACGCCGGCCGCGTCTCGGGCACGCCGAGGTAGACGATCGCGCCGTACGCAGCGGTCGTGAGCGCGTCGAGGACGAAGAGCAACGTGAAGTGCCGCTCGGCGAGCGCGCCGCCCAGCAGGGACGCGACCGCGAAGCCGAGGTTCGCCGCCCAGTAGAGGACGCCGTAGGCGCGCGCTCGCCGCGCGGGCGGCACGACGTCGGCGACCGCCGCCTGGAGCGGCGCGACGCACGCGCTCGAGCAGAAGCCCACGAGCGGCGCGAGGACGGCGATCGTCGCCACCGAGCGCGCCAGGCCGAGCGCCAGCATGAGCGTGCCCCCGCAGGCCGTGCCCACCACGAGCGTGGCGCGGCGGCCCACGCGATCGGCGAGCGCGCCGCCCACGGGACCGGCCACGAGCCCTCCGACGGCGTAGAGGCTGATGACCAGGCCCGCGAGCTCGGTGGACAGGCCCCGCTCGCGCGTCAGGTAGAGCCCGAGCAGGAAGAAGATCGAGCCGCCCAGGCGGTTGAGGAGCATCCCCGTCCACAGCGTCCAGTACGTGCGCGGCAGCCCGAGCCACGCAGCGCCGACGTCAACGACCGCGTCGCCGCCCGCATCGCTCGCGGCGAGCGCGAGCGTCGTGTCGCCTGCGGCGAGCGCGAGCGTCGTGTCGTTGGCGGCGACGGCGAGCCCGGTGTCGTTCGCCGGTGCGACAATCGGACGCACCTCGAGCGTCGTCGGCGCCGCGCCGGCGGGGCCGTGGTTTCCGTTCGTGCCGTTGGGAAGGTTTCCGTGGCTCATCTTCGTCTCCGGGGCGTTGCCGAAGACCGAGAGCCACTCGAGAGCGACCCGCGGCCTTCGGCCGGGGTCGTCTCGTCGTCAGTTCAGACGCGTGCGACCCGGGCCTGGTCACCCTTACGGGCGACCGACCACATCGGGCGGTACGTGTGAACGAGCGACGTCACGATGTTTCCAAGGTACGCCGGCGACCGGACGAGCGCAAGCGCGGATTTGGGCCCCCGCTCGTCTCGCGCCTCGTCGTGCTCGCCGGCACGACGTTCGTCGCGGGCACGATCATCCGCTCGCTCGGGCTCGGCCGGCGTCACTGCGGCGGACGCGCGCAGCGGGCCCCGATGGACGAGCGGGTGGACGGATCCACCATCGCCCGCGCGGACGTCGTGAGCGCCGAGACCAGAGAGTCGAACGCGCCGCCGCGCGCGACGCCGCCGGGGCCGTTCAGGTTCGCGCAGTCCTTGCACGGCACGGGGTAAGCGCCCGGGGAGTCGAGGACCCACTCGGCGACGTTGCCGGCCAGGCCGAAGTGGCCGAACGGCCCCTTGCCGGTGACGAGCTCCATGCCGTTGTCCGGCCCCGTCCCGCAGCCCAGGAAGTTGGCGTACGTGCAATCGATCGTCGTCGACGAGGGCGGGCTCGACCAGGGGTACACGCGCTGCTGGTTGCCTCCCGCGGCCGCGTAGTTCCACTCGGCCTCGGTCGGCAGGAAGCCGCCGTCCCAGATGCAGAACGCGTAGGCCTCGTACCAGGTGATGCAGTTGATCGGCAACGCGTCGTTCGGGCCCGGGCCCGTGTAGTTCATCCAGGTCGATCCCGGGCACGACTGCAAGGCCGCGTCCCAGGAGACGGAGTCCGACGGGAAGGCATCGCCCCACGTGGCGCCCCAGCCCGGCTCGGTGCCGCCGTTGAGGCCGTTGCCGCCGTTGAGGTGCCGGTGCTTGCCGCCGCCCTCGTTCGGCCGGTAGACGGAGTCCGCCGCGTGGATGAACTCGCGGAAGCGCCCCACGGTGACCTCGTAGTTGTCCAGGATGAACGGGCTCACGGTGGCCGGGTAGCTCGGATCGTTGCTCCGGTTGAACGTGCCGCCCGGCATCCCGTTCGACGCGCAGCAGCCGTCGGACCCCGACGGCCCGCACGACGCGGGGACGTTCGCGCAGCTGGCCTTCCCGCAGATCCCGCCCCCGCAACCGACGCTGTCGGGGCAGGTGACGCCGCAGGCGCCGCAGTTGGTCGGGTCGTGATCGACGGACCAGCACTGGCCGTAGCAGACGGCCTCGCCCGGTCCCGTGCACTCCGCGCACTGGCTGAAGAAACAAGCCGCGGTCGCGTCGCACTTGACGCCGCACGCGCCGCAGTTGTTGGAGTCCCGGTACAGGTAGGCGCACGTGTCGCCGCACTGAGTGGCGCCGTAGGGGCACGCGCACACGCCGCTCTGGCAGCTGGTGCCGGCGGGACACTGGTTGCCGCAGGCGCCGCAGTTGTCCGGATCGGTCTGCTCGTCGACGCAGAGCCCGCCGCACGCCGAGAGGCCGCTGCCGGCGGCGCACACGCAGGCGCCGCCGTCGCAGGGCGGCCGCGCGCAGCGGAAGCCGGCGCGCGTCCTGTCACCCGAGCCCACCGTCTGCACCCAGGGGTGGAGCGCCGAGGCGTCGGACTCGAAGGTCCCGCCGTGCATGATGCGGAGGGTGCTCCGCGAGAGCGTCGCGCAGTCGGTGCAGGCGCGGGCCGCGCCGGGGAGCACGTCCAGCACCCACTCGTTCGCCTCCCCCGCGAGATCGAGCTGGCCCCAGCGCCCGCCCCCGGCGTAGGCAGTCCCCACCGGCGCGATGTTGCTCACGTCCGTGCAGGCCTGCAGGTAGTAGCCCGGGTAGTGGCACTGCGGCGTGTTGTCCGTCGGGTCGTCCGCGTGGCCCCCGTAGATCGCTTCGTCGTTGTACGCGTCCGGGTCGGCCCCGCCCCACGGGTACTCGAGCTGCCAGTTGCCGCCGGCGGCCGCGTAGATCCACTCGGCCTCCGAAGGCAGGAAGCCGCCGTCCCAGATGCAGAAGGCGGCGGCCTCGGCCTGGTTCACGCAGTTGATGGGCAGGCTCTCGTTGGCCCCGGGCGTGTCCGTCCAGGTCGAGAACGCCCCGTTGCACGCGAGGTTCGCGCTCGTCGGCGCGATGAGCTGCGTGTCCGCGGCCGACCAGCCGCTCTCGTAGACGGTGTTGCCCGCGCTCGACGCCGCGCCGTCGACGAGGCCCCGGCCGCCGTTGAGGTGGATGTGCTTCCCCGAGCCGGCGAGCGGCTTCCAGCCGGCGCCGCCGTGCCACGCGTCCACGAACTGACGGAACCTCCCCACGGTGACCAGGTACTTGTCGAGCCTGAACGAGCTGACGGTCTCCTGCGGCCCCAGGTTCAGGGGCCCGTTGCCATCGGGCGTGTACGTGTACATCGGAGAGAACTTCTCGCCGCCGGAGACGGGCAAGCTCTTGCAGCAGCTCTCGCCGGCGTCGGCGCCATCGGTGCCCGCGGCGCCGCAGTTCGAGACGCCGGGGCCCGGTGTCGCGCAGGTCGGCAGGATCCCGCTCGCGTCGAAGGGCTCGGTCGCGGCGTCGACGACGTCTCGTCCTCCGTCGAGCGCGCCGCTTGCGCCGGCCGCCGCGTCCTTCGAGCCGCCCGTCCCCGCGGTCGCGCCGTCGGCGCCGGCCGCGGCGTCGAGCGA
>DASZWW010000466.1:0-8213 GCA_035546175.1 Polyangia bacterium
CGCCGCGCCGCCCGCGTCGGCCATGCCGCCGTCCGCCTGCGCGCGCGCGACCGCGGGCGCCAGGAGCGCGAGCACGAGCGCCGCCCGGCTCACCGCCACGTCACCCCCCAGGTGCCCGTGACGCCGACGTGCGGCCACCACTGGCGGCGCACGATCGCCTGGCCGGTGTCGAGCTCCACGCGCCCCGTGTCGTCGACGCAACCCGTCCACTGCCCGAAGCCCTCGAGGCCGAGCCCGGTCGAGGCGCGCGGCCCGAGCACCCAGGCCCACTCGGCCCGCACGAGGCCGGCGGCGCCGACGCCGCTGCAGCCGGGCAGGGAGGGCGAGGCGCTCGGGAAGTCGTAAGAGGTCTGGACCGTCGTCCCGAGCGGCATGACGTCCGCGCCGTAGCGGCCGCCGACGATGCCGGCGAAGCCCAGGCCCACCGCGAGGGAGAGGTGGCGCGTCGCGTGCCAGGTGGGATCGATCGTCCCGGCGAAGCGCAGGCCGTGCAGCGACGTCGCCGAGGCGGCCGTCGCGTACTGGAACGACGCGAGGATCGACCAGTCGCGATCGAGACGGAGGCCCACGCGCACCGTCGGGCCGAGCAGGCGCCCCGAGGGCGCCCCCTCGAGCCCCTGCATGCGCCCGTAGGTCAGGCCGAGCGAGAGCCGGAACCCGGCGCGCAGCCAGGCGTCACGGTCCGCCTCCGTCGGCAGCGAGAGGCGGGGCTCGCCCTCGGCCTCCGCGCCGGCCGCGGCGGCGGGCGGCGCCGTCTGGGCGCGCGCGGACGGGGGCGCGAGCGCGACGAGGGCGAGCGCGAGGACGCCCGCCGGCCGACCTGCTACGGGCAAGGCCACCACGCGGGGGGGCCTTGCGTGAGATCCCAGTCGGGGACGTCGCAGGTCACGTCCTCGCGGCAGCCGCGCAGCGTGTAGTGCGTGAGCCCCTTGCACCGATCCGTCGGGCGGCCGGTGACGACGAGCTGGATGAGCGTCGACGGCTGCGATCCGGTGTCGAAGGTCGGCAGGTGCGCGCAGGCCAGCAGGCGTCCCGTGAAGTCGGGCTCGTCCGTGGGCGGCGGGCGGTAGCGGATGCTGCCGTCGGCGGTCGCCTCGTCGCAGCCGACCTCCTGGACCTCGGCGGGCGCGCGCGCGGCCACGTCGACGGTCGTGTCGCCCGGGGCGCTCTCGGTGCAGGTGGCGGGATCCTCGGCGGGGAGCTCGTTCATGAGGGCCGCCGCGAGCCCCGCCTGCGGCGTGAACCCGCCCGCCCCCAGGACCGAAAACGCGACCGGCGGCGGCGCGCACCCCATGCGGGGGTAGAAGGCGCTCGGCAGGAAGTCGCCCTCGCGGTAGGCGACGCGGCGGTCGGGCTCGGTCATCGTCACGAAGCTCGCGCCGTAGATGACGTCCGGTGAATCGGGGACGTCCTTGTTCATCAAGTCGCCGCCGGCGCGGAAGCGCCCCGTGGCCGTGCGGTGGGGGAAGGCGAGGTCGAGCGTGCCCGAGTCGTCGCGATCGTCGAAGACGACGAGGCTCGCGTAGGCGACGCGCGCCATGACGTCTCCCACGAGGAGGTCGGGCGCGGGCAGGTCCGGGAGCGAGATCGACGTCGGTCCCGTGGGATCGAGGGGCACGCTCGCGGCGACGTTCGCGGGCACGAAGCCGAACGGATCGCGGCAGCCGGCCGCGATGACGGCGGCCGGGCCGGCGAACCCGGGCGGCTGGGCGACGGTGGTGTCGGCGGGCAAGACGCAGAAGGGCTCGGTGAGCCATTGCGCGCCCCAGACGAGCGCGACGCGCAACGCGTGCACGTCGGGCACGCCGGTGGGCAGGAGCGTGGTCGGATCGCCGCTCAACGTCGCGGTGAACGACACGAGCGGCGGCGCCGGCCCGCCCACGCCCTGGAGCTTGCCGCACGCCTCGAGCGCGAGCGCGCCGAGGAGCGCGAGGGCGGCCCGCCTCACGGCTGCCACCCCACGCCGAACTGGGCCGTCCACCCCGCGCGCAGCCCACCGTCGTCGACGGCGGCCGGCCCGCCGCTCACGGCCAGGAGCCACGGGCCCGCCACGTGGACCGAGACGACCGCCTCGAGCTCGCCTCCCGGCAGGAGCGCGGTCGTCGAGCCCATGAGGGCGGAGCCCGTGAGGCCGGCGCGCTGCCCCTGGTTGCGCGTGCGCGACTCGTGCACGATCGACGCCCCGGCGCCGAGGCGCAGCCCGAAGACGCCGCGCCCCACGGGTTGCTGGACGACGGCGACGCCGCGCAGCCGGTAGTCGTCGTGCGTGACCGACCAGACCAGCGACGTCTCCGACGCCGAGGCCCACGCGGCGCGCGCGCCGACCGCGAAGCGCCGTCCGTAGGTGAGCCCGGCGCCCACGCCCGTCGCCATCCCGGTGTCGAGCGTGAGCGCGCGCCCCATGACGAGGCCTCCGTCGAGGGCGAGCCTCCCGGTGGAGCGGATCGGCCACTCGTCGTCACGGAGGCGCGGCGCCTCCTCGGCGAGCGCCGCGCTCGCGCAGGTCAGCGGGATCAACAGACCGGCGACGAAGCGCACCTTGCAAGAAGTTGCCGGCAGCGGGCCCACCCTTCGCCGTTTCTACTTCGAATCCGGACAATGATCGCGCTCGATGAGCCGCGAGCCCCGGCGCCGCCGGGCTCGGGCGCTCACCTGATGCGATCGTTGAGCACGGCGCGGAGCTGCTGCGACTCGAAGGGCTTCTCGATGCGCTGGTTCGGCACGGCGTCGAGGAACTCGCGCGCGCCCGCCGTGAAGGCGCCGCCCGTGACGAACACGATGCGCGCCGCCTGCTCGGGCGCGACCGCCGTGAGCTCGGCGTGCAGCGCCATCCCCGTCATCTGGGGCATCATGAGGTCGCAGATGATGACGTCGAAGCGCTCGCCGGCCCGCACGCGGGCAAGCGCGTCCCCGGCGCTCGCCGCGATCTCGACGTCGTGCTCGGCGGCGAGCGACCGCGCGACGGCCTTGGCGAACATCACCTCGTCATCGACGATGAGGAGGCGGCCGCGGCGCGCGGGGGCCGCGAGGGGCGCGCGCGGCCGGGGCGGCGCGAGGACGCCCGCCGAGGGCGGCAGGAGGACGCGCACGACCGTGCCCTTGCCGACCTCGCTCTCGAGCTCGATCTCGCCGCCCAGGCCCCGCACGATGCGATGGCAGATCGACAGGCCGAGGCCAGTGCCCACGCCGATCTCCTTGGTCGTGAAGAAGGCGTCGAAGACGCGCGGCAGGTTCTCCGGCGCGATGCCCACGCCCGTGTCGGTCACCTCGACGCGCGCGCGCCCCGCGCCGTCGACGCCCGTGACGACGCGGACGACGTTGTGCGCGGCGTCCCCCTCGGGGATGGCCTGGGCGGCGTTGACGACGAGGTTGAGGAAGACCTGCCCGAGGCGCGCCTCGTTGGCGTCGACGAGCGGCGCGGCGCCGTACTCCTTGACCAGCCGCGCGCGGTGCCGGATCTCGTTCCAGGCCATGCGCAGCGACGACTCCATGACCCGCTGCAGCTCCACGGGGCCGCGGCGCGCCTCGTCGGGCGCGCGCGAGAAGATCTTGAGGTCGCGGATGATCTGGCGGAGGCGCTCGGCGGCCTCGCGGGCGTCGCGCAGCTCGTCGACGACGTCGACGAGCCGACGATCGCAGCCCGGCTGGGCGGCGAGCTCGTCGATGGCCCCGGCGGCGAGCTCGAGGTTCGCGAAGATCGACGCGAGCGGGTTGTTGATCTCGTGCGCGACGCCCGCGGCGAGCGTGCCGACCGAGGCCATGCGGTCCGAGATGAGGAGCTGCTCCTGCGTCCTGCGCTGCTCGGCGCGGTGCTGGGCCGCCTCGAGCTCGCGCTGGATGGCCGGGCAGAGGCGCGCCAGGCTGTGCTTGAGGACGTAGTCGTTCGCGCCCGTGCGCATGGCGGCGACGGCGATCTCCTCGCCCACCGTGCCCGAGACGATGATGAAGGGCGTGTCGAGGCCCTCCCCGCGCAGGAGCTCGAGCGCGGCGCGCCCGCTGAAGGCGGGCATCGCGAAGTCGGAGAGCACGATGTCCCACGGCGCGAGCGCGAGCGCGGCGCGCATGCCCTCGGCGGACTCGACGCGCTCGTGGACGACGTCGTAGCCGCCGCGGCGGATCTCGTCGAGGACGAGCTCCTCGTCGTCGGGGCTGTCCTCGACGAGCAGGACCCGGACGCGGCGCCCGCCGGCGCTCACCCGAGCCTCGCGGGCGGCGGCAGGTTGAGCATCATCCAGTAGACGCCGAGTTGGCGCGTCGCCGCGACGAACTGGTCGTAGTCCACCGGCTTGCGCACGTAGCTGTTGACGTGGTGGCCGTAGGCCGCGAGCCGGTCGGCGTCCTCGTCCGACGACGTCAGCACGACGACGGGGAGGTGCTTCGTGCGCGCGTCGGCGCGCAGGGCGGAGAGCACCTCGAGGCCCGAGAGCCCCGGCAGCTTGAGGTCGAGGAGCACGACGGCGGGAGCGTCCGCCGGGTCGCGCCCGGCCCAGCGCCCCTGGCAGAAGAAGTACTCGAGCGCGTCGACGCCGTCGACGAGGCGGACGATGGGGTTCGACACCTTGGCCTCGGCGAAGGCCATCGTCGTGAGCTCGGCGTCGTCGTCGTTGTCCTCGACGAGCACGATGGCCTGCTGCCTCGTCACGTCGAGCCTCCGAGCGTGAAGAGGAAGGTCGCGCCCTCGCCGACGGCGCCGCGCGCCCAGATGCGCCCGCCGTGCCTGGCGACGATCCGCTGGACGGTCGCCAGGCCCACGCCCGACCCCTCGAACTCCGCGGCCCGGTGCAGCCGCTGAAAGGGCGCGAAGAGCTTGTCGGCGTAGGCCATGTCGAAGCCCGCGCCGTCGTCGCGCACGAAGAAGGCGTCGCCCTCGGGGCCGGCCTCGCGCCCGAACCAGACGTGGGCGCCCGGGCGCTTGCCCGTGAACTTCCAGGCGTTGCCGAGCAGGTTCTCGAGGGCGATGGCCAGGAGCTGGCGATCGCCGCGCGCCGTGAGCCCGTCGGCGATCTCGAAGGTCACCTCGCGGGCGGCGTCGCGGCGGCGGAGCTCGTCGGCGATCCGGCGGGCCACGGCGGTGAGGTCGACGGCGTCGGCGCGCAGCGGCGCGCGCGTGATGCGCGAGAGCCCGAGCAGATCGTCGATGAGCGCCGACATGCGCACCGTGGCGGCCCGGACGCGCTCGAGGTAGTGGCGTCCGTCGGCGTCGAGCGCGGCGGCGTGCCGATCGAGCAGCGCCTTGCTGAACCCGTCGATGGCGCGCAGGGGGGCGCGCAGGTCGTGCGACACGGAGTAGCTGAAGGCCTCGAGCTCGCGGTTGGCGCGGGAGAGCTCGTCGTTCGCGAGGCGCAGCTTGCGGTTGGCGTCGTCGAGCTCGCGGCCGCGGTCGAAGAGCTCGAGCTGCATCGCCTCGCGCTCCTGCTGTCCGAGCTGGCGCGCCCGGACGAGCTCGGTGACGTCGGCGACGCGGTGGATGATGACCGAGACCTCGCCCGCGGCGTCGAGCACCGGGGCGTTGACCGGGCTCCAGAACCGCTCCTCGAAGGCGCCGCCCGCCTCGGGCCGCCGGATGTCGTACTTCTGGATGGCCATCGTGTCGGGCGCCCGGCTCGCCAGGACGCGGTGGAGAGACGCGCGCAGGTTGCTCGTCCCCGTCGCCTGCGGATCGTCGGGGTTGTCGGGGAAGACGTCGAAGAGGCGCCGGCCCATGATCGCCGAGCGCTCCGTGAGCGTCGCCGCGAGGTAGGTGTTGGTCGCGTCGAGGATGGTGAACGCGGGCGGGTCCGGCGCGAGGACCAGCAGCAGCCCGGGCGCGTTCTCGAAGAGAGCGTGGTAGTCGAGTCCGTCGCGGCCGGTGGTCATCGGGTGCTTCGCGTCGATCATCGCGCCAAACGAACGCCGCAATCAAGCTTTGTGAGTGCGCAAATGAACGCGCAACCCATGGTTGCGGTGATGAAACCGACTCCGTCCGAGAAACGTTACCCAAGGTCAACGTCGACGCGCGAGGACCTCCTCGTCTCGACGAGTCGGTCTCGGCCTCGGGCGCGGGCCGGCTGGGCGCGGCCTGCTCGCCCTTGCGACGGCAGACCTGGGGATCTACAGCGGCGCGATCTGGACGTGTGCCACGCCGGTGCCCGCGCCGGCGCCGATGTACCACAGGCGCACCGTCTGGCTGTTGAACGGGGTGAAGTCCTGGCTCGCGCCGTCGCCGTTGAGGATGACGTAGCGGTGGTCGTCCACCTGCTGCTCGTCCGGCGTACGCACGAGGATGAAGTCGTCGTGCGCCCCGCCGCCCGACGAGAACGAGCTGTCGAGCAGCGTCACGCGGAACATGCCGCCCGTGACGACCTGCATGGCGGGCGTCGAGTGGCAGTTCGCGTCGTAGGCGAGGTCGTTGGTCGTCCCGCTCACCGTCATGGTCATGTTCCCCGGCGTCACGGTCACCGTCGCCGTGCCGGAGTTCGAGGCCACGTCCGAGTCGATGAACATCGCGTCGATCGTCATGGCCTGGGAGAGCGTGATCGAGGCGCTCGCGCCCACGCCGTTGAGCATGAAGAAGCGGTGGTCCTCGTTCGGGTCGCCCGCGGCGAACGGCACGTGGACGATGACGTAGTTGTCGGTCGATGGGCTCCCCGGCCCGGAGACGCCGCCCTTCGTGAGCGTGCTCGCCGTGAGCGAGACCGTGTAGGTCCCGGCGGGCACGCTGGCGATCTGGGCGGGTGAGAAGCCGCACCCGTCGAGCGTGACGTGGTTCGAGGCCGCGTCGACCGTCACGACGTAGGCGCCGCCCATCATCACGCTGCTGCCGCCCGTCCCCGCGCTCCCCGTCCCGCTGCCGCCGGTGTCACCGGTCCCGGCGCCCGTCGTCTGCGAGCCGCCGCCGCTGCCGCACCCGAGCACGACCAGGCCTGAAAGCAAGACCAGCGAGACGCCCCAGAGACCACCGCGTTGCATGAGGAGAACCTAAGGCTGCGCCGCGCGCTGGCGAGGTGCGGGGCCGGCGATTCGGCGGGCGATTTTCGAGCCGTCGCCCTCCAGCGCGCCCCGACGTCGGGGCGCCCCGCGACGCGACCAGGGGGCGAAATGTCCGAGATGCGCCCGTCACCGCGGCCGGCGCCGTTCGACGGAGAGCGACGGTCGTCGTCGGGAGACGCCTTAAACGAAAAAAACAGCCAATGCGACATATTGTCGCATTCGCGCCATGGGGCCTCCGTGGTATTGGGGAGGCCTCGTTTTCACCAAGAAAAGGAACGCCTATGCGCCGAATTCGCCTGTTCGCTTGCTCGATGGTCGTGGGTCTCGCCCTCGCCGGTTGTGACGGCGGGACGACCCACAAGGTCGACTCCGGGACCGATGCGACCGGAAAGGCCGGCTCGGGCGGCGCCGGAGGGACAAGCGGCACGGGGGCGACCGGCGGCACGGGCGGGAGCGGCGGCACCGGCAACGTGGGCGGCACGGGCGGGACCGGGGGCATGGGCGGGACTGGCGGCTCTGGCGGCTCTGGCGGGACTGGCGGCTCCGCCGGCGGCGCCGCGGGAGACGCGGGCACGGACACGCACCCCGACGCCTCGACGGACGCGCCGAAGGACATGGCGGTCGATCAGGGCCTCGACGTCGGCTCCGACTCGCATCCCGCCGACGCCGCCTCGGACGCGCCCGCAGACGCCTCGGACGGCGGCTGACGGGCAGGGAGGCGCGCGCGCTCGGCTTCGCTACTTCAGGGCGAAGCCGACCGTGAGGAGCGCCTCGCCGTTCCAGCGCGGCAGCGCGACGGGCGGCGCGGCGGCCGTCGCGGCGGGGGACGTCGCGACGTAGAAGCCGCCCGCGCGCACGCCGAGGAGCGTGCGCCCGACGGGCACCATGACGCCCGCGCGCGCGTCGAGGCCCACCTCGACGCGACTCGACCCGCCCGCGCCCGCCGCCACCGAGACGAAGTGGAGCGAGGGCCCGGCGTCGAGCTCGAGCCACGCCGGCGCGAGCGCGAGTCGCCCGCGCGCGAAGATCTCGACCGCCGAGTCGTCGAGCGTGCGTCCCGCGGGCGCCGAGGCCGCGAGGGCGGGGCCGCCGTCGAGCGCGACGCCGGCCCCCAGGGAACGACCGAAGAGCGCGGGCGTGAAGATCCCCCTCACGGCGACGCGCAACCCGACGTGCTGGGCCGCGGGCGACTGCACGCGGGCCCCCACGCCGACCTCGAGCGCGACGCGCGGAGGGCCGCCCTC
>DASZWW010000467.1:0-56744 GCA_035546175.1 Polyangia bacterium
GCGCCCGACGCGCCCGCCGCGCCCTGCGAGCCCGACGCGCCAGCGGCGGCACCCGCGGCGCCCCCCGACGCGCCCGCTTGCCCGGGGCTCTTCGGGCCCGCCCCACCGCCGCCGCAAGCGGCCAGGAGACCGAGGGCGAGCAGCGCCAGCGACTGAACAAGGGGCGATCGAATCGTCATCTTCACCTCGGGGTGAGGTCCATGCTAGGCGCAACGACCGCGCGCCGCCGCGCATCGCGCGCCGCCCGCGTGCAACGCCCGCCGTTCAGCGCCGGCCGCGCTCGAACTTCGTGATCTCGGCGTCCTGCGACAGCAAGAACTGCAGCTCGTCGATGCCGTTCAGGAGACAGTAGCGCGAGAACGGATCGACCGAGAACCTCGCCGTCGAGCCGTCGGGGAGCGTCACCGTCTGCGCCTCGAGCGAGACGGTGACCTCGGCGCCCGGCGTGGCGAGCAGCTTGGCGTGCGCCGCGCCGTCGACGACGATGGGCAAGAGGCCGTTCTTGAGCGAGTTGTTCTTGAAGATGTCGGCGATCGAGGTGCTGACGACGGCGCGGAAGCCGTAGTCGTAGAGCGCCCACGGCGCGTGCTCGCGCGACGAGCCGCACCCGAAGTTGTCGCCCGCGACGAGCACGCGCGCGCCCTTGGCCTCGGGCCTGTTGAGCGCGAAGTCGGCCTTCGGCGTCCCGTCGGCGGCGAAGCGCCAGTCGGAGAACAGCTTCTCGCCGAGGCCGTTCTTGCTCGTCGCCTTGAGGAAGCGCGCCGGGATGATCTGGTCGGTGTCGATGTTCTCCGTCGGGAGGACGACCGTCTTCGAGGTGAACGTCTTGATGGGTTCCATTAGACCAAGCTCCGTGCGTCGGTGACCTTGCCGGTGACGGCGGCGGCGGCGGCCGTGAGGGGGCTCGCGAGGAAGGTGCGCCCGCCCGCGCCCTGCCGGCCCTCGAAGTTGCGGTTGCTCGTGCTCACCGCGTACTGCCCGGGCTTGAGCTGGTCGCCGTTCATGGCGATGCACATGGAGCACCCGGCCTCGCGCCACTCGGCGCCCGCCTCGGTGAAGACGCGATCGAGGCCCTCGGCCTCGGCCGCCCTCTTGATGCGCTGCGAGCCCGGCACGATGAGCGCGCGCACGCCCGGCGCCACCTTGCGCCCCTTGAAGATCGTCGCCGCCGCGCGCAGGTCGGACAGTCGCGAGTTCGTGCAGCTGCCGATGAACACGACGTCCACCTTGTGGCCGAGCAGCGGCTCGTCGCCCTTGATGCCCATGTAGGCGAGCGCCTTCACGTCGCTGGCGCTCGCGGGGGCCGGCACCTTGGCGCCGATGGCCATGCCCATGCCCGGGTTGGTGCCGTAGGTGATCATGGGCTCGATGGCGGCCGCGTCGAACCTCTCCTCGCGGTCGTAGGTGGCGCCGGGGTCGCTCGGCAGCTCGCGCCACTTTGCGACGGCCTCGTCCCACGCCGCGCCCTGCGGCGCGCGCGGGCGGCCCTTGAGGTACTCGAAGGTGATCTCGTCGGGGGCGATCATGCCGGCGCGCGCGCCCGCCTCGATCGACATGTTGCACACGGTCATGCGCTCCTCCATGGAGAGCGCGCGGATCGCCGACCCGCGGTACTCGATGACGTGGCCCGTGCCGCCGCCGATGCCGAGGCGGGCGATGACGGCGAGGACGATGTCCTTGGCCGTGACGCCCGGCTTGAGCTGGCCCTCGACGGTGACCGCGAGCGTCTTCGGCTTGTTCTGCAGCAGGCACTGCGTCGCGAGCACGTGCGACACCTCGCTCGTACCGATGCCGAAGGCCAGCGCGCCGAACGCGCCGTGCGTCGACGTGTGGCTGTCGCCGCAGACGATCGTGTCGCCGGGCTGGGTGACGCCCAGCTCGGGGCCGATGACGTGCACGATGCCTTGCCCCTCGGTGCCGAGCGCGAAGAGCTCGATCCCGAAGTCCCGGCAGTTCGTCTCGAGCTGCGCGATCTGCGCGGCGGCGGCGCCGTCGAGCACCGGGATCTTGCCCTCCTTGTTGCGCGGCGTCGTGGGCGTCGAGTGATCCATGGTGGCGACGGTGCGCTCGGGGCGGCGCACCTTGAGCTTGCGCTCGCGCAGCCACGTGAACGCCTGCGGCGAGGTCACCTCGTGGATGAGGTGCAGATCGACGTAGAGGATCGCCGGCGTGTCGGCGGTCGCGGCGCGCACGAGGTGCGCCTCCCAGATCTTCTCGAACAAGGTCCGTGGCGGCATGGGCCAACTCTGCCCCCATTCCCGGGGCCGATCTAGTGACAGCTGACGGTCTCCATCGTTAAGTTATACTTAACGGTCGCGGCCATGGACATGTCCCTCATCCCCGCCTTCCACGACGCCCTCGTCGTGGCCCGGACCGGCTCGGTCGCCGAGGCGGCGCGCCGGCTGCACAAGACCCCGTCGGCGGTCTCGCAGCAGATCCGGCGCATCGACGCGCGGTTCGGGGTCTCTCTGTTCGAGAAGGCCGGACGCGGCATTCGCCTGAGCGCGGCCGGCGAGGCGATGCTCGCCAGCCTGACGCGCCTGTTCGACGAGGCCGACTCGCTCGAGACGGCCCTGCGCGAGATCACCGCCGCGCGGGTCACGTCGCTGCGGATCGCCGCCAGCGACTACCTCGGCGAGGCGCTCCTGCTCCCCGTGCTGCGGCGCCTCGTCGCCGACGGATCCCCCCTCCGCTTCGAGCTCACGACGGCGAACTCCATCGAGGCCGGCCGCCTGGCGGCGGAGGGCCACGTCGACGTCGCGGTGGTCAGCACGGAGCGCGCCGTCACGGCCTCGGAGATCCCGCTCGGCGAGCAGCGCTTCTTCTGGATCGCGCCCGCCGCGGGGAGGGGCCAGCGCCGCGCCGCGCCCGCGCCGCTGCGGGCCCGCCTCGCGCGCGAGCCGCTGCTCCGCCTGGGCGCGGGCAGCCAGGGCCGTCGCGTGCTCGACGAGTACCTCGGCCGCCTCCGCCTGCGCCCCCTGTCGACGATCGACGTGCCGAGCGTGTCGCTCATCCTGTCGTACGTGCGGCAGGGGCTGGGGATCGGGCTCGTCCCCGGCCTGGCGCTCCGCGCCGATCGCCGGGACCACCTCTTCGTCGAGGCCGCGGACGTCCCCCCCATCGACGTGCGCCTCACCTGCCGTCCCACGCTCAAGCGGACGAAGGCGGTCGCGCGGTTCCTCGACGGGCTCGTCGAGGAGGCGCGCCGCGCGACCTGAGCGGGGTCGCCTACGCGACGCGGGAGGCGGCGGCCCGGGCCCGCGCCAGGGGCAGCTCGAGGGCGTCGGCCAGCGCCGCGGCCGACGCCTCGATGATGTTCGGCGAGACGCCGATCGTGCTCCAGCGCTCCTCGCCGCGCGCCGCCTCGATGAGCACGCGCGTCTTGGCGCCCGTCGCGGCCTCGGGGTCGAGGATGCGCACCTTGTAGTCGGCGAGGTGCACCTCGCGCACGAGCGGAAAGGCGTCGTTGAGGGCCTTGTGGAAGGCGCCGTCGAGCGCGTGCACGGGGCCCGTGCCCTCGGCGACGGTGTGCACGATCTCGTCACCGATGCGCACCTTGACCGTCGCCTCGGCGAACATGCTGTTGCCGCGCCGCCGCTCGGAGATCACGACGACGTCGAGCACCTCGAAGGGCGCGACGTACCCCGCCTGGTAGCGCCGCGTGAGCAGCTCGAAGGAGCCCTCGGCCGCCTCGAACTGGTAGCCCTGGTTCTCAAGCTCCTTGATGCGCCCGACGAGCTCGCGCTCGCTCCCCTTGGCGTCGATGCCGAGCTCGCTGGCGCGCATGCGGACGTTGCCGCGGCCCGAGAGCTCGGAGACGACGATGTGCCGCCGGTTGCCCACGCGCTCGGGCGCGACGTGCTCGTAGCTCGACGTCACCTTCTCGACGGCGGCGACGTGGGCCCCGCCCTTGTGCGCGAAGGCCGAGCGCCCGACGTACGGCGCGTGCGCGCGCGGCCGGATGTTGGCGATCTCGCTGACCGTGCGCGACAGCTCGGTGAGGCGCGCCAGGTGCTCGTCGGGCACGCAGCGGCGATCCATCTTGAGCTGCAGCGCGGGGATGATGGAGATGAGGTTGGCGTTCCCGCAGCGCTCGCCCCAGCCGTTCATCGTGCCCTGCACCTGCGTGCAGCCGGCCTCGACGGCGGCGAGCGCGTTCGCGACGGCGAGGTCGCCGTCGTTGTGCGAGTGGATCCCGAGGCGCGTGGGGATGTGCTTGCGCACGACGCCCGTGACCTCGGCGACGAAGCTCGGCAGGCTGCCGCCGTTCGTGTCGCACATCGTGACCCAGTCGGCGCCGGCGTCGGCGGCGGCCTTGACGGCCGCGAGCGCGTAGCGCGCGTCGAGGCGATACCCGTCGAAGAAGTGCTCGGCGTCGTACACCACCTCGCGCCCCGCCTTCTTGAGGAAGGCGACGCTGTCCGCGATCATCGCCAGGTTCTCCTCGAGCGTCGTCTCGAGCACCTTCGTGACGTGCAGCGTGGACGACTTCCCGAAGATGCAGACGACGGGCGTGTCGGCCTCGACGAGGGCGCGCATGTTGACGTCGTCCTCCGCGCGCACGCCGGCCTTGCGCGTGCTGCCGAACGCCGTGAGCTTCGCGTGCTTGAGCCCGAGCGACCGGGCGCGCCGAAAGAACTCGATGTCCTTGGGGTTCGACCCCGGGTATCCGCCCTCGATGAAGTGAATGCCGAACCCGTCGAGGAGCTTGGCAATCTTCAGCTTGTCCTCGACCGAGAGGGAGAGGCCCTCACTCTGCGTCCCATCACGCAGCGTGGTGTCGAAGAGGTGGATATTCATGATGTTCTCCTGCGGCGCCGCCGGCGGCGGAATCCCGAAGCCTAGGGGAGTCGGACGCCGATCTCAACATCTGAACAAAGGCTCAGGGAAGGCCGCCGGGCTTCATGCCCTCGGGCTGACAGCGCGCGGCGCAGCGCGAGTCGACGGTGCAGACGAAGGCGCTCGGGCAGGCGAGGCTCGCGCACGGATCGCCGCAGGCGTTCGAGGTGTTCGCGACCGGAACGGTCGCGCACCCCGCGACGCCGCCGAGCATCCCGAGGACCAGCGCCACCCAGAGCGTGTTCATGGCCGGAACGGTAGCGCGTGACCGCCCGTCGTGCGAGTGTCGGCGCGCACAGCGATGAGCCCCGAGACGCCGCCGACCCCGAGCCGCGTCGTGCACCACGGCGAAGCGGTGGAGTGGCTGCGCGCGCGCGGGCGGCTCGCCGGCTGCAGCGTCGTGACGTCGCTGCCGGACGTGTCGGAGGTGCCGGCGCTGGACCTCGCGGCATGGACGCGCTGGTTCGAGGACACGGCGGCGCTCGTCGTCGACGCCGTGCCCGACGACGGCGTCGCCGTCTTCTTCCAGAGCGACATCAAGCGCGGGGGGACCTGGATCGACAAGGGCGCCCTCGTGCAGCGCGGGGCCGAGCGCGCGGGCGCGCGCCTGCTGTTCCACAAGATCGTGTGCCGCAAGCCGCCCGGCGCCGTGACCTTCGGGCGCGCGGGCTACTCGCACCTGCTCGCCTACTCACGGGGCGTACGCCCGCGTCCCGAGCGCGCGACGGCCGACGTGCTCGCCGACGCCGGGTTCATGCCCGGGACGAAGGCCATGGGCGTGAACGCCTGCCTCGACGCGTGCCGCTTCGTGCTGCGCGAGACGGCCACCCGCATCGTCGTCGACCCGTTCTGCGGCTACGGCACGGTGCTGGCCGTCGCGAACGCGCTGGGGCTCGACGCGATCGGCGTCGATCTCTCGACGCGCATGTGCAAGAAGGCGCGCGCGCTCGCCGTCCAGCTCGGCCCCTGAGTCAAGCGCTCTTCGGCCTCGTGATGTCGGGCGGGCGGCCGTAGGCCGGGACGGCCCGCTCGAGATCGTCGGACTCGCCTCGCGCGAGGCGCGGCAGCGCGAGGGCGCCGATCGAGAGGGCCGACGGGCCCTCGACCGAGATCACCGTCGCCCCCGACCCGAGCGCCGCCGCGTGGCGGTCGGCGCCGTTCCCGGCCACGACCGCCGCGGGGAGCTCGGCGACGCGCGACGCGAGCGCCTCCGGCATCAGGCGCCAGGGCTCGCCGCCGGGCGCGATCACCGGCCCGTCGAGCGCGCACGCGAAGGCGTAGACCTCGCCCTTGCCGGCGTCGATGCAGGGCACGACGAAGCGCGTCCCGGGCGGCGCGCGACGCGCGATGTCGAGCGCGAGCGCCTGGAGCGAGGACACGAGCAGCAGCGGCGCGCCCGTCGCGAGCGCGAGGCCCTTGGCGACGGCCAGGCCCACGCGCAGCCCCGTGAAGCTGCCCGGGCCCGCGCCGCAGGCGATGCCCGCCAGCGCCTCGGGCCGCGCCCCCGCGCTGCGCAGCACCTCGTCGACGAGCTTGAGGACGTGCTGCGAGTGCCGCTCGGCCGTCGCCTCGGCGCCCGCGATCGCCTGGGCCGCCCCGTCGAACAGGGCCACGCGCGCCGTGGGCGTCGACGTGTCGAGGCAGAGGACGCGCTTGGGTGACGTCATCGAGGCAAGAGGTATCGCACGACGTCGTTGCGGAGGGCGAAGATCATGAGCGTCCCCACGATGACGAGGCCCACGTACGACGCGATCTCGCGCGCCCGCGGCGACGGCGGCCGCCGCTTGAAGAGCTCGAGCGTGAAGAAGACGAGCAGGCCCCCGTCGAGGATCGGCACGGGCAAGAAGTTCAGCAGGCCCAGGTTGATGCTGATGAGGGCCATGAGCCAGAGGTACTGATCGAACCCCTGCTCCGCCGCGACGCCCGCGACGTAGCCGATCATGATGGGCCCGCCGAGCGTCGTCAGCGGCACGCGCCCCCGCACGATCTCCGCGAAGCCGTGCACCATGGCCAGGATGATCTGCCCCGTGCGCTCGACCGAGTGCCCCACGGCGTAGCCGAAGCGGTTCGTGATGGGCACGGGCGCCTCGGTCTTCCAGGCGAGGCGATTGAGCGCGCCGAAGACGAGGTGCTGCGCCTGCTGGCGGTAGGCGTCGACCTCCTCGCGGGCCTCCTGCTTGAATGTCGCCTCGTGGCGCTGGCCGCCCGGCGAGAGCCAGCTGATGTGGAACGTGCGATCGGGCGCGGCCGCCAGGCGCTCGCGCAGCAGGTCCCAGTGCGGCAGCGGCTCGCCGTCGAGCGCGAGGATCTGGTCGCCCCGGCGGATCCCGATGGCGTCGGCCGGGCTGCCGGGCTCGACCGAGTAGACGAAGAGCTCGGCCGAGACGATGCCCGTCTCGTAGTGCCGGCGGCCGGCGGCGTCGAAGACGGGCACGGGCACGACGACGGCCGCGCCCGGCTGCTGGAGCTCGACGTGCGCGAAGGGCAGGGCCGAGTAGCCGCCGCGCAGGTAGTTGAGCCGCAGCGGCGACGCGCCCACGCGGTCGATGGCCTTGGCGAACTCCGTCCACGTCGCGACGGGGACGCCGTTGACCGCGGTGACGAAGTCGAACGTCTTGAGGCCCGCCTGCGCCGCCGGCGAGCTCGGATCGAGCACGCCGATCTCGGGCAGGTGAAAGCGCGGCGAGACGCCGATCCAGCCGACCCGCTCCTTGGTCCGCAGCTGGCCCGCGCGCTCGATCTGCACGGGCGTGACGTCGCGCTCCTCGGCGTCGGTGCCGCGGCGGATGCCGAAGCGCATCGTCTTGCCGGCGTTCTCGGCGATGACGCGCTCGAGCTCCTCCCAGTAGCGGATGACCTGGCCGTCGACGGTCTCGACCTTGTCTCCGGGGAGCAGCCCCGCCGTCGCGGCGGGCAGATCGGGCAGCACGGTGCCGATCGTGGGAGGCAGCAGCGTGCGCTGGCCCGCGTAGTGGACGAAGTAGATGAGCAGCGGGAGCAGCAGGTTGAAGATGGGGCCCGCGACGACGATCGTGTAGCGCTGCCAGAGCGGCTTCGCGGCGAGGGCGCGCCACCGGTCGACCGGCGGGATGGGCTCGGACGGGTCCTCGCCGAGGAGGCGCACGTAGCCGCCGAGGGGGACGAGCGAGAGCTGGTACTCGGTCTCGCCCCGCGTGAAGCCGAACAGGCGCGGCCCGAAGCCGAGCGAGAAGCGCAGCACCTTGACGTCGAAGAACTTCGCGAAGACGAAGTGCCCGAGCTCGTGCACGAGGATGAGCACGCCGAGCAGGGCCACGACCGCGGCCGTCCACAGGAGCAGATTCACGCGCGCGCCCTCCGCGTCATGACCCCTCGGTCATACCATCGCCGCGCGACATCGGCTCGCCGGGCTCGCGCGGGAGCCGGCCGTCACGCCACAGCGCGTCCTCGATGGCCGCCAGCAGCGGCGTCGTCGTGACGGCGTCAGTGGCCGAGATGCCGACCACGGGGAGGTCCGGCGTCGCGCCCTCGATGCGCGCCGCGCGCATGACCGCGTCCCGCTCCTCCTCGGGCACGAGGTCCATCTTGTTGAGCACGACGAGCCGCGGCGTCTCGGCGAGCCCCAGGTCGGTGAGGATCGCCTCGACGGCGGCCGTCTGCTGCTCGCGCGCCGGATCGGCGGCGTCGACGACGTGGACGAGCAGGTCGGCCTCGTCGAGCTCCTCGAGCGTCGCCCGGAACGCCTGGGCGAGATCGCGCGGCAGGTCGCGGATGAAGCCCACGGTGTCGGCGATGATGATCTCGCGCTCGTAGGGGAAGCGCAGCCGGCGCGTCGTCGGGTCGAGCGTCGCGAAGAGCCTGTCCTCGGCGAGCACGTCGCTGCGCGTGAGCGTGTTGAGCAAGGTCGACTTGCCCGCGTTCGTGTAGCCCACGATGGCCACGACCGGCAGGCCGCGGCGCACGCGCGCGTTGCGCCGGCCCGCGCGCTGCTCGCCGAAGCGATCGATCTCCTTCTCGAGCCGGTGGATGCGCTCGCGCGCCCGGCGGCGGTTCTCCTCGAGCTTGGTCTCGCCGGGCCCGCGGCCGCCGATGCCGCCCGTCAGGCGCGACATCATGGTGTTCTTCTCGTGCAGGCGCGGCAGGCGGTAGCGCAGCTGGGCGAGCTCGACCTGCAGCTTGCCGTCGCGGCTCTTCGCGCGCTGCGCGAAGATGTCGAGGATCAGCATCGTCCGGTCGATGACCTTGAGGTCGGTGAAGTCCGCGATGGCGTGGGCCTGGCCGGGCGTGAGGTCTGGATCGAAGATCAGCACGTTGGCGTCGAGCTGCATGGCGCGGATGAGCACCTCCTCGAGCTTGCCGCGGCCCACGAGGTACTTCGGATCCGTCTCGTGGCGCCGCTGCTCGAGCACGCCCATGACCCCGACGCCCGCCGTCGCGCACAGCTCCTTGAGCTCCTCGACGCGCGCCCCGAGCTGATCGGCCGCCGCCTCGAGGGCCGCGCGCGCGGCGTTCCGGGGGCGCCGCACCTCGACGACCACGAGCAGCGCGCGGTCGCGCATGTCGGTGGCGACGGCCGCGGGCGCGACGCGGTCGAACTCCTCCTCGATGGCGGCCACGAGCGCGGCGGCGTCGAGCGTGCTGCGGTGAAACGGCTCCGTCGGGAGGATGCGCCAGGGCTCGGAGCGCCCGTCGGGCGCGGGCGGCAGGAGGTGCGCGGCGTGGAGGTCGGCGGGGCGGCCGTCGGGCTGGACGCCGATGGCGGCCACGAGGTCGAGCCGGAGGAGCGCCAGGTCGACGAGGTCGTCGCGCGTGAGGGGCTCGTTGCGCAGGTGCGTGTGCACGAGGCGCAGGCCCCGGAAGCGCCCGCGGCCCGCGCGGAGGCGGCCGATCTCCGGCAGGTTGAGCCGGGAGGCGTCGCCGACGAAGACGTGCTCGATGTCGCCGCGGCGGCCGACGAGGATGCCGACCTGCCGCTCGATCTCGCGCGAGAGACCGCACAGGTACGTCGCGAGCTCGGGCGACGCGACCTCGGCCGGGTGCAGCCGCCGCCGGTAGACGCGCTCCAGCGCGTGGACCTGACTCGGCTTGAGGCCGGTCGTGTTGCCGGTGACGGTCTTCAGCTCGCCGTCTCCGAGGGCGCGACGGCGGCCGCCGCGCGCGCCCGCACCCGCGCCGCCTCGTGCGCGTGGAAGCGCGCCGTCTCCTCGGCGACGAGCTTGGCGTCGGCGGCCGCGACCGCCTCACGGACGAACTGCCGCTCCCGCGCCGACATGACCGACCACGACCCCAGCGTGTACCCGCCCGTCCAGAAGAACACGATGTCCCAGGTATAGCGCGGACAGACGAGGAGGGAGAGCGGCGTCGTCGTGAGGAAGGCGATGAGCAGCCACTTGGCGTGCCAGATCTGCTTGCGGCCGTGGTGGCTCATGAACGGCAGGTTGGAGAGCTCGGCCCAGGCGATCGCGAAGACGAACGGGATCCCCAGCCACAGGCCGCCCGGCAGGCGGCTGAAGATCGCCGAGTTCACGTAGCTGAGGAGCAGGAACGAGGCGACGTTGCGCGGCAGCCCGACCCACGCGAAGTCGACGGAGACGGGCCGCACCGTGTTGCGGGCCTGGCGGACGGTGGCCACGAGCACGAGGACGGCGGCGAGCAGGAGCCCGATGGCGTCGGCCACCTCCGCGCTGACGCCGAGGCGCTGCCCCGACTGCGCGTAGAGCCCGTAGACGACGAAGGCGGGCGCGACGGCCTGCGCGACGAAGTCCGCCGCCGTGTCGAACTCGGCGCCGAAGCGGTTCCCGCCGCGCGTGGCCCGCGCCACCAGGCCGTCGACGCAGTCGGCCGCGTAGCCGGCCAGGAACGAGTACGAGCCCCACAGCGGGTGCCCCTTGATGACGAAGTACACGCCGAGCACGCCCGACAGCGCGTTGATCGACGTGAAGACGTCCTTGAGCCCGAACATGCGCCGGGCGCCCAGCGGGATCTCTCCGCCGGACACCCCCGCGCCTGTCACGCCGCGATCGGCCGCGTCCTGCACGCCTGGTTTTTACGTCTTGAGGTCGGCGTCGTCCACCGGCGCCTTCTGGGCGGCGGCGGCGGCGATGGTCGCGACGGGGCCGGTCGAGCCGGTCGGGGGGGCGCGCTCGTCGAGGAGCGCGAGCGCGACGGCGAGCGCCCGCTTCGTCTTCTCGGTCGTCTTCTCGTCGCCGCGGATGCGCTGGTAGGCGCGCACGAGCTGGTCCTCGTACTCGGCGACCTTGGCCTCGAGGGCGCCCAGGCGGTCGCGGCTCTGCGCGAGCCGCACGTCGCGGTCGCCCAGCTCGGCGCGCGCGGCGTCGAGGTCCGCCTCGAGCCCCGCGAGCCGCCGGTACGACTGATCGAGCTCCTGCGCGCGCGCCGCCAGCTCGCCCTCGGCCCGCGCCGCGCGCGCCAGCGCCGCGTCGTAGTCGGCGCGGTGCTTCTCGGCGAGCTCGGTCTTCTCCGTGAGGTGCCGGCGCTCGAGCTCGGTCACGCGCGCGTGGTGCTCCTCGTCGCGCGCCTGCAGCTCGGACCGACGCCGGCCCTCGGCCGCCTCGAGCTCGGAGACGCGCCGCGCCTCCTGCTCGGCGACGTCGCGCTGGCGGCGCTCCTCGCGGGCGGCCAGCTCCTCCTCGTTCCGGCGCCCGAGACCGAGGATCTCGTTGCGGTGGTCGCGCTCCTTCTGCTCGGTGAGCGCCTCGTACGCTTGCCGCTCCGAGGCGAGCTGCGCCGCGTGCTCGTCGCGCAGGCTCGTGATCGCCTTCTCGTGCTCGCGCTTGAGCTTGTTGACCTCGCTGGCGAGGCGCTCGCCCGAGGTCGCCTGCTCCTCGAGCAAGCGCCGCTGCAGCGTCTCCGTCTCGGCCTTGTGGGCGGCGTCGAGGCGCGCCAGCTCCGCCTGGTGCGCGGCGTCCTTCGAGGCGTCGGCGAGCGCCCGCTCCTCGCCGAGCTTCCCGATCTCGGCGCGCTGGTGCTCCTCGAGCTCGACGACCTGGCTCTCCATCTCGGTGCGCAGCCGGTCGATCTCGGTGCGCGCGCGCGCCTCGTCCTGGGCGATGCGCTTCTTGAGGCCGTCCACCTCCTCGTGCGACTTGCGCAGCTCCTCGTGCGCGCCGTCGAGCCGCGCCTTGAGCCCCTTCTCGCGCTCGACGGACTTCTCGCGATCGAGCGCGAGCTCGGCCACCTTCTCGTTGGCGGCGACGAGGCTCCTCTCGAACCCGAGCGTCTTCTCCTCCAGGTCGCGCCGCCCGCGGTCGAGCTCGCGCACCTTGTCGCGGTAGTCGAGGATCTCGCGCTCCTTCGCGTCCATGCCGTCGCGAAGGTCGAGGATGTCCTTCTCCTTCTTGTTGATGATCTCGCGCAGCCCCAGGAACTCGCGCTCCTTGGAGAAGGTCGCCGACTGCGTGAAGCGCTCGCGCGCCTCCTCGAGCTCGCGGCGCAGCGTCTGGCGCTCGCCCTCGAGCGAGTGAATGCGCGCCTCGAGCTCGGCGTTCTTCGCCTCGAGCTCGCGCGCGCGGACGTCCTCACGCACGACGGGGATGCCGAGCGAGGCGACGCCGCCGTCGCGATCGCCCACCGACGTCACGTCGACGCCCACGTCCTCGGGCTGCGGGACGTCGATGTCCTCGACGCCCATGGCGTCCACCGTCGCGTACGCGTCCGACCCCATGCGCTCGGGCCCGAGCTCCGGCCCCAGCGTCTCGCCCGTGCGGTAGGCGTCGGGATCACTGATGACCGTCGCGTCGGCCTCGGCGTCGCCCTCGGGCCGCAGCGCATCCGCCGGGAGCGCCTGATCCTTGCCCACGGCCGTCGTCACGGTCGCCTGGTCTTCCCACCCGACCGCCGAGGGCAGGTCGTCGTCGTTCCAGAGGTTGCGCAGGTCGACCATGTCGCTGCCGCCCGTCGGGCCCTCGGGCGTGCCCGCCTCGAGCGCCGCGAACGCCGCCTGCGTCTCCGGATCGAACTTCTCCCCCTCGAAGGGCGAGGCCGGCTCCCCGTCCGCCGCCACCGGCGCGGCGTGCTCGCCGTGCGTGTCCTCCTCGGGCATCGCCTGCGGGCCCGAGGCGCCCGTGCGCACCCCGGCGAGCGCCTGATCCTCTTCCGAGTCGCCGTCGTCGGAGCTGGCGATGATGGCGATGTCCTCGTCGTCCGCGATGACGATGTCGGCGTCCATGTCGAGCTCCTGGACGTCCATCTCGTCGGTCTTCTGCTTGCCGCCGAGACCGACGAGCGCGTCGAGCTTGGCGACGACGTCCTTCATGTCGAGGGGCTTGAGCAGGTACTCGTCGGCGCGCGACTTCAGCTTCTTGTGCTGCTCGAAGGTCGCGAGCGTCTCCTCCGACGAGATGAGCACCAGCGGCACCTCGCGCAGGCTCGGGCTGCGCTTGAGCTTGTTGCAGATCGCATAGCCCACCTTGCGCGGCTCGACGGACAGGATGATGAGCGCCGGCTTGTGCGAGCGTCCCCACTCGATGGCCTCGTCCCCGTTCGGGATGCTCTCGATCGAGAACCCGTAGGGCTGCAGCTCACGCCGGATCTGATCCACGGTCGCGCTGTCGGGTTCGATGCACAGCAAGATACGCTCGGCCATCGGGTCCCCTCCTAAAGGGCCGCCCATACTACCAAAATCCCAGCGAAAATACGGCGGGATCCGCCCGAGGGCGCGTCAGGATCGTGGCCGTCTCGAGGCCGCGGGCCGCCCGGGAGGGCCCGGCGTCAGGGCGTCAAAACGTGGCCGCGGGCGCCTGGGTCTTGAAGCTCGCCGTCACGAGGCGCGTGAGCGCCTCCTCGTCGAGGTCGGACGTCACGACGTAGCCGAGGCCGCGATCGTGGTAGGCCGCCGTCGTCACGCCGGGGCCCGTATCGAGGTAGATCTCGCGGCCATTGACGAGGCGGCGGTCGGGCGCCTCGATCGCCTCGTCGCGCGAGTCGAACACGAGGTAGGCCACGCGGTGGCCGTTGCGCCCGCGCGCGACGATGTAGGCCGCGGGGCGCTCGCGCACGTTGACGAGCCGGCCGCCCTGGCAGTTGCCGTCCGCGAGCGTGGGCGGCGGCACGGGGAAGTCGACCCGACCCCGGAACCACGACGCGATCGACTGGCAGTCCGAGGCCGTGATGTCCATGGGCAGCTCGGCCTGGTAGGTCCACTGCGCCTGCTGCAGCACCATCGACTGCGAGTGCCGCACCGTCCCCGTGATGGCGACGAGCAGCACGGCGGCCACCCCGGCGGGCACGAGCCTCGGGTGCGTCTGCCAGAACCAGCGGCGCGGCGCGATCTCGCGCGCGTTCAGCAGCGCGCCGATGCGCACGCGCAGCGCGGGCGGCACCGGCGGCCGCGGCAGGTGGGCGCGCACGGCGGCCTTGAAGCGCGCCTGCAGCCGGCCGCGCGACGCGCAGGCCGCGCACTCGCCGAGGTGGCGCTCCAGCTGCTCGCGCTCCGAGCCCGCGAGCTCGCCGTCTCCGTAGGCGTGGAGCACCGGCTCGGCCTCTGCGCAGGTCATGAGCTCCCGCTCTCCTTGCGGCGGCGGTACGCCGCCATGTCCACCGGGGCGCTGGCCTTCATGCTGGCGTTCATGGATGAAGGCGCGGGCGCGACGTCCGCGTGCGAGCCGTCCTTGATGATCCCCTGCTCTACCGCGTACGCGTAGAGCTGCTGCTGCAGCAGCTTGCGCCCGCGGTAGAGCCGGCTCATCACCGTGCCCGCGGGGCAGTCCATGATCTCGGCGATCTCCTTGTACGAGAAGTCCTCGAGGTCGGCCAGGATGACGGCCATGCGGAAGTCGGAGGGCAGCGCGGCCAGCGCCTTCTCGACGTCGCCCGACACCATGTGACCGAGCAGGGCGCTCTCCGCGTCGGACGGCTCGGTGCTCGCGCCCGCGATGAACTGCTCGACGTTCGCCGGCGAGGCCTCGGCCTCGTTGAGGACCTCGTGCTCGCGCTCGCGCTCGCGGTAGCGGTTGCAGAAGACGTTCGTGAGGATCCGGAAGAGCCAGGCCTTGCAGTTCGTCCCCGCCTCGAACGTGTCGAAGAACCGGTAGGCGCGCAGGAGCGCGTCCTGGACCAAATCCTCGGCGTCCTTCTCGTGGCGGGTCATCCGCAGCGCGGCCGCGTAGAGGGCCGGCAGATGAGGCAGCGCCTCCTTCTCGAAGTCGGAGGGCGCCGGGCGTTTCCTGAACAGAGCCATGGGTCGGTCTAATTACGAAAACACGCTCTTCGGGGATTCTATTCCATGATCCCGTCACGCGCCGCGTCGACCACGCCCGGACGGGCGAGGCACAAGTGGCCGTCAGGGCGCCCGAATCTCGCTACGAAGGTCGCGCCGGGCGCGTTCAGGTGGTGACCTGGGCGCCGTGGCACTTCTTGTACTTCTTGCCGCTGCCGCACGGACACGGATCGTTGCGGCCCACCTTCGGCTCCGTGCGCCGCACGGGCCGCGCCTCGTCGGCCGCGCCCTGGCCGTTGCCGCTCGACGACGAACCAGAAGTACCGCCGCCCGATTCGATCGTCTTGCGGGGCGCCCGCTGCCGTACAGGCTGCGGCTCCTCACGCTTGACCTGCATGTGATAGAGCTTCTCGCAGACGTTGCGGCCGATCGTCACGATCATCTCGCCGAAGATCGTGAAGCCCTCCTTCTTGTACTCCTGCTTCGGATCCTTCTGGCCGTAGCCGCGCAGGCCGATGCCCTCGCGCAGCGCCTCCATCGTCTTGAGGTGCTCGATCCAGCGGGCGTCGATCTCCTCGAGGTAGAAGTACCGCGCGAAGTAGAGGACGACGGGCAGCCCGAACTCGGTCTCGCGCGCCTCGATCACCGTCTCGAGCTCGTCCCAGATCCCCTTCGTGAGCAGCTCGCGGTCGAGGGCGCTCTTCTCGTCGATCGACGGCGTGAAGTTGAAGCGCTCCTTGACGGCGCCGCGGAGCGCGTCGAGATCCCACTCCTCGGCGTGCACGTGCGCGGGCGCGTGCTCGTCCATGATCGTCTGCAGGATCTCCTCGCTGAGATCGAGGAGCCGCATGTGCTGCTGGAGCATCGACGACGCGACCTCGGTCGCGAGGCGGTCGAGCGTGCCCGTCCGATCCTCGAGGACGCCGCGGGTGTCCGGGTAGGCGCCGAACTGGCGGTAGATGGCGGACTTGAGGCCGGCCGGGTCCAGGGGGACGGTGGTCGTCACGGGCGGCGCCCCCGGCTCGGCGGCCGGCGTCTGCACCTGCGTGAGCGCGTCGCACATGCGGCCGAGCGTCGGGCGCACGAAGGCGGTGAGGCTCTCGAGCGTGTGCTTGCCCGACTCGACGGGCGCCTCGACGTCGAGGACCGTCTTGCCGCGCTTCTTCTCCTCCTCGGTGGGCTCGGGCGCGTAGCGCCCCTCGAGCACCTGGCGGCGCAGGGCGTAGATGGCCTTGCGCTGCTGGTTCATGACGTCGTCGTACTCGAGGAGGTTCTTGCGGATGTCGAAGTTGTGGCCCTCGACCTTCTTCTGCGCGTTCTCGATGGCGCGGTTGATGAGGCCGTGCTCGATGGGCACGTCCTCCTCCATGCCGAGGCGCTCCATGAGCCCCGTGATGCGCTCGGCGCCGAAGATGCGCATGAGGTCGTCCTCGAGCGACAGGAAGAAGCGGCTCGAGCCGGGGTCGCCCTGGCGGCCGGCGCGGCCGCGCAGCTGGTTGTCGATGCGCCGCGACTCGTGACGCTCGGTGCCGAGGATGTGCAGGCCGCCCGCGGCGAGCACCTCCTGCTTCTCGGGCTCGCACTGGGCGCGGTACTTGGCGAGCGCGGCCTGGAACTCGGCCTCCTTCTCGGGCGGCAGCTCGTGGCCGGGCTTGCCGGCGTTCTCGGGGTCGACCTCGGCGCGCGCCATGAACTCGGCGTTGCCGCCGAGGATGATGTCCGTGCCGCGGCCGGCCATGTTCGTCGAGATCGTGACGGCGCCCTTGCGGCCCGCCTGGGCGACGATGAAGGCCTCGCGCTCGTGCTGCTTGGCGTTCAGCACGCTGTGCGGGATGTTCTTCTTGCGGAGCAGAGACGCGACGACCTCGGACTTCTCGACGCTCACCGTGCCGACGAGCACGGGCTGGCCGCGCTTGTGGCAGTCCTCGATCTCGTCGCAGACGGCGCGGAACTTCCCCTTCTCGTTCTTGTAGACGACGTCGTCGTAGTCCTTGCGCTGGATCGGCTTGTTGGTCGGCACGACGCTGACGTCGAGCTTGTAGATCTGGTTGAACTCGGCGGCCTCGGTGTCGGCCGTGCCCGTCATGCCGGCGAGCTTCTTGTAGAGGCGGAAGTAGTTCTGGTAGCTGATGGTCGCGATCGTCTGGTTCTCTTCCTGGACCTCGACGCCCTCCTTGGCCTCGACGGCCTGGTGCAGACCGTCCGACCAGCGGCGCCCGGGCATCTTTCGGCCCGTGAACTCGTCGACGATGATGACCTTGCCCTCTTCGATGAGGTAGTTGACGTCGCGCTTGTAGAGGGTGTGCGCGCGCAGGGCCTGCGTGACGTGGTGCAGGTAGGCGATGTTCGAGGGGTTGTAGAGGTTGCCCACCCCGAGGCGCTGCTCGACGCGCTCGATGCCGTTGTCGGTGAGGATGGACGAGTGCGCCTTCTCGTCGACGGTGTAGTCGATGTCCTTGCGCAGGCCCGGGATGATGGCGTTGACCTTCTGATAGAGGTCCGCCGAGTCCTCGGCCGACCCGCTGATGATGAGCGGCGTCCTGGCCTCGTCGACGAGGATCGAGTCGACCTCGTCGACGATCGCGTAGTTGAGGTCGCGCTGCACGTAGCGCTCGATCGACTCCTTCATGTTGTCGCGCAGGTAGTCGAAGCCGAACTCGCTGTTCGTCCCGTAGGCGATGTCCGACCGGTAGCTCGTCTGCCGCTCGCGGTCCGACAGGCCGTGCACGACGACGCCCACCGACAGGCCGAGCGCCTTGTAGATGCGGCCCATCCACTCGGCGTCGCGGCGCGCGAGGTAGTCGTTGACGGTGATGACGTGGACGCCCTTGCCCTCGAGCGCGTTGAGGTAGACGGGCAGCGTCGCCACGAGCGTCTTGCCCTCGCCGGTGCGCATCTCGGCGATGCCGCCCCGGTGCAGCACCATGCCGCCCATGAGCTGGACGTCGAAGTGGCGCATGCCGAGCACGCGGCGCCCCGCCTCGCGGCACACGGCGAAGGCCTCGGGCAAGAGGTCGTCGAGCGTCTCGCCCTTGTCGTGGCGGCGCCGGAACTCCAGCGTCATCGCCTGCAGCTCGGCGTCGGATTTCTGCTTGAGCCCGTCCTCGAGCGACCCGATGCGCTGGACGATGGGCTGCATCGCCTTCATCACGCGGGCGTTCTTGGTACCGAAGATCTTCTTGGCGATGTTGAACATGTCGGACGAATCCTGACCCGGGGCGGCGAGGCCGGCGAGGGCGAGGTACCTTATTTCGCGAGGGGGCCTGGCGCAAGCGCGGGCGTCCCTGCCGTCCGTGCCTATTTTATTCCTCGAACCGGGAGGGACTGGGCATGGCGTTCGGGGTGGGCTTCAGCGAGGTGCTCTTGATCCTTCTCATCGCCCTCGCGGTCTTCGGCTCGACGAAGCTGCCGGGAGCCGACAACCTGCTGCGGCGGCTGCGCGGCCCCGACCCCATGCGGACCCGCTCCTACGGCTCCGCCGCCGCGCGCTGGACGTTCGTCGACTGGATGCTGCTCGCGGCGACCATCGCCCTCGCCGGCGCGCTGGCGCTCTCGTACGCGCCGGGGCGGTAGCCCTCGCGCGGCGACCTCAAACCGGCGGTCGGAGGCGCCACTCGGGGGTGAGGAGCTGCCCCACGGCGACGCCCGCGTAGACGATGGCGAGGACGAGGGCGTAGAGGAGCACGATGGGCAGCAGGTCGGCGTAGGCCAGGACCATCCACGCGAAGATGAAGAAGTCGCGCTTGCCGATCATGAGGATGGCCTTGAGCGGGCCGGTGCCGGCGCCGCTCATCGACTTGAGGCTCTGGCCGTAGGCGAACCACCAGCGGATCTTGAGGACCTCTCCACCCTCGCCCTGCTTCACGAGCTCGCGGTAGGCGACGACGTTGTAGAAGAGCAGCATCGCCGCGGCCGCGAGCGCGACCTTCATGTCGCCGAAGGAGCCGCCGTTCAGGGCCGCGAGGACGTTGCCCGCCTTCAGATCGCGGAAGTCCCCCAGGGGCGCGCCGCGCCGCCAGAGCGCCACGCCGATCGCGAGGACGTAGGCGACGTTGAGGAAGTCGTCGACGATGGTGTCGAGCCACTCGCCGAAGCCGGTCTGCTGGAAGCGCAAGCGCGCGAGCTCGCCGTCGCAGCCGTCGAGGATCGACTGCACCTGCGCGAGCACGAAGCCCATGAGCACGCTCTCGTAGGTCCCCAGCGACACGAGGAAGGCGCCGTAGAGCCCGATCAGGCCCGCGAGGAGCGTGATCATGTTGGGCGTGAACGGCAGGTTCACGAGCAGGTACCGCGTGAGCCGGAACGAGATCTTCTTGTTGATGAAGCGCGCGACGATGCCGAGGTCGCCGCGCATCAGATCATCGAACAGGGCGTCCTCGGCGGCGCGGCGCGAGGCCCGGTCGACGACGCGCGTCCCGCGGTCGAGGCGGTTGCCCTGGACGCGGACGACGTCGACGCCCGTGACGATCGGGTCGTCCAGCTGCGCCTTGAGCTCGCTGACGAGCGCGCCGGGGTTCTGCGTCTCGCGCACCTCGACGTGGGGCGGCAGGCGCTTCGGCAGCCGCACGCTGCCGTCGCTCACGATGGTCACGCGGACGTCGCGCAGCTTGGCGATCTGGCGGAGCGCGCGGTCGACGACGCGCAGGCCGCCGACGCGCATGGCGGCCCCGCGGGCTTCTTCGCGGGTCGCGAGGAGAATGACGGGGACCACGGCCTCGGGGGCCAATCGTGCCACGACTCCCGGCAGCTCTGCAGCCATCACGCGGTTCGCGAGGCTGATGGGGCTGACTCTTTCGATCATGCGGACCACACCCTCCAAAACGCCCCTTTCGAAAGGGCTAGGCTCCTTACTTTCCGGCGGGAAGCATGCCAGTGGATCGCGCCGGCCTCAAGAAGGAACCGCGCGCAGGAGCGCGTTCTCGACGGCCCGTGGCAATCGGCTCGTTTCGCGCCGCAGGAGACGAGGCCGCTCCCAGTGCTCGTTGTCGACGACCACGTCGGCGCGACGCACGGGGTCGAAGGCGGCCCGGTAGGCGCGCTGGGCGGGGAAATACCGGTTGTTCATCCGATGTTCGACGACGTCGCGCGACCGGCCGCGCGCCATGTCCCGGGCCAGGATGCGGCGGCGCGCCTCGCCCTCGCTCACCTCGAGCAGGACGAGGGCCCCTTCGGCCGCGGCGCGCGCGCGGAGCGGGAAGACGCCCTCCACGAGGGCGACGCGCGCGTCGCCGAACTCGAGCCGCTCCTCGCCGTCGAGCACCTCGCGCGACGCATCGAAGCGGGGGATCGACGCGGCGGGCGCGCCGGCGAGGAAGCGGCGCAGGCAGTCGTCGAGCAGCGCGAAGTCGTAATAGCGCTCGTAGTAGACGGCGGCCTCGTCGGCGCCCGGGGTCAGCGCGCCGAGGGGGCGCCGGAAGTCGTCGACGCGGAAGACGAAGACGGGGGCGCCGCTCTCGTCCTCGCAGGCGGCCGCGAGGGCGCGCGCGAAGCGCGACTTCCCGCTGCCGTCGAGGCCGTCGATCACGACGAGCGAGCGCTCGTCGGGGGAGACGATGGCGCGGTCGCTCACGGGACGGGCAGGCAGGGCGCCATCACGCGCAGCACGAGCTTGTGGCAGTGCCCGTTGCTCGCGGCGCTGCCACGCGGCCGGAAGAGATCGGGCTGGTTGTAGCGGAACGCGACGCCGTCGCCGTTGGTGACCGTGCAGCCGGCCTCGCGCATGATGACCTCGGGCGCGCAGGTGTCCCACTCCTGCTCGGAGGGCGAGAGGTTGAGCACGGCGTCGAGGTCGCCGCGCGCCAGCGCGATGTGCTTGACCGAGGCGCCGAGGCGCACGGCGCGGTCGCTCATGCCGGCGGCCGCGAGGCACTTCGAGAGGCCGTCGTCGAGGTTGAGGCGCGAGACGCCGATGCGGATCTGCCCGGGCGCGCTCAGCGTCGAGGCCTTGAGCGCGCGCGTCTGGCCGCCACGCTCCTCGAACGCCCCGCCGCCCTTGACGGCCCAGGCGAGAGAGCCGGTCGGGGGCTGGTAGACGACGCCCAGGACCGCCTCCTCGTCGACGGCCAGCCCGATGTGGACGCAGAAGTCTCCCGTGCGGGCCACGAAGTCGCGCGTGCCGTCGAGCGGGTCGATGATCCAGCAGCGGCGCTTCTCGAGCCGCGTGCGGTCGTCGGGCGACTCCTCGGTGAGGATGGCGTCACCGGGGAAAGCCGCGGCGAGCCGCGTCGTGATGGCGGCGTTCGCCTCGAGGTCGGCGGCCGTCACGGGCGACTTGTCCGCCTTCGTGTCCACGCCGATCTCGGGCCGGGCGTAGTGCCGCATGATGATGTCGCCGGCCTCGCGAGCCGCGGCCTTCGCGACCTCGAGCTCTTTTTGGTACTGCTCCACGGTGCCGGGAGACTACCAGTTCGCGGGGCTCACCGCCCGCGTTGCGCGGCCGAAATTGCCTCTTTATAGAGGGGGATCACGGCGCGCACCGAGTAGGCGGCCTCGACCCGGGCCCGCGCTCTCTCGCCCACGGCGCGGCGGAGGGAGGGATCCTCGACGAGGCTCACGATGGCGCTCTCCCAGCCGGCGGCGTCGTCCGGCAGGAAGCCGTCGACGCCCTCCGTGACGACGTCGCGGTTGGCGCCCACGGGCGAGGCGACGCCGGGGCGGCCGAGCGCCATGTACTGGATGAGCTTGTAAGCGCATTTGCCGCGCTCGATGGGACCGTCGGGCAGCGGCATGAGGCCGATGTCGATGCGCGCGAGGTCCTCGATCTCGGTCTCGGGCCGCCAGGGCACGTACTCCGGGCGCAGCGGCGCGAGCTCGGCCGGCGGCGGCCTGTTCGAGATCGCGACGAAGCGGGCGCCCGTCCGCTCGAGCGCGCGGCGAAGCCCCGGCAGCGCGTGCATCAGCTGCCGGTAGTTCATGTCGAGCCCCGTCCAGCCGACGACGACGTCCTTGCCGCGCGTGTCGCGCGGCTTCTGGTAGGCGTAGCGATCGGCGTCGACGGCCGTGGGGATGATGGTCGTCTTGCCGGGAGCGCCGGCGCGGGCCGCGAGGTAGGGGTTGCCGGCGATCACGCGATCGGCGAGGGCCACGAGCGCGGGGAACTTTCGCCGGTTCGAGCGGCGCTCGAAGATCGCGTCGTCGAAGTCGAAGATCGCCCGGCGGCCGCGCGCCGCGAGGCGCTCGAACCACGTCGTCGGCAGCTCGGTCATGGGGCGCTGGAAGAAGATGACGTCGTCGTCGCGCAGATCGCGGAGGTGGCTCCAGCGCGAGAGCGCCGCCAACGGCACGTAGAGCGGCCGCGGCAGGCTGAGCGGCCACGGCAGCCGGGTGTCGCCGTAGACGCTCGGCCGCGGCACGCGCACGTCGCAGGCGACGCCCTCGGCCTCGAGGGCGCGCGCGATGACGAAGCCGCGAGCGCGCGCGGCCGGCACGCGCTCGCCCTGCACGAAGAAAACGACCCTCACGGCGCCCGCCGCCCGAAGAGCCTGCGCACGATGCCGACGATGAACTTGCGCTCCTCCTCGCCGGGCTTGAGGACGAGGAGCGCCGCCGGGTAGACGACGAGGCCGGCGGCGACGACGAGCGCCACGCGAGCCTTCGGGGCCATGGGGATCGCGCGCACGGCGAGCTCGGCGAGGAGGGCGACGCCCGCCGCGAGGAAGGGCTTGGCGAGCGCGCGGTTGAAGGGGTGCACGCGCTCGAAGATCCAGGCCTGCGCGACGATCGTCCCGAGGAGCAGCGAGGTCGAGATCAGCGACGCCACGGCCGCGCCGGTGACGCCGTGGCGCGGGATCAGCAGGAACGAGAGCCCCAGGTTCACGCCCGCCGCGACGAGGTTGTCCCAGAAGAAGACGCCCGAGCGCCCCGACATGACGATCACGTAGCCGGTGAGCCCGAGGACGCCGTTGATGACGTGCCCGCAGACGAGCAGGCCCATGGCCGTCACGCCCGAGGCGTAGGCGGGGCCGTAGAGCCACAGGAGGGGCTCGCGCAGGGCGAGCAGCGTGAGGGCGATGGGCGCCGAGGCCGAGGCGACCCAGCGGGTCATGAGCGCCAGGTTGTAGCGCAGACGCTCGCGGTCCCCCTGATGGAGCGCCTCCGACATCATGGGGGCGGCGATGCTGTCGAACGCGTAGCGCATGCCGGCCACGGAGCGCCCCAGCTCCTCGGAGGCGGCGAACACGGCCACGGCGGCCGCGCCCGAGTACCCGCTCAGGATGAAGACGTTGGCGCGCTGGAGGATGCCGTTCATGAACTCCGAGGCGCCGAGCGGGATGGCGAAGCGGATGACGCCCTTGTGACCGGGCGCGCGCAGCGCCTGGCGCAGGCGGCCCCGCCCGAGCACGGCGCTGGCCGCGATCCAGGCGAACGTCGCGAGGACGAGCGTCGAGGTGCCGTGCGCCGCGGCGGCGCCGTACACGTCGGGCCGCAGCAGCCAGACGATGATCGTGATCGCGATGAGCAAGAACGGCTCGGCGATCCCGCGAATGAGCAGGTTCGGGCGGGTGACCTTGGCGGCGAGCGTGGCGGCCATGAGGACGAGCACGAGGCCGCCGCCCAGCACCGTGGGCGCCAGCAGCGGCAGCACGACCGCGTAGGCCGGGTTGCGCCACCAGCGCACGAAGAGCGGCGCCCCGAGCGCGAGGGCGAGCGAGAGGAAGAGCAGGAAGCCGCCCGACAGCCGCAGGGCGCTCCCGAGCGCCTGCGTCTCTTCGCGCGTCTCGCCCACGGCGCGGTGGGCGGCCACGAACTTGAGCATCGCCTTGTCGCCGCCGGCGATGCCCGCGCGCATGAGCACCTCGCACAGATCGGCGCCTGTCCGGTAGATGCCGTACGCCGTCTGGCCGAAGAGGCGCGCGACGAGCACGCGGTGGAGCGGCATGAGCCCCTGCCCCACCATGGCGAGGATCTGCGAGAAACCCGAGCGCGCGGCGTGCGCGGCGTCGTCCGAGCGGCTGACGGCCGCGGGCGCGGCCGCCGCGCCTGCGGCGGCTCCGACTTCATTGGACCCCGTCGTCATGGCGCCCCCGCGGCCCGCGCGACGGGCCGCGCGGCGTCCTCGCGCGCGATGCGCTCCGCCGTGGCCGCCGCTTCGCGCGCGAAGGCGGCCCGCCCGTCGACGAGCTCGCGCTGCCAGGTCTCGAGCACGATGAGGTTCCACAGCCGCTCGCCATGCTCCTCGCCGGCGCGGTGCCGGTCGAGCAGCTCGGCCACGGCCTCGGGCCGGAAGAGCCCGCGCGCCCGGGCCGCGTTCGAGAGCAGCGTCTCGCGCGCGAAGCCGTGCAGGCGGCCGCGCAGCCACGGTCCCGTGGGCAGCGCGAAGCCCTTCTTGCGGCGGCCCACGATCTCGGCGGGCACGAGGTCGGCGAACGCGCGCTTGAGGATGTGCTTGCCCCTCGCGCCGCGCAGCTTGAGCCGCCCCGGCAGCGCCGCGCCCAGCTCGACGACGTGGTGGTCGACGAGCGGGGCGCGCGCCTCGAGGGCATGGGTCATGCTCGCGACGTCGACCTTGGCGAGGATGTCGTCGGGCAGGTAGGTCCCGACGTCGAGGTCCTGCAGACGGCTCACCGTGTCGGCCGCGCGCGAGGCGCCGAGGAGCGTGGCGAACGAGGCCGCGGCGGCGTCGCGCTCGAAGCGCCGCGCGAGCTCGGGCGTGTACAGCGCGCCCTTCTCCGCCGCCGAGAAATGGCAGACGAAGCGCAGGTAGCGCGAGGCCTCGTCGGCGCCGAGGCGCGCGCCGTACTCGCGCACCCAGCGCGCCTTGCGGCCGGGCACCGCCGAGAGCGCGGCGGCGACGCCGCGGGCGAGCGGCGCGGGCAGGGCGCGGAGGCGCGCGGCGACGTGCGCCCACACGTAGCGCCGGTAACCGCCGAAGGCCTCGTCGCCGGCGTCGCCCGAGAGCGCGACGGTGACGTGCCGCCGGGTCATCTCGCAGAGGTAGCGGGTGGGGACGGCCGAGGTGTCGCCGAAGGGCTCGCCGTGGTGGCGCACGATGGAGGGCAAGAGGCCCACCATGTCCGGCTCGACGACGAGCTCGTGGTGGTCGGTGCGCCAGCGCTCGGCGACGAGGCGCGCGTACGGCAGCTCGTCGTCCTCGCGGCCTCCCTCCTTGAACCCGACGGAGAACGTCTTGACGGGCGCGCTCGACGCGCGCGCCATGCAGGCGACGACGATCGACGAGTCGATGCCGCCCGAGAGGAAGGCCCCGAGCGGAACGTCCGACATGAGCCGCGAGCGCACGGCCTCCTCGACGGTCTCGCGGACGCGGCGCGCGGCCTCCTCTTCCGAGACGTCCGCGAGCGTCGGCGCGAACGAGATCTGGTAATAGCGCCGCAGAACGGGGCGCTCGCCGGGGCGCACCTCGAGGGTGTGGCCCGGCGGGAGCTTGCGGACGGCCTCGTAGATCGTGCGGGGCGCGGGCACGTACTGCAGCGCGAGGTAGGCGTCCAGCGCCTCCATCGACAGGTCCGTCGGCGTGCGCTCGTCGGCGACGAGCGCGCCCAGCTCCGAGGCGAACACGAAGCCGTCGGCCCGCTCGCAGTAGAAGAGGGGCTTCTCCCCGAACCGATCGCGCGCGAGCAGGAGCTTGCCCGCGCGCGCGTCCCAGAGCGCGAAGGCGAACATGCCCCGCAGGTGCTCGGGCGCGCGCGCGCCGACCTCCTCGTAGAGGTGCGCCACGACCTCGGAGTCGCTCCCGCTCCTGAAGCGGTGGCCCTTGGCGATGAGATCGGCGCGCAGCTCGGCGTGGTTGTAGATCTCGCCGTTGACGACGATGGCGATCTGGCCGTCCTCGTTGGTCATGGGCTGCCGGCCGGCCTCGGACAGATCGATGATCGAGAGGCGGCGGTGCGCGAGCGCCACCGGCCCCGCGCGGAAGAACCCATGACCGTCGGGCCCGCGGTGCACCATGGCGGCGGCGAAGCGCTCGGCGGCGCCCGCGGGCGGGGCCTCCGCCAGGCGCGGCGCGAGCGCGCCCGCGATCCCGCACATTACGTCAGCCCCTTGGCCGCGAGGAGCCCGTCGTAGAGCCGCACCGTCTCCTCGAGGACGCGGTCGACGCTGAAGGTCGCCGCGACGTTGGCGCGGCCGCGCGCGCCCATGGCGCGGCGCTCGTCCGCGCTCTTGGCCAGCATGCGCCCGAGCGCCTCGGCGAGCGCGTCGTGATCGAAGGTCGGCGCCTCGAAGCCGCTCTCGCCCGGCAGGACGATGCGGTCGATGTTGGCCGCGTGCGAGACGACGGCGGGCAACCCGCAGGCGTGCGCCTCGAGCACGGCGTTCGGCAGCCCCTCGAAGAGCGAAGGCATGACGAGCACGTCGGCCGCTTGATAGAGCGACAGCATCTCCGTCACGGTGCCGAGGAAGCGCACGACGTCCGTGAGCCCCAGCCAGCCGAGCACGCGCGGCAGCACCGCCGAGTAGAGACGGTCGCGGTTGCGCCCCGCGAGGAGCACGCGGACGTTCGCCGGCAACCGCCCGCTGCGCCGCAGCTTCGCGAGCGCGAGCGCGAGCCCGATCTGGTGCTTCTGCAGGCCCACGCGGCCCGGGAGCAGGAGCGCGATCTCCCCCGGCGCGATCTCCCAGCGCGCGCGCGCCGCCGCCCGCTCGTCGGGGGTCGGCGGCCGGAACCGCTCGAGGTCGATGAAGTTGTGGAGGATCTGCACCTTGTCGGGCGACACGCCGGCGAGATCGACGAGCTCGCGGCGCACGCCCTCCGAGTTGGCGATGACCCGGTCGCTCTTCTGCGAGAGCCACCACTCCGTCGCGAGGTGCATGACGTGCATCGCGCGGCTGCGCACCGCCGTGACGACGACGGGCACGGCGGCCCGCCGCGTGGCGAGCCGCGCCCAGAAGTTCGCCTTGTCGCGGTACGAGTGCAAGATGTCCGGCTTCTCTTGCTGCAAGACCTCGACCAGCTTCCGCAGGCCGCGCGGCCCCATCTTCGGCGCGCCGAGCACGTGGCGCGGCTCGCCGGGCGGCAGATACTCGCGGTAGTGGACGACGTCCTCGTAGAGGCACAGCGTCGGCTCGAAGCGCGGCGGCAGCCGCGTCATGAGCTCGAGGATCTGCCGCTCCGCCCCGCCCTGCTGCAGGTTCGGGATGAACAGCAGAACCTTATGGCGCTTGCCCTCCGCCGCTGTCACGCCCCCGGTCATTAGCACACGCGCCCCGCCTGGTCATGACCACACGCCGTGGCGCAGGGCCTCCTCGGCGCGATCGCGCTCCTCGGGCAGGTCGACCTCGAGCCAGCCGTAGCCGCTGATGTCGCGGCACGCGGGCGGGCCATCGGTCGTCGCGAGGCGCGCGAGGATGCGTTCGACGTGGATGGCGCGGCCCTCCTCGGCGAGCGCGGCGTCGGCCGTCGCCCAGTAGCGGGCCCACGCCGCCGCGGGGATCTTGGTCATGCCGACGTACCCCGCGTCCCAGGTCTCGAGGGTCTTGGCGATGCGCCGCACGCGCCCCGAGGCGTCACGCTCGACCTTCATGTCGTCGGGGCCGAGCGTCCGGTCGGTGTCGATGAAGGCGGTGACGTCCTCGGCGGGCCTGGCGGCGATCTCGGCGATCGCGGGCCGGTAGATGTGGTCGACGTTCATGACCAGCAGCTCGTCGTCCGCCGCGAGGCGGGGCCGCGCCGTCATGAGCGACACGAGGTTGCCGTCGCGGAAGGCCTCGTTGCGCAGGAGCGTCACCGGCAACGCGCGGCGCGCCACCTCGGCCTCGACGAGCTCGTAGCCGTAGCCGCCCACGACGACGACGTCGCGCGCGCCGGCGCGGCGCGCGAACCGCACGGCGTAGGCGAGCAGCGGCTCGCCCCCGACGGCGATGAGGGCCTTGGGGAGCCGCTCCGTCAGCGACCCGAGCCGGCTCCCGAGCCCAGCCGCCAGAAGAACCGCTTGCATGGCCTCTCTCTACCTCCAAAAAGTGCGCGAGCGCGGCTTCGCCGCGCGGAGCGAAGGGGACAGGTCAGCGAGCGGAAGCGAGCCGACCCCCGTCAGAACAGCTCGGGGAGCGCCGCGAAGCGGCGGATGACCGGCACCCGCGGAAAGCGCAGCGTGAACCGCTCGGGCGAGAACGTCGTCGCGAGGCCCACGAAGGGGATGCCCTCGCGCTCGGCGATCTCGCCGTCGTGCAGCGAGTCGCCCACGAAGAGCATCTCCTGGCGGCCGACGCCGAACTTGCGCGCGCTCGCGTCGATGTGCGGCCGGCCCTTGGCGAGCCCGTCGCCGAACCCGAGCACGAGGTCGAACGGAAAGCCGGCGTTGCGCGCGAAGGTCTCGACGTTCGCGACGCCGTTGTTCGAGGAGACGGCGATGCGCACGCCCTGGCCGCGCAGGCGCTCGAGCGCCCGGCGCGTCTCCTGCGGCATGCGGATGACGTCGCAGCGGGCGGGCTTGCGGCCCTCGAAGAGGTCCGACGCGCCCTGGTTGCGCGGGTCGCCGGGGTAGATGTCCTCGAGCTGCTTGATGAACGGAAGGCCGCAGGTCGCGAGGTAGAGCTCACGCGCGAGGATGCGCGGCGTCCCGTAGACCGACTCCATGACCTCGGTCGCCAGGTCCGCGAGGGTCGGCATGCTATCGATGAGCGTGCCGTCGAGGTCGCAGAGGAGGACGCGCGGCAATGGCAGCGGACCGAAGGCCCGGACGGGCGCTACGACGGGAGCAAAGCTGGGTGGAGCGGCGACGGGACCGACCGACATGGAGAGTAAACAAGAGCAATGCCCGCGCCACCGGGACTGCGCTCCCAAGTATTCGCAATCATTTGACGAACTGGATACCTAAGGGTGTGAGGTGTTAGCTTTTGAACAGCCCCGCCCGTTAGGTTTCCGACACCAGGGCACATGTAGGCGAACCAGGTGACGGAATGGCGTGCCCGCCGTCAGGCGGCCGTCTGTGGCGCCGTCAGGCGCCCACGACGATGAGGAACCGCCAGCTCTTGGCCTCGATGCCGTAGCCGGCGTCGACGCCCACGAGCGGCACGGCGACCGAGCGCAGGAAGAAGCGCAGACCGCCACCGACGTCGTTGTGGATGCTCTGGTTCCACGAGAAGCCGTAGCTGTTGTCCTGCGGGAAGTTGCGCATGTCGGGCGTCTGGCGCGTCCCCATCACGTAGTTCGTGTTGTTCGGGTCGAAGGGGTTCTCGCGGAACCAGATCGCCTGCACGTCGTAGAAGCCCAGCGCGCGGAAGTCGAGCGACCCCACCGAGAACAGCGGGAAGTGATACTCGACCTTGCCGCCGAGCTGCGTGTCGCCGCGGAACTGCTGGGTGAGGTAGCCGCGCAGGTTGGGGCCGCCGGCCGTGTTCTCGGCCCAGAGCGGCAGGTTGTGCCCCGCCGTCGCGCCGAGGAAGTAGATGAGGTTGTGCGACCTGAAGAACTTGATGCCGTGCTCCCAGCTCGCGCCGGCGCGCCAGTAGGTGAAGTCGCTCTTGAAGTCGGGGCTGGCGTAGTCGAGCGCCGCGCTCAACGCCGTGCCGTGCATGACGGCGAACTCCCGCGCGCGGAAGTCGAACGTCAGCGACGCGCGGCCGATGCCGACGACGCCGCCCTTCGTCGAGTCGACGGGCTGGCGCACGCCCGTCGCGGGATCGAACGTGCCGTCGTAGTTGAAGTTCTCGATGTGCCAGGCGACCTGGGTCTTCACGCGCCGGAGCCAGGCGACGCCGAGCGCGCCCTCGAAGCCGTACGAGAACAGGTGCGTCTCGCGCAGCTCGAGCGGGTCGGAGAGCACGACGTCGTAGTTCGCGTTCGAGTAGTTCTGGTACTCGGGGATGACCTGCTTCTGGATGAGCCCCTGGACCTGCCAGTAGATCCAGCTGCCGAAGAAGGCGGGATCGCGGTAAGCGAGCGTCGCGCCCGAGTCGATCGTCGCGAGCCGGCCGCCGATGGCGAGCTGCTTGCCGCGGCCGAAGAGGTTTCCGTGGACGAACAGCAGGCCGATCGACTTGTTGTTCGCCGACCACGACGCGGTCGGCACGGGCGCCCAGGGGAACTTGTCCTTGACGGAGATGTTCACCCGGACGCCCTCGCCGTGCGGCTCCCACCACACGTTCACGTCGGCGAAGAGCCCCGTCGTGTTGAGGCGCTCGCGGACCTTGTCGAGCGTGTCGGCCTCGAGGATGTCGCCGTGCGCGATCCCCGCGATGGAGCGCACCGTCGACTCCTCGGTGCGCTGGTTGTCCAGCACGCGGACGTCGACGATCGTCTCGCCGATGGCGAGGGCGCGCGAAGGCACGCCGACGAGGCACACGACCACCACCGCGAGCGCGAGGACGACCCGTCGGGACCGGCCCCGCGCCATCAAGCAAAGCTCGGGCATGGGACAAGGATATCGGCGCGGCGGGCATTCGTAAATGTCCACTCTGCGCCCGGGTGTTCGGGGGTGGGACCAACGTCACTCCGTGTCCGTCGAGATACCGCCCCCATCCCGCGGAAACCCTGGTAACGTTGGCCGGCCCATGGCGTCTTCCCACTCGCCCAACGGCGGCCGATATCACAATTGGGTCGCGGGGCGGCCGGTGCTCGTCCTCGTGCTGTCGCTCCTCGTGGGCGCCGCCGGCGCGTTTCTGGCCTCGAAGCTGAAGCTCAAGACGGCGTTCGCCGAGCTCTTGCCGAGCGACGACCCCGGCGTCGTCGCCCTCACCCGCACGCAGGCCCGCATGGGCGACCTGTCGCTGCTGCTCATCGGCGTGCGCTCGCCCGACCACGACGCGAACCTGCGCTACGCCGAGGAGCTGACCAAGCGCCTGCGCGAGATGCCGCCGACCGTCGTGCAGCTCGCGACGTACAACGTGCGCGATCTCAAGCAGTTCTTCGAGAAGAACAAGTGGCTCTACGCCTCCGAGGACGACCTCGAGTCGATCCGCGACCGCCTGCGCACCGAGATCTCCAAGCGCAAGAACCCGCTCTTCGTCTCCCTGGGCGACGAGGAGCCGCTCGAGGACATGCAGAAGCGCATGGAGCACAAGGACGGGCTCGACGAGCGCTTCCCCGGCGGCGTCTTCGAGAGCAACCACGGCGAGTACGTCTGGATCGCGGCCCTGCCGCCGGGCGGGCTCTTCGCGGACAACGCCGGCGAGGGGCTCTTCAAGGCGGCGCACAGGCTCCTCGAGGAGGTGCCGCCCGAGAGCTTCCACCCGAAGATGCGGGCCGAGGTCTCCGGGCCCATCGCGACGGCCATCGCCAGCCGCGAGGCCGTCGAGCGCGACATCCTGTGGGTCACGGTGACGTGCCTCGTCGTCGTGGCCCTCTCGATCGGGCTCTACTTCCGGCGCCTGCGCGCGATCCCCCTCACCGGCGTGCCGGCCATGATCGGCGCCATGGTGGCCTTCGGCGTGGCCGAGCTGGCCTTCGGTTACCTGAACTCGTCGACGGCGTTCCTCGGCTCGATCATCCTCGGCAACGGCATCAACTACGCGATCGTCGTCATGTCGCGCTACGAGGAGGAGCGCGCCCGCGGCGCCAGCACCGACGAGGCCCTGCGCGCCGCGCTGGCCGGCACGTGGCGCGGGACGCTCGTGGCGTCGATCTGCGCGTCGGCGGCGTACGCGTCGCTCATGGTGACGAGCTTCCGCGGCTTCTATCAGTTCGGCGTCATGGGCGCCGTCGGGGCGCTGTTCTGCTGGGCGGCGACCTACACGGCGCTGCCGGCGATGCTCGTGCTGCTCGATCGCCGCGAGAAGGGCCGCGACGTGCGGGGCCGCGCGCCGCTCGACCTCGGGCCGCTCGCGCGCCTGCTGGGCCGCCATGGCGCCACGGTGTCGGCCGTCATCGCGGTCCTCGCCGTGACGTCGCTCTACGGCCTCACGCACTTCCTCAAGGACCCCTTCGAGTACGACTTCCGCAAGCTCAACGCGAAGCTCAACACGACCGAGGAGGCGAAGGAGTTCGGCAAGAGCGTCGACAAGCTCTTCGGCCGCTGGCCGTCGCCCACGATCGTGCTCGCGGACTCGGTCGACGAGGTCGAGCCCATCAAGAAGACGATCCGCGCGCAGGACTTCGCGCAGGCCCAGCGGCAGCCCGACCCCAAGGCGCCCGGCGCCGAGGTCATCGGGCAGATCGTGACAATCTACGACCTCCTGCCCGGACCGCCCGACGTGCAGGAGCGGAAGCTCGCGCTCATCAAGGACATCGACAAGCTCAAGCACGACAAGGCGCTCTCGCTGCTCGACGACGACGAGAAGAAGAAGCTCGACAAGATCGATCCGCCGAGCGACCTGCGCGAGCTCAAGCCCCTCGACCTGCCGCCCATCGCGCGCCGGCCGTTCACCGAGGTCGACGGCACCGTCGGGCGCGTGGTGCTCGTCTACCCGCCGGAGAAGGGGCTGTCGGTGTGGAGCGGGCGCGACCTCCTGCGCATCGCCTCGGTGCTCCAGTTCCTGCACCTGCCCGAAGGGAAGGTCGTCGAGACCTCGGGCTCGGCCGTCGTGTTCGGGGCGATGATCCGCTCCGTGCTCCACGACGGGCCCATCGCCACGACCGTCTCGCTGCTCGCCGTGCTCGTGCTCGTGCTCGCGATGATCCGCCCCGTGCGCGCGGCGCTCGTGGCGGTCGCCATCCTGCTGCTCGGCGTGACGCTCATGGTGGGCAGCGCGGGCTGGGCGCGCGTCCACGTGACGTTCCTGAACTTCATCGCCTTGCCCATCACCTTCGGCATCGGCGCCGAGTACGTGCTCAACGTCGTGACCCGCTACCGCGAGGAGCGGGACATCCTGCGCTCCGTCGTGTCGACGGGCGCCGCGGTCGCGCTGTGCTCCTGGACGACGATCGTCGGCTACGGTTCGCTGCTGGCGGCCCGCAACCAGGCGCTGCAGGGCTTCGGCGCCATGGCCATCCTCGGCGAGATCTCGTGCCTCTCGGCGGCCATCGTCGCCCTGCCCGCCTTCGTCATCTGGAGCCAGGGCCGGCGCGCCACGAACGGGGCCTCGGGGCGGGCCCAGCCGGCGCCCGGCGCGCTCGGCGAGCCGCCCGTCGAGCCGAGCTCGCTCAGCGCCCCAAGCGCCAGCGAATGACCCCCGAGGTCATGAGGATCAGCAGGATCCCGAAGATGAAGTGGATGACGCCGAAGAGCAGGTGATTGCGGCGCGCCCGGGCGCGCGCGGGCGTCTCTTCGGCGAGCTCGCGGTCGGGGCGGCGCCGGCCGAGCACGAGCGCGCGCGCCGCGCCGAAGACGGCGAGGAACCCGCCGATGGCGTAGAAGAAGACGGGAGGGATGCTCATCAGCCGGCGACCTCGGTGGCCTTGAACTCGCGGATCACGGTGACGCGAATCTGCCCCGGAAACCGCATCTCCTGCGAGATCTTTTTGGCGACGGCCGCCGACAGGTCGACGGCGCCCAGGTCGTCGACGCGGTCCTCCTGGACGTAGATGCGCACCTCGCGCCCGCCCTGGACGGCGTAGGCCTCGGTGATGCCGCGGAAGCCGCGCGTGATGCGCTCGAGGTCCTCGAGGCGCGAGGCGTAGCTCTCGTCGAGCTGACGGCGCGCCCCCGGCCGGGCGCCCGACATGGCGTCGGCGGCGGCCACGAGGTAGGCGTAGGGGCTGTTGAACGGCTCGTCGGTGTGGTGGGCGCCGATGGCGTTGGCGACGAGCTCGCTCTCGCCCAGCCGGCGCGCGTAGTCGGCGCCGATGACGGCGTGGGAGCCGTCGAGCTCGTGCGTGAGCGCCTTGCCGATGTCGTGCATGAGCGCGGCGCGGCGCGCGAGCTTGAGGTCGAGGTCGAGCTCCTCGGCCATCATGCCGCACAGGAAGCCCGCCTCGATGGCGTGCTTCCACTGGTTCTGCGTGTAGCTCGTGCGGTAGTTGAGGCGGCCCACGAGGCGCACGATCTCGGCGTGGGCGGGCGGGATCTCGAGCGCGCGGAAGGCGCGGCGCCCGAGGTCGTCGAGCTCGACCTCGAGCTGCTTGCTGATCTCACGCGCGCCGCGCTCGACCTCGCCGACGTCGGCGCCGAGGCGCGGGTTGCGCAGGAGGCGCGCCAGGCAGCGGCGCGCGACCTCGCGCCCCACGCCGTCGAGCCCCTCGAGGCGGATCGCGTCGCGCGTCTCGACGAGCGACAGCGTCACGCCCGCGACGGCGCCGATCGCCTGCAGGTTCGCGTCGCCCGGGCCGGCGACCGCCTCGGGCGCGAGCCCCGGCGGCAGCGGGATGACGGCGTGGAGGCGCTCGGTGAGGTAATGCCCCGAGAACCGCCCGACGGCGATCCCCATGACGCGCTTCGCGTCGCGCGCGGCCTCGTCGACGGGCGCGTGATCGGCGGCGCGCACGGCCTGCGCGGCGTGCATGCGCGCGTCCTCGAGCTCGGCCTCGGCGAGCGCGCCGCGCGCCGCCTCCGCCGTCTCGCCGGCCTCGCGCTCGAGCGCCGCCCGCGCGCCGCGCTGGAGGTCTGCGACCTCCTCGCGGAGCCGCGCGGCCTCCGCCTCGAGCTCCACGGCGTGCTGCTTCTGCGCCTCGGCGCCCGCGCGCGCCGCCGCGAGCCGCTCGGCCGCCGCGGCGAGGTCCGCCTCGCGCCGGGCGAGGCGCCCCTCGATCGTCTGGAGCTCCGCCTCGCGCACCTGACAGAAGGACTCGAACGCCGACACGCGCCCGCGGCCCTCCTCGCGGCCCGCGATCTCGCCGGCGCGCAGCGTCTCCTTGCTCTCCTCGGCGCCGGCGGCGCGGATGGCGTCGGCGACGTGCCGCACGCCGGCCGACCACGCCTCCGCCTCGCGCAGCGCGATCCGCTTGCCGAGCAGCACGCCCGCCGCGACGACGAAGAACAAGCCCATGACGGCCCCGAGCCACATTCCCCGCCTACTTTAGCAAGGACGGCCGCTCAAGGGCACGTGTGGGGCTGCGCGGGCAGCGCGCAGGGGGTCATGGCGTCGGCGCAGCGGAGATCGCCGAGGCACTCGATGCCGAGCTCCTGGCACGGTCCGCCCGCGCCGGACAGGGCGACGCAGACGCCGCTCGCGCCGTCACAGGCGGCGAAGGCGACGCACGACTGGTCGGACACGCGGCAGGGCGCGCCCACGGGCACGCGCGGCAGGCAGGTCTTCGACGTGGGGTCGCAGTACGTCGTGGGGTCGTCGCAGGGCGTGGCGAGGGAGAGGTCGCAGGCAGCGCCGGGCGCGGCGAGGGCCGCGCACGTCCCGTCGGGCAACGTCGACGAGGGGACGCACGCGAGGCCGCCGCCGCAGGCGCCGTCGCCGCAGGGCGCGCCGGCCGTCGCGGGCAGGGCCGTGCAGAGGGCCGACGCGGGGTCCTGCGCCTCGAAGGCGCAATACGCCGAGGGCTCGCAGAGCGGGGAGAGCGTCAGGAGAATGCCGGCGGCGTCGCCGCACGAGGCGCCCACGGGCTTGGGCTCGGGCGGGAGCGCGCACGAGCCGCCGCAGGCCACGCCGCCTCCGCGCGACGGATCGCACAGCGCGGGCGGGGCGCACTGCTCGTCGGCGCCGCAGGCGCCCCCGACGGGGACGCGGCCCCGGAAGGCGGCCTGGAAGCGCTGCCTCGAGCCCGTGCTGGCCGCGAGGCTGGTCGAGGCGGTGAGCCCGCAAGGCGTGGCCGTCACCCCGTCGACGAGGGCCTGGCCGCCCTGAGGGCTATAGGCGACCTTCCCCGAGGCGAGGTCCGCCGCGAGCTGCGCCGACACGGGTGAGCTTGTCGCGCCGAGGCAGGTGTCGAGGTCGGGCATGCGGCCGCAGCGCACCTCGCGCGCGCAGATCGCCTGGTGCCACTCGGCCTCGATCTGCGCCTGCGGGATCGCCGGGCCGCTCCCGCAGCCCGAGCACAGCAGAACGAACACGACGCCGAGACGACCCGCCTCCGAATGCATGTCTTGCCCCCTCACCCGACCCTCTCCCGCGGACGGCAGAGGGAGACTCTGACTCGGCCTGGCCCAAACAGGGCGTTCAGCCCTGGCCCAAACAGGGCGTTCAGCCCTGCCCGATGATCAGGCCGAGGTGCTCGCGGAGGGTGAAGTACTCGTCGGAGATCGACCAGAGGATGAGGTCCTTGATCTTCTCCTTGGGCTCGACGACGCCGACCGAGACGGGCTCGGCCTGCGCGAGGCGGGCCGCGACGTCGAGGTCGTTGCAGACGAGCAGGCCGGCGCGCGTCGCCGTGAGGTCGACGGCGTTCGACCACTTGTGGAGGTCGGCCTCGGCCTTGGTCGCGAGGAAGCGCTGCACGACGACGCCGAGCTGCTCGGTCATCTGCGCCGGCATGAGCTTGCGGAGCGCGTCGTAGTACTGGCCCACGGGCTGCGCGAGGTCCGGCTTGACCGGAAGGTTCGGCTGCACGAGGCGCAGCGCCGCGAGGAAGACGACCTTGAGCTCGGCCACCGTCGGCACGACGTTCGGCCAGCGCACGAAGTGATCGGGGCGCATGAACGTCAGCTTCTTGCCGATGACGTAGGCGAGCTCCTTCTCGGGGCGGCCCTGGAGGAGGTTCGCGCCGACGACGAACGACGGCGTGAGGGCGGCCTTCTCGCGCGCGTTCGCGAGGTCGAGCTCGCCCGGCGACTCGGGCCGCAGGTAGAGCTCCGGCTGCGGCACGCCGAGGACCTGGTTGACGTAGTTGAAGACCTTGCTGAAGAGCAGCTGGTCGGTGGCGACGTCGCGCTTGTCCTTGCGCTTCAAGCCCCAGTCCTTGTGCTCCTTGGCGCGCACGGCGGCGACCACCTGGCTCACGGCCGAGAAGACGTGCGAGATGTAGCGGTCCTCGTCGGGGTGGTAGATGTTGCGCTGCCACAGCTCCTCGGTGAGACGCGCGCGGGCGCGCGCGAAGCCCTTGGGACGGTACTGCTCGAAGAACTGCTGCTCCTCCGGATCGGCCTTGCGCAGGAAGGCCATGGCGCTCGTCACGCACCAGGCGCGGTCGTACTGGCGCGTCTCCATGTAGAGGCGCCGCAGCGTCTTCATGTGCGTCGCCATGGCGCCGAAGTCGGGCGCGACCTTGACGAGGTGGCGGTACGCGGCGACCGCCTTGTCGTACGAGTCGGGGCCCGACAGCTGATAGAGCTCGGCGAGGATCTGGTGGCGCGCGACGCCGTCCGGATCGAGCTGCACGGCGACCTCGAAGGCCGCCGTCGCCGACTTGTAGTCCTTGAGGCGCGAGCGGTAGATCTCGCCGAGGCCGTGCCAGAGGGCGACGACGGTGGGCTTGCGCTCGGGCGTGGGCTCGGAGCCGAAGCGCTTGATCATCTTCCGGAAGTTCCGCTCCTGGTTCTTCCAATCCTTCTTCGCGGTCATGATCTTGTCGATCCGCTCGAAGGCCTTGAGATCGTCAGGATCGTTGTCGAGGGCGAGGTTGTAGAGGTCGACCGCCTCGTCCGTGGAGTGCAGCTCGTAGTTGGCGATGTTGCCGGCCGCCACGAGGTAGCGCGCCTTGACCTTCCCCTCTTCGATGTCAGCGAGCTTGCCGAGGATCTCCATGGCCTTCTTCCACTGCTTCGTCTCGCTGAAGAGATCGAGCAGGTTGTGGAGGAGCTGGTGGTCCTTGGGCTTGAAGTTGAGCGCCTCGAGGTTGGCGGCGATGGCCTTCTGCGGGTTCTTGAGCTGGTCCTTGTAGATCCCCGCGATCTCCTCGGAGAGCTTGAACTTCTCATCGTTGTCGGTCGCGGCCGAGGCGAGCAGCGCCCGCTTCTGCTTGATGACCGCCTCCCAGTCGCCCGCGTCGCTGTAGAGGTCGATGAGGGCCTGCAGCGTCGCGCGGTGGCCGGGCTGGATCTCGAGGGCCTTCTCGAGCATGTTGACGGCCTTCGTCCGCTCGCCGACCTTGAGCTTGATGCGCCCGAGGCGGAAGAAGATGTCGACGATGTCGTCGTCCTTCTGAGCGTCGCGGTGGTGGACGAGGATCGTCTGGTAGATGCGGAACGCGTCGTCCCAGTGCTCGAGCTTGTAGAGGAGGGCCGCCCTGTCGACGAGCGTCGGCAGGTACGTCGAGTCGAGGTCGTACGACTGCTTGTAGTACTTGAGCGCCTTCTCGTTGTCGCCCAGGCGGTCGGCCGCTTTGGCGAGGCGGTGGTAGAGGAGCGTGAGCTCGCGGTTGGTCTTGCGGTCCGCCTTGCGCGCCAGCATCTCGAGGATGGGAACGAGCGGCCCCCACTCCTCGCGGCGGAAGTAGAGCTCGCTCAGCGGCTCGCCCGCCTCGACGTGCTCGGGATCGAGCTGCAGGACGCGCGCGTAGAGCTCGGTGGCCTGCGCGTCGTCCGAGAGCTTCTCCTGGAAGATCTTGCCCGCCTCGAAGAGCAGGCGCGTCTTCTCGAGCGTGTTGACGGTGGCGGCCTCGGCGCGGACCATGAGCTGCGCCGCCTTCATCCAGTCGCCGCGCCGCTTGTAGATGCCGAGCAGCGAGAGCATCGACGGCACGTGCGCCGGATCCTGGGAGAGCGCCTCGACGAGGTACTCCGTCGCGGGCTCGGGATCCTTCATCTGCTCGTCGAAGATCTTGCCGAGCCGGTAGTTGAGGTCGACGCGGAGCTTCGGGTCGCTCGAGATGGAGACGAGCCGGCGCATGACGTCGACGGCGCGCTCCCACTGCTCCGTCTCCTCGTAGAGCCGCGCCAGGCCGGCGAGCGCGTCGACGTGGTCGGGCTCGATGTTGAGGACGTCGCTGAACGCGTCGATGGCGCGGTCGAGGTCGCGCAGCTCGGCCTCGTACACCTGCCCCATCTTCGTGTAGAGGTCGATGCGCTCGTTGCCGTCGTTCGTGACGAGGATGTGCTTGCGGTAGGTGTCGACGAGCGACTCCCACTTCTTCTCGCTGCGATAGAGGCGCTCGAGGTCGCGGTAGGCCTTCTGGTTGCGGTCCTCGATGAGGAGGACCTTCTCGAGGACCTCGGCGGCCCGCTCGGGCTTGCCGAACTTCTCCTCCCAGGTCGAGGCCATCTCCTGGTAGATGCCCGCCCTGTCGCCCTCGGGCGAGACCTCCAGCTTGTGCTCGAGGTTCTCGAGGAACTCCTCCATGCGGCCCGTCTTCTCGAAGAGGACGTCGAGGGCGTTGATGGCCGCCAGGTTCTGCGGGTCGACCGAGAGGACCTCCTTGTAGGCCTCGATGGCGCGGTCGTTGTCGCCGAGGCGGCTCTCCCAGAGCTCGCCGACCTGGAGGCGCAGCTTGACGCCCTGCTCGGTGTCCTCGACGACCTGGGCCTTCTTGGTGAGCACCTCGACGAGGCGGTCCCACGCCTGCGTGCGGCGGTAGAGCCGCTCGAGGGCGTTGATGGCGTCGATGCAGCGCTCGTCGGTGTCGAGGGCGCGCTGGTAGGCGAAGGTCGACTGCGCCGTGTCGCCGATCTGCGTCTCGTAGGTGTCGGCGAGCTGGAGGAGGACGTCGACGCGCGCCGTGGGCTCGGTCTCGACCTCGGCGTGCCGCGCCAGCGCGCCCACGAGGTCGCCCCACTTCTTCTGCTTGCGGTAGAACTCCTCGAGGGTGATGAGCGCGCCCACGTGCGCGTTGTCGAGCTGGAGGGCCTGCTGCGCCGAGGCGATCGCGTAGTCGGTGTGGCGGAGCGCCGAGTCGTACCAGCGCGCGATCTTCACCCAGAGGTCGGCGGCCGTCTTCGGATCGGCGATGCCCTGGACGAGCTGCGTGTACTCGCCGATGAGCTCGCTCCACTTGTCGGCCGCCGTCGCGAGGCGCTCGAGCTCCTTGGCGACGTGGTCGTTCGAGTAGTCCTCCTGGAACGCCGCGCGCAGCGTGACGAACGCGCTGTCGAGGTCGTTGAGCTGCTGCTCGTAGATCCCGGCCGTCTGCACGAGCAGCGCGATGCGGCCCTGCGGGTCGGCCACGTACTGCGTGCGCGAGAGGAGCAGGTCGACGAGCTTGACCCAGCTCTTGCGCTGCTTGTAGAGGCCCTCGAGCTCGATCGAGGCCGTCTGGTGGCCCGGATCGAGCTGCAGCACGCGCTCGTACACCTCGGCGGCCGAGCCGCCGTCGCCGATCTTGTCGGCCCAGAGCGACGCCGCCTGCATGAGCACGTCGATCTGCTCGCCGGGCGTGGCCAGGGCGCGCGCGCGCCGCTCGAGGATGTCGACCGCCTCCTCCCAGCGCGCCTCCTGCATGAAGAGCTTCTCGAGCGCCGCGAGCGCGCGGAAGTCGGCCTGGTCGATCTCGAGGACCTCGCGCCACGCGTCGATCGAGTCCTGCGTGCGCATGAGGGTCTCGCCCTCGAGCTCGCCGAGCTGCGCGAAGAGCTCCTTGAGCTCGTCCTGGGCGATGCCCGACTCGCCGAGCTGGCCGACCTGGATCAAGCGGCGCAGCGCCTGCGACAGCTCCTCCCAGGCGCCCGCGCTGCGGTAGTTCGCGGCGACGGCGCGCAGGGCGTCGACGTCCTGCGGGTCGAGCTCGAGGACCTTCATCCAGCTCTCGAGCGAGTTGCGCTCGCGCGAGAGCTTCTCGCCCCAGATGCGGCCGAGGCGCTTGTAGATGGGGATCTTCGCGTCGGGGTCGGCCGTCGCCGCCACCTGCTTCTCGAGGATCTCGGTGAGCTCCTTCCACTCCGAGGCGAGCTCGTGCAGGTCGGCGAGGCCGCCCAGCGCCGCCGGATCGTTGCCGCGCACGTCGAGGACGCGGCCCCAGAGCTCGACGGCCTTCTCGCGCTGGTTGAGCGCGTCGGTCGAGAGCTTGGCCATGCGCGCGTAGCAGTCGGCCATCGTCTGCTCGTCGTTCGTCGTGTCGACGAGCTTCTCGTAGACGCCGTAGAGCTCGGGCCACTGCTCGCCGCGGAAGTACAGCCGCTCGAGGGCCTCGAGGGCCTCGACCGAGCGCGACTCGTGCTCGAGCACGGCGAGGTAGCTGGCGATCGCCTGCGGCGCGTCGTCGAGGGCCTCGGCGTAGACGCGGCCGAGGCGCAGCTGCAGCGCCACGAGGTCGGCCGTGTCGTCGGTGATCGACAGGCGGTGGCGCAGCGTCGCCGCCAGGTTCTCGTACATCCCCTGCGCCTCGTAGATGCGATCGAGGGAGGCGAGGGCCTGGGGATCCTTTTCGTGCTCGCCCAGCACCTGGACGAGCGCGTTCTCGGCGCGCTCGAGGTCGCCGAGCTCCGTCTCGAAGGTCGCCGCGAGGCGCATGAGCACGTCACGCCGCACGCGCGGGTCACGATCGGCCGACGCCGTGCCCGACATCGTCATGATGTACGCGTCCCACTGGTGCGTCGCGCGCGCGAGCCGCACGAGCTCGTCGAGCGCCAGCTCCGAGGAGGGGTCCTCCTTGACGGCCTGCGCCCACCACCCGAAGGCGGCCACCTGATCGACGAGCTTCTGCTCGGCGAGCTCGGCGAGGCGCCGCAGGAGGGCCTGGCGCTCGGACACGTCCGTGATGCGGGAGAGCTGGACCTCGTTGATCTGGGCGAGCTTCTCCCACTCGCCGCCCGAGCGGTAGAGCGGCTCGAGCACCTCGGCGATCTCGAGCTGCAGCGTCCCGCCCATGAACATGCGCTCGAGCGCCGCGCGCGTCTCGGCGTGGCTCGGGTCGGCCTGGAGGATGTCCTTGTAGGCGGCGACGGCCTTGGGCAGGTCGAGGATGGCGAGCTCGTAGACCTGCGCGAGCCGGAAGGTGAGGGCGACGATGGCGTCGTCCGTCGGCGCGATGCGGATCTCGCGGCGGATGACGTCGGCCAGCTCCTCCCAGCGCTGCGCGTGGCTGTAGAGGCGGTCCAGGGCGACGAGCGCTTCCTTGTTGTCCGCCTCGGCCTCGACCACGGCGGAGTAGGTCGCGATGGCCTCCTCGACCTGCCCCGTCTCCTCCTCGTAGACCCGCGCGAGGCGGAGCATCATGTCCACCTTCTGGCGCGTGTCCTCGAGGCGCGCGAGCTCGCTCGCGAAGAGCGCCGCGAGCTTCTGCCAGTGGCCCGTGTCGGCGGCGAGCCGCTGCAGGTGCTGGAGCACGTCGGCGTTGGACGGGTCGACGTGCAGCGCGCGCCCGTAGGCCTCGAAGGCCTTGCTCTGGTGCGACAGGCGCCGCTCCTCGAGCTCGGCGATGCGCGAGAGCAGCTCGACCTTGCGGACCGGGTCCTCGGAGTTCGCCTGCATGACCTCGTACACGGCGATGACGCGGTCCCACTCGCCGGCGCTCTCGTAGATCGGCTCGAGCACCTGGGCCGCGAGGACGGGCTCCTCGCGCCCGCCCATGAGCGCCTCGAGCGCGCGCAGCGTCGGCTCGTGCGTGGGGTCCATCTGCAGGACGGCCCGGTAGCCCTCGATGGCGCGCGTCAGGTCCTTGAGGTGCTCGCGCCACAGCTCGCCGACGCGGAACTTGAGCGACACCACCTCGGCCGGCTCCTGCGCGAGCTCGGTCTGGCGCTCGAGGACCGCGAGCAGGTCGTACCAGCGCTGCGTGTGGACGTAGAGCCGGTCGAGGGCCTGAGCCGCGTCGAAGTCGTCCGGATCGAGGTCCATGATCGACGAGTACGTCTCGATGGCGCGCTCGGGATCGTTGAGCTCGCGGTCGTAGACCTGGCCGAGCACGAAGAGCATCTGCTTCTTCTCGGCCGGGTTGGGCGCGAGGTCGGCCTTCTTCGAGTAGACGTTCTTGAGGTCGTTCCAGCGCCCGAGGCGGATGTAGAGCCGCTCGAGCTGATCGAGCGAGGGGCGGTCGGCGTCGTCGACCGAGAGCACCTGACGGAAGACGCCGATCGACGACTCGAGGTCCTCCAGGACCTCCTCGTAGATCTGCGCGGCCTTGTAGTAGAGGGTCTTCTTGTCGGCGAGCCCGTCGACGATCTCGGCCTTGCGCATGAGCAGCTGGACGAGGTTCGGGTAGTCGGAGGAGCGCAGGTAGAGCTGCTCGAGCGCGTTCGCCGCCTTGAGGTCGCGGGGCGAGGCGTCGAGGGCGGCGGCGTAGGCGGCGGCCGCCTGCGCGTCGTCGCCGAGCTCGATCTCGCAGAGGAGCGCGACCTTGTGCAGCAGCGCGTTCTTGAGCTCGGGGTCGGCGACCTGCCCGACGAGGCTCTGGTAGCGTCCCACGAGATCGGGGAGCTGGCCGAGCACGCGCGCGAGGCGCTCGCTCGTCGACTGGACCTCGACGTTGAGCGGGTCCTCCTTGAGCGCGCGGCCGAGCGCCTCGTAGGCGCGGGCGGGGTCGTCGAGGCCGACCTCGTAGCCGTCGGCGATGAGCCGCAGGAGCGTGATCTTCGCCTCCGGATCGACGGCGTGGCGCGCCTCGATCTCGAAGACGCCGATGAGGTGGGGCCAGTCGCCGCGGATCTTGTAGACGGGCTCGAGGAGCTGCGCGACCTCGAGCTCGTGCTCGCGCGCCTTGGGATCGGGCAGGATGCGCTCGAGGGCCGCCAGCGTCTCGGCGTGCTCGGGCTCGACCTGGAGGATCTTGCGGTACGTCTCGACGGCGCCGCCCATCTGACCGAGGCGCTGCTCGCGCAGCACGCCGAGGCGGCCGAGGAGCGCGATGGCGTCGGCCGGGTCGCCGCTCTCCTGGGCGAGCCCGAGCTGCTGGCCGAGGTTGTCGGCGAGGTCGCGCCAGTCGCCCTTCTGCTGGTAGAGGCGATCGAGCGCGCGCAGCGCCTGCAGGTTGCGCGCGTTGTCCTTGAGGACGACGTTCCAGGCCACGATGGCCTGCTCGACGTTCCCGAGCATCTCTTCCCACACCGTGGCGATGCGCGTGCGGATCTGCTCGCGCTCGCCGGCGTCCGAGACGAGGGTGGCCTTCTTCGTGAGCGTGTCGACGAGATCGCTCCAGCGCTCGGTGCGCGTGTAGAGCCGCTCGAGCGCGACGAGGGCCGAGGGGTCCTCGGGCTGGATCTGCTGCGCGCGGCGGAAGTACTCGACGGCCTTCTCGGACTGACCGAGCTTCTCGTCGTACGCGACGGCGACGACGAGCAGGAGCTCGCGCTCGAGCGCGGCCGGGAGCTTCTCCTTGCCCTTGCTGGCCGCGAGCGCCTTCTCGTAGAGCGCGACGAGCGGCGGCCAGGTGTCCATGATCGTCGCCAGGTTCTCGAGAGCCTCGCGCGCGGGCTGCGAGTCGGGGCTCTCGCCGAAGGCCTTGGCGTAGGCGTCCCAGGCCTGCTCGCCGTTGCCGAGCTTGCCCTCGAGCTGGCCGATGCGCAGCAGGAGCGCGACGCGTTTGGCGGTGCTCCTCTCGCGGCCGAGGCGGATGCGCTGGGTCTCGACGAGGCGAGGCAGGTCCTCGGTCTGCTCGTAGATCGGCTCGAGCGTCTCGACGGCGGCCGCCTGCAGGGCGGCGTCGGTGCTCGACAGGAAGGCCTGCAGCGAGGTGCGCGCGCCGACGTGCGTGGGATCGAGGGCGAGCGCCTCGCGGTACGACGCGACGGCGCCTGCGGCGTCGCCAAGGTGCTGGTCCAGCACGGCGCCGCGACGGAACTTGAGCTCGACGAGCGCCGCGCCCGCCGCCAGCGCGATCTCCTTGTCCATCGTGAGGGCCAGCTCGGTCCACTTGCCGAGGCCCATGTAGATGCGATCGAGGGCGGCGAGCGCCTTCGTCTGCTTCGGGTCCTGGGCGAGGATCGCGTCGTAGAGCTCGATGGCCTTCTCGGGCTGCTTGGCCTCGTCCTCGTAGAGGCCGGCGAGCTTCATGCGGATCTCGAGCTTCTCCGCCTGGCTCTTGGCGAGCTCGAGCTTCTTGTCGTAGATCGCGAGCAGGTCCGCGAAGCGCCCCGTCGCCACGTAGAGGCGCTCGAGCGCGTCGACCGCCTCCGGATCCTTGGGCGCCGTCTTGAGGATGCGCTGGTTGCGCGCGATGGCCGCCTCGGGGTTCGCCAGCTCCTTCTCGTAGGCGCGCGCCAGCGTGCCAAGGACCGGCAGCGCGTCCGCCTCGTCGCTGATCTTGGGGAGCGCGGCCTCGTACGCCTCGACGAGCTGCGCCCAGTTGCCGCTCTCGCCCGCGAGGCGGCGCGACGTCGCTTGCGCCCACTCGCCGGTGGGCGCCTCGCTGAAGTCCTGCAGCGCGATCCACAGGGCGTTGCCCTTGTCGCCCGCCTCCTTCTCGAGCAGCTCGGCGAGGCGCTGGATGCGCGCGTGCCGATCGGCGCGGCCCGTCGTGTGGTTGAGCTGGACCATGAGCGCGTCGGCGAGCCGGCGCACGTCCTTGCCCTTCTCGTAGAGCGGGATGAGCGCCTCGGCGGCGACGAGGTTCTGCGCGTCGATCGACAGCGCCTTCTCGAAGGCCTTCTGAGCGCGGTCGTTCTTGCTCAGCTTGTCGCGATACAGCTCGCCGATCTTGTTCCAGAGCGAGACGCCGTCCTCGGTCTCGGCCTGGCGCTCGAGCACGCGCACGAGCTCGTCCCACTTGTTCTGGGCCGCGTAGAACTTCTCGAGCGCGTCCCAGTCCTTGTTCTGGAGGTAGAGCTTCTTGAGGGCGTCCTGCGCGCGGCGGTTCTCCGGCTCCTGCGCGAGCAGCGCCTGCCAGGCCTCGGTGGCCTTGGCGCCGTCCTGCACCTTCTCGGTGTAGAGGACGCCGAGCTTCTGCAGGATCGCCGAGCGCTTGGCGGCGTCGCCCGCCGCCGCGACCTGCTTCTGCAGCACGTCGCCGAGATCGGCCCAAGCCTTCTCGCGCTCGTAGAGCTTCTCCAGCTCGCCGAGCGCCTCGAGGTTCGTGGGATCGCCCGCCGTGACCTGCTTCCACAGGTCGATCGAGATGGCCGGCTTCTTCAGCTTCTCCGAGGCGAGCTTGGCCACCTCGACGCGCCGGAGCTGCTTCGAGGCCTCGTCGCTCAAGAGCTCGATCTCGCGCTGGTGAACGCCGACGAGCTTCTCCCAGTCGCGGCGCTTCTCGTACATCTGCTTGAGGAACCCGAGCGCTTCGGCGTTGTTCGGATCGATCTCCAGGATCGCCTCGTACGCCTTGATGGCCTCGGCCTGGTTCGAGAACTTCTCGAGGAAGAGGTTCGCCACCTTGAGCTGCAGCGCGACCTTCTCCGCCGTGTCGCTCGCGGCGCCCGCCTTGCGGCGCAGGAGCGAGATCAGATCCGGCCAGCGCTTCATCGTCTCGTACTGCGCCGCGAGCGCCTCGCCCGCCTCGACGTTGGTCGGCTGGATGTTCAAGATCTGGTTGAAGGCGTTGACGACCATGACGTCGAGCTTGAGCCGATCGCGGTACACCTCGATCATCTCGAACAGCACGGGGATCTTGTCCTCGGGCTGCGCCCAGTTCGCCTTGTCGACGGCGTCCTTCATCACCTCGATGAAGGCGTTCCATCGCTCGGCCTTCTTGTAGACGCGCGCGAGCTCGCGCTTCGGCGCCCACGAGGCGGGCGCCGCGGCGACGATCTTCTTCCAGGCGTCGATGCCCTTCTCGATGGACTGCTTTTCGGCCTCGCCCGCGGCCTGAACCTGCGCGGCGAGCTCGGAGGGAAAGTCGTCGTGGCCGTTCGCACCGTTGCCGTTCGTGCCACCAGCCACTTCCTCGTCTCCCTTGCGCTTGCTGTCCTTGCCCTTGGCGTGGCCCTGCTTCGACTGATCCACTGAGGTCCTCCAGATGTCGGATCGAATCCGGCGCTGACGCGCGACGAGACGAGTTACACGAACAACGAGCCGAACCGCTTCGCACCTAACCCTGCGAAACGGTAGAAAATCGGGAAGAAATTTATATCACGCGCCATCGAGTCAAAAAACAGGAAAAGCGCGTCGATTCCACACACTTCCGCCGCCTACACACGCCCACAACGGGTCCCGCGCGGCCTTCCGCCCCGCGCGATCGCCCGCGCTAATTCTTAGAACCCCGCGCCCCGCCGCAAGGGCCCACGCACGCGCTCGTTCCGCGCGCCAGCGAGCCAGTCCCCAAAAACAAAAAAGGCGCGGCTCTCGCCGCGCCTTTTCGCCGTCGAGGGCGGACCGGCCTACGGCCCGGACAGGGCGTACAGCTTGTCGTTGGCCGCCTTCACGTAGTTGCCGTCGGCCGACTTGCCGCCATTGGTGACGAACTTCTGGAGGTACTCGCGGGCCTTGTCCTTCTGGTCGTTCCCGTGGGCCTCGTCGTACCAGTCGGAGTAGGCCATGCCGGCGTTGTAGAGGGCGTCATAGAGCTCGGGGTCGAGGTCGATCGCCTTCTTGAACTCCGTCGTGGCCTGCTCGTACTGCTTGAGGTTCTTGAGCGCCAGCCCGTAGCCGTTGTGGCACTCGCCGTCGTCGTCCTTGGCCGTCACGCAGCCCTGGAAGACCTGGGCGGCCTCCTTGTTGAAGTCGTAGTCGAGGTACAGGTACCCGAGCGCGACGTACGACTTCGAGAAGCGCGGGTTCGCCTCGATGGCGCTGCGGAGCGCGTCGTCCGCCTCCTTCGGGTGGTCGAGCACCTTGCGCACGAGGCCGAGGCGCCACCAGGCCTTGAAGAGCTTCGGGTCGGCCGCCGTGGCCGCCGCGAACGCCTTCTCGGCCTGGTCCAGCTTCTTCTGCTCGAAGTACGCCTCGCCGAGGTCGTACTGGAAGTTGGCGTTGTTCGGCGAGTGCTGCACGGCCTGCTCGAACGACTCGATGGCCTTGTCCCACTTGCGCTGCTTCTGGAAGACCTTGCCGAGGTTGTAGTACGCGATGTCGTACGACGGATCGGTCTGGATCGATTGCTTGAGATCCTTCTCGGCCGAGTCGTAGAGGTTGTTCTTGAACTCGTCGGCTCCCTTGTTGGCGAGCTCGATGGCCTTGATGCGCTCCTGGCTGCAGACGAAGCCCTCGCAGGCCGGGAGGATGAAGGCGATCGACAGGACGACCGCCTGAGGATGAACGAGACGACGAGCCAACTTTGCCAGCTTCATGTTCACTCTCCACCGCCCGCGGGCGTGAGGACGAACGGGTACGAGACGATGACGATACCGCCGCCGAGGGGCTTCGGGAACTCCCACCGGCGAACGGCCTGGACGGTGCAGTTCTCGACGCGCGCGTTGCCCATCGTCGAGTTCTGGAGCACCGAGGCGATGACCTGGCCCGACGCCGCGATGGTGAACTGCACCATGATGCGGCCGCCGAGGTCCGGCTTCTTCGTGAGCTCCTGCTCGTAGCAGTACTTCACCTCGTTGATGTGGCGCCGGATGATGCGGCGGATGATCTCCTTGTCGAGCGAGCCGCGGACGGCCGCCGTGCCGGGGATGACGTCGGGCGCCTTCGCGCGACGGCCGCCGAGGCCGCCGGCGCCGCGGCCGTAGCCGGAGCCGTTGCCGCCGCCGCCGCCCTTGCCGATCGTGCCCAGGTTGCCGAGGCCGATCGTGCCCTCGCCCGTGCCGCCGCCGCCCGAGCCCGTGCCGACGAGGCCGAGGCCGCCGACGCCGTAGGCCTCGCCGATCTGGTTGCCGATGAGGCCGCCGAGGACGTCCTCGGCGTCGGTGCCGAGCGCGGAGTCGCGGCCGAAGATGCTGGCGATGTGCGAACCCTCGTTCATCTTGAGGACGCCGAGGATGCCGGCGTTCTTGGCCTGCTCCTCCGCGAGCTTCTTGGCGAGGTGCGGATCCGGGTTGTCCTTCGGACCCTTGAGGCCGTACAGACCCTCCTTGTTCTTGGAGGTCTTCTTGCCCATCTTGCCTTCTTCGCCCTTGTGACGCTTGCCCTTGCCGCCCTGCTCCTCGTTCTTCTTCGACTTGAGCCACTCGGGGATGTCCTCTTCCTTCTCCTCCGGCGGCTTGATGAGGAACTTCACGAAGCGGTTGTCCGAGTTGAAGAGATCGAGCGAGAGGGACTTCGGATCCGGCGGGACCGAGAAGATCATGAGGAGGAACAGCAGGAGCGCGACGCTCGAGCCGACCGTGTAGATCTGCTCGTCCCAGCGCCAGGTGAGGAACGGCACCTCGAGGGCGCGCGGGCGGTTCGTCGCCGAGACGAGGAACGACGACTCGCCGCAGTCGAGCTTGGCGCGCGCGCCCTGCGGGAGCGAGAAGCTCGAGCCGCGCTGGGCGATGAACTGCTGCAACGGATAGAGCTGGTTGTCGACGTAGACCTCGCCGGTCATGCGCGGGGTGACGTTGACGACGTAATCGGCGCCCGTGGCCGCGACGAGCGGGTGCGAGGGGGACGGCACGTACTCGGGCGACACGGGCGCGTCGACGTCGGCGTCCGAGCCGATGATGAAGTTCGGGCTCGACTTGCCGCGCCGCTTGAGGCCCATGTACACGAGCGCGATGCCGGCGGCGATGCCGCCGAACACGAGGACGTCCGGCCCCTCGGACCGAGACTTCCACGGGAAGCTCTTGGCCTCCTGGCCGCCCGCCGTCCACTGCTCGAAGCGGGCCTTCTCGGCGCCGACGTCGACCGCCGTCGCGACGAACGTGATGAGGCCGACGAGCGCGAGCCCGAGGCCGGCGTACAACATGGTCGTGCCCTGGCGGTGCTTGCTCTGACCCTCGGGGTTGAAGAGGTGGCGCGTGCCGGTGACGACGCCGCGGTAGACCGACTGCACCTCCATGGCGCGCGAGCCGTCCATGACCTCGACCTCGGCGCTGGCGCCGCCGCCACCTCCGAAGCCGCCACCGCCGCCCGGCGGGGGCGCGTAGCCGCCGCCCTGGCCAGGGGCCGCGAACTGCGCCTGGGGCGGCGACGGGACGTAGCCCGGAGGCGGCGCGAACCCACCCGGAGGCGGCGCGATGCCGAGGCTCGTCTTCTGACCGACGCGAGGCGCGGCCGCCGGCGGCGGCGTCAGCCCGGCCTCGGCCGCCAGGAACGTGACGTGCACGCGGCTGTCGCCGAACATGATCTCGTCACCCGACTGGAGGCGCGTCTTGCTGATGCGCTCCCCGTTGACGAGCGTGCCGCGCGTCGAGCCGAGGTCTATGATGTGGATCTCGTCGGGACCCGTGACCTCGATGACGGCGTGCATGCGCGACACCGTCTCGTCGTCGATCCGCAGGTGCGACGAGGCCAGCTTGCCGACCTTGATCACGTCCTGGGCGAGGGTCTCTTCGCGAACGAGCGCGTCCCCCTTGTAGATCTCGAACTTGATGGGGACCTTCACGTCGGCCATGGCTGTCTCCTACGGGCTTCGGTTGGGAAGCCGCCTGAAGGCCGTCGTGACTTTGAACCGGAACGCGGTGCGGTGCACCGCGGGAGGGTCCGGGAACCCTCTCAGGGTTCCCGTCTAGACGTCCTCAAGCGACTTCAACATCTCGGGAATGAAGTCCTTGCGGATTTCGATGAGGCTGGAGTGCTCCGTCTTCTTCAAGGAGTTGACCAGCTCTCCGTCGGGACGCTGCAGGTCGCCTTCGACCATGTCGTCCTCGAAGTCATAGACGGTCTTCGCCTTGTACTGCACGCCGTCGTCTGCCCCCCCGCCGGCGGCCGGCTTGGGGTCAGCGGCGAAGGCGCGGCTCGAGGTTGCCCCGATGAGTCCGAGAAGAGCCATTCCAATGACGAGCTTCATGTCGCTTCTCCTTACGGGGTAGCCCTGTCGCGTGTGTTCAGACAACCGACAGGCTCCCCGGTTCCGCTAAATCTTACTCCCACTGAAAAAAAGTGGCGCCGCCCGATCCCGAGGTCGTGGGACACGGAGGACCTGACGCGGCGCCCCCGACGCTACTTCTTCTTTCCCTTCTTCTTGCCCTCGGCCGGCGCGGCCGGAGCGGCGTCGCCGGTCCCAGGAGCGGGCGGCGCGCTGGCGGCCGGCGGCTCGGTGCCGGGCTTGGCGTCGGCGGGCTTGGCGTCCTTGTCGCCCTTGTCCGCCTTGGCCTTGTCGGCGGCGGCCTTCTCCTCCGCCTCCTGCTTCTTCATCTGCTCTTCCATCTGCTTCTGCTGCTCTTCGGCCTTCTTCTGCATCTCCTCGGCCTCGGCCTGCATCTTCGCGGCCTCGTCGAGGGCGACATAGATCTCGTCGATGTCCTTGATGCGCTTCTCGGCGTCCTTCTTGATCGCGCCGGGCGTCGAGCTGGAGGCGTGGGAGAGGAACTGGCGGTAGTAGTCCTGCGCCTTGTGGAGCGCGGGCTTCTGGCCGTCCTTGTAGTCCTGGTAGAGGAGGCCGAGGTTGTAGTAGCTCGACGGGTTCGACGAATCGAGCTTCTGGGCCGCGAGGTACTGCGTCTCGGCGTCGTCGATCTTCTTGTTCCCGCGCAGCGCGACGCCGAGGCCGATCGAGGCCTCGTAGTTCTTCGGCTGCATCTTGAGCGCCTCGCGGAAGTTCTCCTCCGCCGTCGTGTAGTCGCGGTTGTTGAGCGAGAGCGCCGCCAGGTTGAGCCGCGCCTCCGCCAGGTTCGGATCGAGCGCGACGGCCTCCTTGAACTGCTTGATGGCCGGGCTGATGTTGGCCTTCTTGAGCTCGACGAGGCCGAGCGTGTTGCGCACGACGGCGAGCTGCTTCTTCATCTCGGGCGTCACGCCCGTGCCGGCCTCGCGGACGTCCACGGCCTTGACGCCTGCGTCGTCGTCGTCCTTGTCGGCCTTGCCCTTGCCCTTGCCCTTCCCCTTCCCCTTGCCCTTGGCGTCGGCGGCGTCGTCGTTGGCGGCGCCGGCCTTCTCCTCCTCGAACTTGCCGGTCGCGATCTCGTCCGCCTTCTTGATGGCCTGGTTGCCGACGAGCTTGGCCATCTCGAGCATGTTCATGTCGTAGTAGATGAACGCCAGCGTCGAGAACGCCTGCAGGTTGTTGCTGTCGATCGCGAGCACCGTGCGCAGGTTGCTGACGGCCGACTGCACGTACTGCTTCTTCTCGGCGCCGTCCGCGCGGTGGGCCTTGTCGCGCAGGATCTGCGCGAGGTTGTTGCGCGCCTCGACGGTGTGGAGCGGATCGACGTTGATCGCCTCGTTGAAGAGCGCCTCCGCCCGGCTCGTGTCGCCGTTCTTCCAGGCGATGTAGCCGAGGTTGGCGATCGCGGGGCCGTACTTCATGCCCTTCCAGACGCTGACGGCCGCGTCCTCGTCGCCGCACTCCTGCAGCACGGCGCCCTGGTTGAAGCGCGCCTCGAGCAGGTTCGGGTTCTCGTCGGCGGCGCTCTTGAAGTCGCTCGCGAGGCTGCGGCACTCAGAGCCCGAGAGCCCGTTCTTCCTCGAGGCCTGGTACTTCTGAACGGCCTTCTCGAAGTCGGCGCGGGCGTCGGCGCTGATCTGCCGCTTGGCCTCCTTCGGGATGATCTCCGCCGAGTTCGGCTTGGTCTCACCCGGGGTGAGGTCGTTCTCGCTGCCGGCGCTCTGCGAGGACGGCACCTGCGTCGAGCCGCAGGCGGCGAGCCCCGCCGCGAGCCCCCAGGTCAGGCCGAGGAGGCCGAGGCGCGTGGTGTTGAAGCTCAGGCTGCGGATGGCGTTGGTCTTCATGATCTACTTCCCCGCCTTGGTCTGAACGGCCTCGGAGAGCTCCCCGACGACCGGCGTCGGCGACATGTTCGTCGAGACGTAGCCGGCCTCCGGCTTGACCTCCGACGCCAGCGGGTACTCGGAGGGCTTCATCTGGTTGAGCTCGCGCTCGCAGAGCCGCGACCACTCGTTGTACCAGGACTGCTCGGTGGCGGCCTTGAGGCACTTCTCGAAGCCGTCGACGGCCTTCGCCTCGATCGGCTCGGCCTTGTCCTCGAGCGCGTCGCAGAAGATCTCGCGCGGGCGGTTGCCCCACTCGTCCTGCTCCTTGAGGTCCTTCGGGATCTCGGCCGTGTAGAGCTGGCCCGCGAAGTCGCTGTAGATCTGGCCGACGCGGGCCGCGGACGCGATCGTCCACTGCGCCTGCTTCATGCCGAAGACGTCGAGGTACTGCGTGCGCGCCTTGTCGAGCGCCTTGGCCTTCTCGTCGAGGTAGGCGTTGAACTTCTTGCCCGACTCCTCGGCCTTCTTCTTCTTCGCGGCCGCCTTCTTGGGCGTGTCGTACGAGGAGGGCTGCTGGAAGTCGAGGCCCTCCGGGAACTTGATGCGCAGGAACGCCTCGTAGGAGACCTCGGCGATGTAGAACGCCGAGCCGGCGACGGCGTACGCCGCCGAGCCGGCGCGCGCCTCGACGTCCTTGCCCGTGATCTTCGAGGCGGCCGCGCCCTTGTTCCAGATCTTGAGGACGGCCGCGAAGTGCTCCTGCGCCTTCGCAGCCTGGGCCTTCTGGCGGTCGAAGAGGGTGATCTTCGACTTCGTGGGCGGGCCGCACTGGGTGCGCGACTTCTCGTGGACCTTCTTGCCCTTCTTGAGCTTGCGGTTGAGGTCGGCGAGGACCTTCTGGCGGCCCGTCGCGGTGACGCGCTTGATCTCGAGGCAAGCGCCGTCCTCGGACGACTTGGGGCACGAGGCCTTCCAGGCCATCTCGCCGAGGCGGAAGTGCGCGAGGATCTGGCGATCAGGCCCGCCCTGGGCGCCCCAGAGCTTGAGGTAGCTCTCGAGGTGCTTGGCGAGCTCGTCGTAGCGCTTGTCCTTCTCGTAGACGTCGGCCATCTGGAAGTACACGCCGGCGGCGTCCTGCGGCTTCCGCTTGCCGTAGAACTCGACGTACGACTTCATGTCGGAGAGCGCCTTGTCGCTCTCGCCGAGCCCGATGCGGAAGGTCGTCGCGTTGCCGAGCGCGTCGTTGGCCTTCTTCTCGCCCGGGAACTTCGTGGCGAAGTCCTCGTAGTTCTCGGCCGCCTTCGAGTAATACGCGAGCTGGTGGTAACCGGCCGCGACCCGGAAGAGCGCCTTCTGCGCGAGCGGATCCTTCGGGTGGTCCTTGATGAGCTCGAGGCGCGCCTTGAGCGCCTGGCCGACGAGGTGCGCGTTCTGGAAGCACTGGCCGGCGTTCCAGAGCCGCTCGGCGTGCTTCGGGTGCTCCGGCAGCGACTCCGCCGAGGCGAGCATCGAGCGCCCGCACTCCTTGAAGTTGTGCAGCTTCTCGAACTCGCGGCCCTCGAGGTCGTACGAGTCGCTCTTGAGCGAGATCATGTCCTTGCCGAACTGCGGGTCCTGCATGAGGCACTGCTTGTCGAGGAACTTGTCGACGTTCGCGAGGACGTCCTTCGTCTTGCCCTGCGCGTTCAGCGAGTCGAGCAGCAGGTTCGCCGAGTACAGCGACAGGCCGTCCGGATCCGGACAGTGCTTGTCGACGATCTCCTGGAAGAGGGGCGCCGCCTCCGCGAAGTGGTTGTACTCGTAGAAGATGCGCGCGCGACGGTACATGATCGTGACCGTCTCCTTCGCGTCGGGGACGTACTTGAGGTACGTGTCGAAGGCGTTGATCATCTTCTGCTGGTACTCGGGGATCTTCATCGGCTCGAGCTTGGTGATCTCCTTGCCGCCCTCCTTCTTCTCCTTGCGGTCGTTCTCCACCGCCTCGCGCTGCTCGTGGTCGTCGACGTTGAGGGCGTTCTTCCAGGCGAGGACGGCCGCGTAGGCGGCGTCCTTGACGTACTTGCCCTTGGGGTTCATCTCGACGACCTTCGTGTACTGCTCGGCCGCGTCCTTCCAGTTCTCGAGCGTCCACAGGAGCTCGCCGTAGTAGAAGGACATGTCGTACGCGTCCTTGTCCGACGGGAAGTGGTCGAGGAAGACCTTGTAGACGTACTTGTCGAGCGCGTAGGTGTCGGAGTTCTTCGTGCGCTGCGCCTCCTTGTGCCAGATGAGCGCGAGCTCCTTGGCCGTGTCGTGGAAGGCGTTGCGGCACTCCTCCATCTGGTCCTTCTTCACGCCCTGCTTCATCTCGCCGACCTTGTCGTAGACGGCGCCGAGGCGCTCGATCTCCTGGACCTGGTCGCGCTTGCTGCCCGACGACAGCGTGTTGCGCACGATCTTGTTCTGCCACTCGCAGATGCGCGGCGAGTCCATGTTCATGGAGATCACCTTGCGGTACACGCGCGTCGAGTCGGGGAACTTGCCCTGCTCCCAGTAGAGCTCGGCGAGGGCCTCCATCATCTTCGGCGCGAAGTCGCCGCCCGTGCGCTGGAAGAACTCCCAGGCCTTGTCGGGGCCGCCGACGTGCGCGTAGGCCTTGACGATGTCCTTCTTGGCCTCCTTCTGGAGCGCCTGCTTCTGGGCGGCGTTGACGTTGACCTTGCCCTCCTGGGTCATGCGCACGACGCCCACGAACGTCTCGAGGGCCGTCTTGTAGTCGCCCATGTTCACGTAGCACCACCCCTTCTTGTAGACGGCGTAGGGGTAGACGCTGGACTTGGGGAACTGCTCGACCTTCTCGTAGAACTTGAGGGCCGCGTCCATGTCGGCCTTGTCGAAGTAGAACTCGGCGAACGACAGGTACGCGTCGGGGATGTACTTCGAGTTCGGGTAGTCCTTGATGAGGCGGAGGAAGAACTCGCGGGCCTGGTCCTCCTTCTTCACCGACGTGAGGAGGTAGGCGAGCTTGAAGAGCACCTCGTCCATGCGCTCGTACTTCTTGAACTTGGTCGCCTGGATGTACGACTTGACGGCCTCGAGCAGCCACTTCTGCTGCAGGTCCTCGTAGCCCTTCTGCTGCTTCTGCAGCGTCGCCTTCTGCGCGGGGGGCGCGTCGAAGATCTTCTGATCCAGGCCGCGCGCGCTCGAGAAGTAGAAGCGCTGCTTGTCGGCGTAGAGCTCGGCGAGCCGGAAGTGAAAGTCGGGCTTCTGAGGATCGTCGTCCTGCGTGACCGCGATGAGCCGGCGCATCTTGATGATCTGCTGGTCGACGATCTTCTGGATCTCCGACTGCTTCTGGAAGATGAACTGGTCGACGGTGATCGTCGGGCCGGTCTCCTTCTTCTGGGGCGGCGGCGCCTGCGGCTTCGTCAGGTTCGTCTGCTGCGTCCCCTGGATCTCCTTCTCTTGCTTCTGATACCGAGCCTTGCCGCTGTTGGCGGGGGTCGTCTGCTCGCCGGCCGCGCGCGCGAGAGAGGGGGCCGCCGTCAGCGCGGCCAGGGTCGCGAGCGCGGCCGCGCGCGCGAGAGCTCTCAGGGACCGGATCTCACTCGTCATAGTTGGCTTCTCCACGGAATGAATTTCTCCACGGTGAATCTGACGTCGTCCTACGTGACGCTGGACTGGGGGACTTTGATGGGGGCTTGCGGTGGACGCTACGGGGACGGAGCCGGCGCGGCCTCGCCGCCCGGAGCGGGCGCGGCGGCCTCGCCCGTCGACGGGGCGCCCTCGGGCGCGTTGTGCTGGCACTTGTTGCCGATGCGAACCCTGTAATAGCCGAGCTCGTCGCGCCAGTACTCGCCGGTGAACGGCCACATCTGGTGCTCGTCGTCCACGCGGATCTCCTCGGCGCGCTTGGCGTTCGGGCCCTGGACGAGCTGCTGCTCCTGGATGACCTCCTGCTCGAGGGCGCCGCGCTGGCCCTGCAGGATCTCGTACTCGATCTTGATGACGCGCTTGATGAGCTGCGCCAGCTCGTCGGTGAGGCGGATGATGCGGCGGCGCGCGAGGTCACCGGCCTCGTTGACGGCGAGCGAGCGCTGCAGCGTCAGGTCCGCGAAGACCGTCTGCGCGATGTTCGTCGACTTCCACGCGGGCTCGGCCTTGTCGTGCTGCTTGAGCTCGCGGTCGAGCTCCTCGACGTACTGGAAGCGCTTGACGAGCGAGAGGTCGCCGAGGACGCCGCGCGCGGCGCGCTCGACCTGCTCCGGCAGGCCCGAGGTCCCCTTGCGGATCTTCACGGCCATGTCGTAGAGGGCCGCGTTGTCCGTCTGGGACATGACGAGCTTCTTCAGCTCCTGGAAGACCTGCGGGTAGATCGCGTTGAACTCGTCGATGGCCTCCTCGGCGCGGTCGTAGAGGCAGTTGTAGAAATAGATCGTCGCCTTGACCGAGAGGCCCTCGGCCACCGACTCCGGCTTGATCGTGTTCTCGAAGTACGGCGCCTGGATCGTGTGGATGTTGCCGAGCGCCTTCGAGTAGCCCTTCTGCTTGAGCATGAAGTTCGCCCACGACGACTCGAAGAGGCTGTTCGCCCAGTCGTACGACTCGGGCGACACGCGGTCGAAGTACTTCGCGG
>DASZWW010000468.1:0-9314 GCA_035546175.1 Polyangia bacterium
ACGCCGCTCGCCCACGTCCACGCGGACGGCGCGGTGGCCTTGGCCTCGCGCGCGACGCCGCCGCCGCGCCACTCGGCGAGGGCCACGTAGCGCGGCCGCCCCAGGCTGCCCATGCCCGCGACGCGCCGGCAGATGCGCGCCGGGCGATCGCCGCCGGGCAGCGCGGCGAGGAGCGCGCGCACGGCGTCGGCGTCCGGATCGCGCGCGTTGCGGAGGGCGCCCATCTTGTTCCAGAACGCCACCGGATCGCGCAGCTCGTTGAGGGCCACGCGGCGCAGCCAGCCGTTGTGCTCCTCGAGCGCGAAGGTGCGCGGCCCGCGCTCGAGGCCCTCGCGGTACCCCGCGAGGATCGCCGCGCTCGCCTCGCGCCGCCGCACGTCGAGGTGCTCGTCGGCGATCGCCAGGTGGGCGCTCGTCGCGAGGCGCACCAGGTCCTGCGACCAGACGAGCGTCGTCGCCTCGTCGAAGTCGTTGATGCCCCACACGAGGCGCCCCTCGACGTCCCGCCACGTCCCGAAGTTCTCGAGGTGCAGATCGCCGACGGCCGCCACGCGCGCCAGGGCCCGCTCGGAGGCGGCGAGCTCGCGCCACAGCTCGCACCAGCGGTAGAAGGTCGCGCGCATGAACGGGAAGACGGCGAGGCGCATGCGCTCGTGCTTGAGGGCGAGGTCCGGCGCGACGAGGCGCATGTGCTCGCCGAGCCAGCGCTCGTAGCGGTCCGTCGCCTCCCGGATGTCGTTGCGGGCGGCCACGGTCAGTCCCTCTCGGCGCCCCCGTCGCCGTGGTCGCCGCGGTCCGGGACGTGACGCTCGAGCCCGCGCACGAGCGTGAGCGTCAAGAGCGTCGCGAGCGAGCCGAACAACGTGAGCCCCCAGCGCCCCATCGCCGCCGCCATCCCCAGCGCCGACGTCACCCACAGCGAGGCGGCCGAGGTCAGGCCCTTGACCTTCTCCTGGCCATCGCGCACGTGGTGCAGGATGTCGCCCGCGCAGAGGAAGCCCACGCCCGTCGCGACGCCCTGGACGGCGTGGCTCGTCGCGTCCACCGAGACGCCCGAGAAGATCCCGACGACGATCGCCGCGCCGATGCTGACGAGCATGTGCGTGCGCAGGCCCGCGGGCCGGCCGCGCAGCTGGCGCTCCCAGCCGATGGCGCCGCCCGCGAGGGCCGCGGCGCCCAGCCGCAGCGCCGGCTCGAGCCACCCGCCCGTGGTCACGCTCGTCACGACCTCCGGGTCCGCCGGCACGCCTCCACGATACACGGTCCGGGCCCCCGGCGGAGAGGCGGAACGCGCCGCGACCGGCTACCATGCGCGCCGTCCGATGCGGCAGGGAGCCATTTGAGAGGCCGGGCCACGGCGGCGATCCTCGTCGGCGCGACGCTGCTCGGGTTCTCGGCCATCTTCGTGAAGTGGGCCGTCGTGGGCGGCGCCACCGCGCTCACGGTGGGCTTCTACCGCATGGCCGTCGCGCTCCCCGGCGCCTGGCTGCTCGCGCGCCGGGCCGGCTCGCTCGGCGGCGCGCGCGGGCGCGCCTGGGCCCTCGCCGCGGGAGCGGCCTTCTTCCTCGACCTCGCGCTCTGGCACCTCGCGATGCACGAGACGAGCGCCGCCAACGCGACCCTGCTCGTGGGCGGCCTCTCGCCGCTCTGGGTGGCGCTGTTCGCGTTCTTCGCGCTGGGCCGCCGCGTGGGCCCGCTCGGGTGGCTCGGCCAGCTCGCGGGCTTCGCGGGCGCGCTCGTCCTCGCCCTCGCGCGCGGCGCGCACGGCGCGGTCGCCGCCGGCGCGGTGGGCACGGGCGAGGCCGTGGCCGTCGGCGCCAGCTTCGCCTACGCGGCCTTCACGCTCATGATGACCCGCGCGCGCGCGACGCTGGCCGCCCCGCAAGCGCTCTTCTGGATGAGCCTCGCCTGCCTCGCCTGCTTCGCGGTGGCCGCCGTCGCCGCCGGCCACCCCTTCACCGGCTACGACGCGCGCGCCTGGGCCTCGCTCGTCGGCCTCGGCCTGGTCGTCCAGCTCGCCGCGTGGTGGCTCAACAGCTGGGGCCTCGGCCACGTCGAGCCCACGGTGAGCGCCCTCGCCCTGCAGATGCAGCAGGTGGCGACCCTGTTCCTGGCCGCCTGGCTGCTCGCCGAGCCGCTCCGTCCCCTCGGTCTCGTCGGCGGCGCCCTCCTCTGCGGCGGCATCGTCCTCGTCTCCCTGGACGCCCGCCGCGGCCGCGCCGCCTAGCGCGCCCCGCCGACGACGATCGTCGGCGAGAAGCCCACGAAGAGCCCGTGCTCCATGACGCCCACCACGCCGTCGAGCCGCGCCGCGAGCGCGTCCGGATCGGGGATGGGGCCGAACGCGCAGTCGAGGATGTGGTTGCCGCCGTCGGTGAGGTAGGCGCCCCCCGCGGCGCCGGGGCGCAGGACGGGCTTGCCGCCCAGGGCCGTGACGGCGCGGCTCACGAAGGCCACGCCGAAGGGCGTGACCTCGACGGGCACGGGCGCCGCGCCGAGGGTGGCCACCTGCTTGCGCGGGTCGACGATGATGACCAGCCGCTGCGAGCACGCGGCCAGGATCTTCTCGCGCAGCAGGGCGCCGCCCCGCCCCTTGATCATCCGGCCCCGGGGGTCGACCTCGTCGGCGCCGTCGATCGTCACGTCGAGCGTGTCGACCTCGGCGACGGCGACGAGCGGGATGCCCTCCCGCCGCGCGAGCGCCTCCGTGACCGTCGAGCTCGCGACGCCGCGGACGGCCAGCCCGGCGCGCACGCGCTCGCCGAGCAGCCGCACCATCTCGGCGGCGGTCGTGCCCGAGCCGAGGCCCACGATCATGCCGGCCTGGACGAAGTCGAGGCTCTTCCGCGCCGCCTCGATCTTGGCGGCGCGCTCCTGGTCGCTCATGCGCGGAGACTACTCCGAAACGCCGTCCCCATCGGCGCCGTCTGGCGCGCCGCCGTCGGGCGCCATCCCTCCTCCGTCGCCGCCGTCAGCCGCGGCGTCCGGGGGCGCGGCGTCGAGCCCGCTCGCCGGGCACACGCGCGAGTCGAGGGCGTCGCCCAGCGCGCAGGCGGGGTCGACCTGCTTGCCGGCGCGCTCCTGGTAGGTGAGGCCGCCGCAGAACTCGGGGGCGTCGGAGGTGACCGTCGCGCCCACGAGCGCGTGCGAGCTCGGATCGTAGACGCACCACGCGGCCGTCGAGCCGCCGCTCTCCAGCAGGAGCAAGGCGTCCCCGCACGAGAAGAGCTCCTGGCCGAAGTATGGCGGGCACGCGACGCTGGCGAGCGTGCCGTCGAACGTCTGCGGGCACGGCGCGCCGACGACCTCGAGCGGCCCCTGGCAGGGCGCGCCGCCGGGCAGCCCGATCTTCTGCGTCGGGCTCCCCGAGCAGCCGAGGACGAGCGCGCCCGCGACCGCGAGGAGCAGCGCGCGGGCCCGGCGATCCATGGGCCGATAATGGCCCAAACGGGGCGCGCCGTCAGCCGCGCCGCGGGGTCCGGGCCCGGCGCGCTCAGGCGGACGCGACGGGCGTCCGGGCGCCGACGAGCAGCGCGGGCGCCCCCTCGACGGCCGCGGCCGCGGGCCGGTCCGTCGCGCGCGCGTCGACCGCGCGCCGCCGGCGCCAGCTCACGAAGGCCGGCAGGCCCACGACGGCCGCGAGCAGGCAGGAGACCTCGCCGAGGATGGCCATGGCGCCGAAGCCGCGCAGCGCCTGGCTCTGCGCCGCGAGCAGCGAGCCGTAGCCGACGATCGTCGTCCAGGAGCAGAGCGCGACGGCGCTGCCCGTCCCGCGCACGGCCGCGGCGGGGTCGGGCTCGGCGCCGAGGCGCGCCGCGACGTTGACGGCGTACTCGACGCCGATGCCGAAGGTGATGGGCAGGGCGATGAAGTTCAGGAAGGTGACGCGCACGCCCGCGACGCCCGCGCCGCCGATCATCCAGGCGACGCCGACCAGCATGGTGCCCACGGCGAGCGCCGCCGCGCCGAGCGGCCGGATGACGAGGCCGACGAGCACGACCACGGCGAGGAGCGCCAGCAGCGAGGCGCGCGGGCCGTCGTGCAGGATGGCGCGCACCATCGCCCCGAAGACCATCGGGGGTCCCGAGCTGTCGATCACCGAGCCGTCGGCGAGCGTGAGGTGCTGGAGCACGCCCGCGAAGGCCTGGAGCTCGTGCCCGTCCCACAGCGAGGCCGTGTCCTCGGCGTGGTAGACGAGCAGGATGCGGCCCACCGTCCCGTCGAGCTCGGTGAACGGGCGGCGGACGAGCGGCGGCAGCGCCTCGGGCCCGAGCACGGCCAGGCTGGCCGGCGGGATGTTCTCGCGGATCTTCCTCCGCGTCGCGGCGTCGAGCGCGGCGAGCCCCGGGTCGCTGGCCAGCTTGCGGATGTCGCGCAGGAGGGCGAGCTTCCGCCGCTGCGCATCGGGCGCGCCCGGCAGCACGTCGTAGACGCTGACGATCTGGCCGACGTGCGGGCGCGCGGCGTCGTCCTGGGCGCGGATGGCGGCGCGCATCGGCTCGACCTGCTCGACGCGGTCGGCGACCAGCACGTTCGGCGTGTGCCAGCGGCCGAACAGCGCCTGCACGCCGCCCTCGAACTGGCGGCGCTGGGCGTCGCCCTCGTCGGACGTGGAGAGCTTGCGGAAGTCGTACTCGAACGGGTCGTGGGCGAAGTGCCTCAGACCGACGGCGGCGACGGCCGTGAGCCCGAGGGCGCCGGCGAGCAGCGCGCCCGGCCGCCGCGCGACGAGCGCCGGCAGCCCGCCCTCTCGCGTCGAAGGCGCGCGCCGCGCCGGGACGGCGCCCCCGAAGCGCGCCAGCAGCGCCGGCAGCACGAGGAACGTCGCCGCCCAGCAGGCGACGCTGCCCACGGCGCCCATGACGCCGAACTGCGAGAAGCCGCGGAAGCCCGTGAGCGCGAGCGAGGCGTAGGCCGCCGCCGCCGCGAGCGAGGCCGCGAGCGTGCTGCGCCAGACCTGCTCGACGGCGCGGGCCAGGGCGGCGCGCGGCTCGTGGCCCGCGCGCCGCCGCTCGCGGAAGGCCGCCAGCAGCACGATGGCGTAGTTGATGCCGTTGCCGAGGATGATCGAACCGAGGAAGGCCGTCGACGAGTTCAGGTAGCCGAAGCCGAGCGCCGCCGCGGCGAAGGCCACGAGCGTCCCCAGCGCCGCCGGCGCCACGACGAGCGGCAGCGCGCGCACCGACCGGAAGAAGAGCGCGATCGACAGGCCGATGACCAGGACGCACGCCAGCGTGACGGCGACGATGTCGTGCTCGACGGCCTCGCGGTTGCGCAGCGTCGCCATGACGGGGCCCGCGGGCATGACCTGCATCTCGGGGTGAAACGCCGCGGGCGGGTTCGCCGCCACGAAGGCCCGCACGGCGTCGAGCAGGCCCTGGCCCGCGTTCTCGACGAGCAGGCCGCCCGGCGGCAGCGCCGCGACCCACGCGAAGTCGCCGCGCACGAAGTCGCCGCCCGGGAAGCGCTGCTCGAGGGCCCCCGTGCGCGAGGCCTGGGCCTGCAGGCGCGCGACGAGCGCGTCCGGCGCGTCCGCCCCGTCCTCCGAGAGATCGATCACGAGCGGGTTCTTCTTCTTGAGGATCGCCTTGCGCAGCCCGTCGCGCACGTCCTCGAGGTCGGACTCGGGGACGTAGAGCCAGCGGTTCTTCTGGAAGAAGTCGCGCAGATCGTGGAGCTCGGACGCGGCCAGCTCGCACACCGACGGCGGCAACGACCGCAGGTGGCGCGTCAGCGCCGCCGCGTAGCGCAGGTTCGCGGCGTGGTCGGGCGAGCGGATGCCCACGAGCAGGAGGTTGAGATCGCCCGTGCGCGTGCGCGTGCGCTCGAGGCTCACGACGGCCGGGTCGCGCGTCGGCAAGAGCTCGACGAGCGACGTGCGCAGGCGCAGACGCGCCGCGACGCCCGCCGCGCCGAGCGTCGCGACGAGCGCGACGGCCATGACGACGCGCGGCCGCTCGGCGATCCGTGCGAGGCCCCGCGTCAGTCTCCCCGGCTCCCTGTCGATGGCGTGCATGCCGCCCGCAATCGCAAGGCCCGGGCCAGCGCGCCCGAGGCGCAAGCCCGCGTCACCACCCCGAAAACGCCCCGTAGGGTGTCGAGGAGTGAACGCCGGCGTCAAGCGCGCGTAAATTCTCCGACACAACGCACGCCGCCCCTGGCAAACCAATTTGCCGGCGTTATCGTCTCATCCCCCGACGAGGAGACATGACAACCCTACCCTCCGCCCCCGAAGACGCCCGCCAAGAGATGATCCGCAAGCTGGGCTCGAGCTCCTTCAACTACTGGTTCGGCTACGTCGCCAACATCTCGCTCGTCGTCTGGCTCGTGAGCCACGCCTTCCCGCACGGACACGCCGCGCTGGGAGCCGTCGAGCTCGGCGCCTTCGCGGCGACCGGCCTGCTGTCGTGGACGCTCGCCGAGTGGCTCCTCCACCGCTTCGTCTATCACCAGTGGACGTCGTTCCTCACGGCGGGCCACGCGATGCACCACGACGACCCGCGCGCCCTCATCGGCGTGCCCTGGTACCTGACGGCGGTGGCCGTCGTGCTCCTCTTCGAGCTGCTCGCGCTCCTGCTGCGGCCCTCCTCGACGGGCGTCGTCATGGGGTTCGCCTGGCTCGGCTACATCTTCTATTGCGCCCTGCACCACGGCAGCCACCACTGGCGCGGGCAGCGCGGCTGGCTCAAGCGGATGAAGCGCCACCACCTCATCCACCACGCCCACCCCGAATACAACTGGGGCTTCACGACGCCGCTGTGGGACCGGGTCTTCGGCACGCACTACGATCGCGCGCGGCGCTCCGGCACGCCGATGCGCGCCGCGGCCCCGCCGCCCTGACCCGACGCGCGCCGGCGCCGCTGTCGCGGACGGCTCGGGCAAGCTCGCGTCACGCTCAGCATCGCCTCGTGCCCCTTGTGCCGAGGCCCGCCGCTTGCTAATCGTATGGTCAGCCACTCAATGGGTACCCATACATCAGCGAGGCGCGCGCCCGTGACGGCGGCCGCCGCCGACGTCCTCGCGGATCGGGCGACGCGCGCCGTGCTCGACTCGATCCGGCACGTCGTGCGCACGCTGCGCGAGGCCTCGCGGCGCTCGGAGGCGGCGGTGGGCGTCTCGGCCGCGCAGCTGTTCGTGCTGCAGCGCCTGGCCGGCGCCCGCGCCCTCTCCGTCAACGAGCTGGCGGCGCGCACGCTCACTCACCAGAGCTCCGTCTCCGTCGTCGTCAGCAAGCTCGCGCGCCGCGGGCTCGTGACGCGCGCGCGCGCCGACGACGACGCCCGCCGCGTCGAGGTCGCGCTCACGCCCGCGGGGCGCGGCCTGCTCGAGCGCGCGCCGGCCGCCGCCCAGGATCGCCTCATCGCCGCCCTCGCGCTCCTCGGCCGCCCCGCGCGCACGCGCCTCGCCGCCGACCTCGGCGCGCTCGTCGCCGCCATGGGCGCGGGCGACGGGCACGCGCCCATGTTCTTCGAGACGGCAACCTCCCACCGGAAAGGCTCGCCACGTGTCCACCCCCGCTCCTCCCGCCCCCTCCCCCCGTGAGGCGCTCGGCGATTTCACGGCGACCGCGCGCATGCTGCCGATCGCCGCGCTCGCCGTCGGCCTCGGCGTGCTGGGCGCCTACGTCGCGACCGCGCTGCTCGCCCTGATCGCCTTCTTCACGAACCTCTTCTTCTTTCAGCGCCTCTCGCTCGCCCCCGCCTCACCGGCGTTGAACACCCTCGGCGCCTGGAGCGTCGTCGTCCCCGTCGTCGGCTGCCTCGTGATCGGCTTTCTGGCCCGCTACGGCTCGGAGCGGATCCGCGGCCACGGCATCCCCGAGGCGCTCGAGGCCATCCTCATCCGCGGCAGCCGGGTCCAGCCGCGCGTCGCGCTGCTCAAGCCGATCTCCTCGGCGATCTCCATCGGCTCGGGCGGCCCCTTCGGCGCCGAGGGCCCCATCATCATGACGGGCGGCGCCTTCGGCTCGATGATCGCGCAGCTCTTCCACCTCACGGCCGCCGAGCGCAAGACCCTGCTCGTCGCGGGCGCGGCCGCCGGCATGTCGGCGACCTTCGCCGCGCCCGTCGCCTCGGTGTTCCTCGCCGTCGAGCTCCTGCTCTTCGAGCTCAAGCCGCGCAGCCTCGTGCCCGTCGTGCTCGCCAGCGTCACGGCCGCCTTCGTGCGCCGCCCCCTGCTCGGCCTCGGGCCCATCTTCCCCGTGCCGGAGGCGGCCTTCACGCTGACGCCCGTCGCGCTCCTCTCCTGCGCGGGGCTGGGCGTGGCCGCCGGCGCGCTCTCGGCGCTGCTCACGGGCGCCGTGTACGCCTGCGAGGACGCCTTCCTCCGCCTCAAGCGGCTGCACTGGATGTGGTGGCCCGCGATCGGCGGCCTCGTCGTCGGGCTGGGCGGCCTCGTCTGCCCGCAGGCGCTCGGCGTCGGGTACGACCAGATCCAGGCCCTGCTCGGGGGCGGACGCGGCACGGGCCCCACGACGCGCCTCGTGCTCGTGAAGGCGGCGATCTGGGCGGTCTCGCTCGGCTCCGGCACCTCGGGCGGCGTGCTCGCGCCGCTGCTCATGATGGGCAGCGCGCTCGGCGTGCTGGCGACGCCGCTCCTGCCCGAGATGGGCGTCGGCTTCTGGCCGCTCGTCGCGATGGCGGCGATCCTCGGCGGCACGATGCGCGCGCCGCTCACCGCCCTCGTCTTCGCGATCGAGCTGACCGGGCGCTTCTCGATGTCGCTGGCGCTGCTCACGGCCACCGCCTGCGCGCACACGTTCACGGTGCTCGTGCTCAAGCGCTCGATCCTCACGGAGAAGGTGGCCCGGCGCGGCTTCCACGTCAGCCGCGAGTACGCCATCGACCCGCTCGAGATCCTGTTCGCGCGCGACGTCATGCAGACGGGCGTCGTGGACCTGCCCGAGGGCGCGCCCGGCGGCGGCGGCCCGTCCGTCACGGCGCGCGTCGACGAGCCCCTGCGGGTGGTCGTCCACCGGATGGCCGAGACGGGCTCGACGAGCGTCCTCGTCGTCGACGAGGCGGAGGGCGGCCGGCGCCTCGTGGGTCTCATCACGCTCGCCGACGTGCTCAAGGCGCGCGTGCGCCACCTCGAGGAGGAGCAGCGCCGCGAGCGCGTGCTGCCGCTCGCGCAGCTCATCCCCTTCGCGCGGTTCCTCAGCGTCCGCGGGCGCTCCGCGGGCGGCTCTTCCTAGCGCGCGGCGAGCGCCGCGCCGACGGGCCTGCCGGCAAAACGGCTCACGCCGGACGTGCAACGCCGGGGCGAGCCGCGCACCACCATCCGCGCGCGATCTCGTCATATGCGGGAGGAGGTCC
>DASZWW010000469.1:0-6818 GCA_035546175.1 Polyangia bacterium
CGGGCACGAGGGCCACCGACCCACAACCTGCGACACCGACGACGAACGCGACGCGGAGAGCGCGCACGGCATTGAATGAGGGCATGCGGCATCCTGCAGCAAGAGGCGCGCCAGCAGCGAAGGCCGCGTCGATGGCCGCTGCCCACCGCCGCGACGCGAGGAGACCCTCAGGTTTTTGAGTCCGCCGCGCGCGCCAGGTCAGTCGAGGAAGAAGCGATAGCCCAGCGAGAAGCGCAGGCCCCAGTCGGCGTCGACGATGGGCGGCACGCTGGGGCTGAGGTAGGGATCGGCGTGCGAGCAGCGGTTGTTGGAGGCGCAGTCGTCGAGGAACTGGTCGAAGACGACGTCGAGGTAGAAGCGCTGGAAGGCCGCGGCGCCGACCAGGATCTCCGGGCCCTGCCGCCACAGCAGCGGGCCGTTCCAGGTCTGCAGCGACTCGCCCGCCCAGCCGAGCCCGAGGTGGAACTGCACCGTGCTCTGCAGGGTCGCCAGGCCGGGGCAGATGTTCTGCAGCTGCAGCTCGCCGGTCAGGTGCGCGGCCGCCATGTACGTGAAGGCCGCCGTGCGCCCCGTGCCGGGCTGCGCGTCGTAGGCCGCGAGGTGAATGCCGATGACCCGCAGCGCGAGGTCGGGCCGCACGTCGATCCAGTGCGGCGCGCGCGGCTTCCAGGGGCGCCACGCGCCGAGGAGCTCGAAGCCGCGGTCACTCACCAGGCCGGCCCCGGCGTACCGCGTGGGCGGACTGTAGACGTAGTAGTTCGCGAGCGCCTTGCCGAGGCTGCCGACCGCGAGGCTGTCGGCGCCGAAGGGCTGCTCCTCGGTCGTGTGCTCGATGATGTCCTGGAGGTTCTCCCGGATCGCGAGATCGACGGTGGCGGCGGTGGCCGGCGCGTCGTGGTACTCGAGCTGCCGGTAGACGTAGGGCCGGGGCCCCGCGCCGAGGGCGGCGAGGAACATCGCCTGCTCGCGCCCCTTGGCCGACGGCGGGTTCTCGACGTCCCACTCGCGCGTCCGCGCGCTCGCGCGCGCGAGGGCCTCGATGTTCCGGCGCAGCTCGGGATGATCCGGGTGGACGTCGAGGGCGGCGCAGGCGTCGGGCGCGGGCTCCGCGGTGCCCGCGAGGGTCGCCGTTCGCCACGCCAGCAGGCACTGGAGCTCGGGCGCGTCCTCGAAGGTCGGCGTCTCGCCGATCGCCTCGAGGACCTGGAACCCGAGCGACGTGCGCGAGAGCTGCTCCCAGGCGTCGACCATCCCCATGTAGAAGTCGAAGAGGCGGAAGTCCTCCTCCGCGAAGGCGAGGAACTCCATGAGGTAAGCGCCCGCCACGGGCGAGCGGCGCGGCAGGAGCTCGAGGCCCTCGAACATCGTGCGCTCGCGCTCGAGCGCGTCCATGACCTGGACCTCGAACGCGGTCGTGATGAAGTCCCCGAGGAACGGCAGCCAGGTCTCGAGGAACGGGGTCGTCTCCGGGGTCGGGGCGGGCGCGCCCGGCCCGGGGGGCGGCGGCGGGGGCACGGCCCCCTCGCGCCTCCAGCTCTCGATGTCCGGATCGGCGACGAGGTAGCGCGTCTTCGACTCGCTCTCCCCGCGCAGGCCGAGGCGCCAGCGCTGCATCTCGACGGCGAGGCCCACGGGGCGGTTGTCGAATACGCCGCCGTCGGTGTAGTCCGTCGGCGCGTCGTGGTCGAGCGCGGTCGACCACAACGTGAGCCGGTGCGGCGGGAAGGCGAAGGAGAACGCCGACGACGCGCGCAACAGGCCCGTGACGTCACCGATGGTCGGGTCCGGGCCGAGGCGGCGGAACACCTTCTCGAGCAGCGGCAGGCGGTCGTCGTGGAGGGGCACGTCCGGGTCGCCCGCCTCGACCACGAAGTTCGCCAGGCCGGGGATCTTGCCGCGCCCCGGGCCGTGCAGGCGAAACATGATCTTCTCCGACTGCTTGGGAAGGCTGAGCTCCCCGAGGGGCTCGACGAGGCGCTGGCGCATGCGCGTCGTCGACAGGCCGACGTCGACGTCGCACGGCTCGGCCGACCACGCGCCGCCGTTCCAGGCGTCCTCGACCCGCTTGACCGCGTCGTCGATGGGCGTGAGCGACAGCAGCCCCCCGGGGTACGTGACGACCTTCTTGTCGAGCTTCTTCTTCTCGTACAGCCTCGCGGCCCTCACCGGGTTGAGCTCCTCGGCGCTCACCGGGAACCAGGTCCGGAAGAAGAGGCTCTGCCGCGGCTCGAGCACGGGCTCCTGGCAGGAGGCGATGGCGGCGATGACGGCCGTGATCGAGCCGGACGACGCGCCCGTCACGAGGCCGAGGGGCGAGCCGGCCGCGACCTTGGCCCCGACGCGCGGGGCGAGCTTGTGCTCCTCGGCGAGCGCGCGCAGGTAATAGTAGAGGTAGCCGCCCTGGTAGCTCCCGAGGCTGACCGCGCCCGACACGCTGACCGAGACCGGGCGCGCGAGCTCGTCGCGCAGGAGGGCGACGTCGTCGCTGGTGCGCGCGTCCATCTCCCGGGGGGCGCGCGCGCCGACCCAGGCCTTGAGCCGCGCCACCGTGGCGGCGTCCCACTTGCGCTTCCGGAGGACGGGGCTCGCGCCGTGCTGGTCCGCGAGCTTGGCGAGCACGACCTGCGCCTGGGCGGAGGGAGCCTCGGCGCGGGCCTCGGTCGTCGCCGCGAGCCCCAGGACCGCGATGCCGAGCCCGACCGCCCGCGCGCCGCTCGATCGTGTCATGAGGCGCGAAGGTAGGCGGGCGCGCCGCCGCCGTCAAAAACGCATCCGCTTACGCCGCCGCGCGCCGGCCTTCGCTATAGTCGAGGCGCCCATGTCCGACACGACGCCGCCCTCGCGCGATCCGGAGAAGGCCAGGCGCGCCGCGCGCCATCCCCAGCGGCCCGGCGAGCGGTGCGACGCCGCCCCGGGCGCGTGGCGGCCCGTGGTGGAGCGCGCGCGCTGCGAGGGCAAGGCCGACTGCGTCGCCGTCTGTCCGTACGACGTCTTCGAGGTGGGGCGCATCTCCGACGAGGACTTCCGCGCCCTCGGCTGGCTCGGCCGGCTCAAGGTGCGCGCGCACGGGATGAAGACGGCGCACACGCCGCGCGCCGACGCCTGCCGCGCCTGCGGGCTGTGCGTCGTCGCGTGCCCCGAGGACGCGATCGCGCTCGTCCGTTAGTGGTTGCCGCGGAAGACGCGGGCGCCGGAGGCGCCCACCAGGAAGTCGAGGTCGGCCCCGCGGTCGGCTTGCAGCACGTGGTCGAGGTAGAGCTTGAGGTAGCCGCGCGGCTCGGCCTCGGGCGGCGGTGACCAGCGGGCGCGCCGCCGCGCGAGCTCGGCCTCGGGCACGTCGAGGTGCAGGCGGCGCGCCTCGACGTCGAGCTCGATGACGTCGCCCGTCTCGACGAGCGCGAGGGGGCCGCCCGCCGCCGCCTCGGGCGCGACCTGCACGACGATGGTGCCCGCCGCCGTGCCGCTCATGCGCGCGTCGGAGAGGCGCACCATGTCCTTGACGCCGCGCTCGAGGAGCTTCTTCGGCAGCGAGATGAGGCCGACCTCGGGGAAGCCGGGGTAGCCGCGCGGCCCGCAGTTCTTGAGCACGAGCACCGAGTCGGGCGTGACGTCGAGCGCCGGGTCGTCGATGCGCCGGTCGTAGTCCTCGATGTCCGCGAACACGACGGCCGGCCCGCGGTGCTTCATGAGCGCCGGCGTCGCGGCCGAGGGCTTGAGCACCGCCCCCTGCGGCGCGAGGTTCCCGGTGAGCACGGCGAGGCCCCCGCGCTCCTTGAAGGGGCGCTCGAGCGGGAAGATCACCTCGCGGTTCCAGCAGGGCGCCTCGGCGACGTTCTCCCACAGCGTCCGCCCGCTGACGGTCGGCGCGTCCTTGCGCAGGAGCGGCCCGAGCTCGCGCAGCACCGCCGGCACGCCCCCCGCGTAGTAGAAGTCCTCCATCAGATACTTGCCCGACGGCACGAGGTTGACGAGGCAGGGCACGTCGCGGCCGAGGCGATCCCAGTCGGCGAGCGAGAGCGGCACGCCGAGGCGCCCGGCGATGGCGATGAGGTGCACGACGGCGTTGGTCGAGCCGCCGATGGCGGCGTTCGTCACGATGCCGTTCTCGAACGCCGCGCGCGTGAGGATCCTCGACAGGCGCGCGTCCTCCTTCACGAGGCCGACGATGCGCCGGCCCGACAGGTGCGCGAGCCGCGCCCGCCTCGAGTCCACGGCGGGGATGGCGCCGTTGTCGGGCAGCGCGACGCCCATCGCCTCGCACAGCGAGGCCATCGTCGAGGCCGTGCCCATCGTCATGCACGTGCCCGTCGAGCGCGACATGCAGGACTCCGTCGCGCGCGCCTCGGCGTCGGTGATCTCGCCGGTCTTGAGCTGGTCGCCGAGCTGCCACAGCATCGTGCCCGAGCCGACGTCGCGCCCGCGGTACTTGCCGTTCAGCATGGGTCCGCCGGACACGACGAGGCTCGGCAGGTCGCAGCTGGCCGCGCCCATCAGCAGCGCGGGCGTGGTCTTGTCGCAGCCCGCGAGCAGCACGACGCCGTCGAGCGGGTTGGCCCGGATCGACTCCTCGACGTCCATGCTCGCCAGGTTGCGGAAGAGCATGGTCGTCGGGCGCATCAGGCTCTCGCCGAGGCTCATCACCGGGAACTCGAGCGGGAAGCCGCCCGCCTCCCACACGCCGCGCTTGACGTGATCGGCGAGCGCGCGCAGGTGCCCGTTGCACGGCGTGAGCTCCGAGAACGTGTTGCAGACGCCGATGACCGGCCGGCCCTCGAACGCGTCGTCCGGGTAGCCCTGGTTCTTGAGCCAGCTGCGGTGGTTGATGCCCTCGCGCCCCGGGGCGTCGAACCAGGCGGCGCTGCGCAGGCGGGGGCGACCCGCATCGTCGGCCATGCACGAGCAGCGTACACTAGGCGCGCCATGGACAGGAGCAGAGCCGCGCCGCTCCTCGCGACCCTCCTCGCGGCCCTCGCCGCGTGCTCGTCGTCGTCGAACGCGCCGCCGCCACGCCCGCCCGTCGCCGACGCGGGCGCGACGAGCGACGGAGGCCGCGACGGCGCCGGCCTCGCCGGCGACGCGGGCCTCTCGTCGATGGCCTTCGCGCACCAGATGATCCGCGACGTCGACCTGCTCTTCGTCGTCGACGACGCGCCCGGGATGGCGGCGCTCCAGCAGACCGTGCGCGCCGCCCTCCCCGCCTTCACCGACACGTTGAAGAGCCTGCCCGCCGGCTACCCGAACCTGCACGTCGCGGTCGTGTCGGCCGACCTCGGCGCGGGCGCGCAGCCCGTGCCCTCCTGTAACGCGGGCGGCGATCGCGGGGTCTTCTGGACCGTCCCCCGCGGGGGCTGCGCCGCGACGGGGCTCCCCGCGGGGCAGGGCTACTTCTCGATCGAGGGCGGCGAGACCAACTTCGCGCCCGAGCTCGGCCTCGCCGACGCGCTGTCGTGCGTGTGGCCGCGCGTCGATGTCGGCTGCCCCTTCCCGCACCCCTTCGCGGCCGCGCTGCGCGCGCTCGGCGGCGACGGCGCGGCGCCGCCGCCCGAGAACGCCGGCTTCCTGCGCCCGGGCGCGTTCCTGGCCATCGTCGTCGTGACCAACCAGGACGACTGCTCGGCGCCGCCCGACACGCAGATCTTCGACCCGACCTCGATGTACGCCGCCGACACCTTCGGCCCCCTCACGTCGTTCCGCTGCGCGCGCTTCGGGATCACCTGCGGCGGCGCGCCCGTGCCCGACGACGCCGCCGGCGCGCTCGGCGCCTGCGCCTCCGCCGAGGACGGGATCCTGCTGCGCGTCTCGGACGCCGTCGCCGGGCTCGAGTCGCTCAAGGCCGACCCGAACATGATCCTCGTCGCGTCGATCTCCGGGCCGCCCGAGCCGTTCGCCGTCGAGCTCGACCCGCCCGGGCTGCCGGGCGATCCGAACCCCTGGCCCTCGCTCTCGCCGTCGTGTCGGACCGGCGACGGCGTCACCTCGGCGCGGCCGGGCGTCCGCCTCGAGCAGTGGGTCTACGCCTTCGGCCACAACGGCGTGCTGACGTCCGCGTGCGACGACCCGCCCACCTCGCTGCGCGCCATCGCGACCACGATCGCGGGCGTGCTCGGCCCGCCCTGCCTGACCGGCGCGCTGGCGACGAAGGCCGGCCCTCACGGCACGCGCCCGGACTGCACGATCGTCGACTACCCGCCGGCCGGCGGCGCGGGGACGCCCGTCCCTTCGTGCCTCGACTCGAGCGGCGTCGCGCCCTGCTGGACGCTCACCGACGACGCCGCCTGCCCCGGCGGCAAGCTCCTCGGCTTCATGTCGCCCGCGGGCGGACCCGCCGTCGGCGCCGACAGCTCCGTCCAGTGCGTCGTCTGCGACGACCCCGCCGACGCGCGCTGCCGCTGAGGCCCTACTCCACGAGCTCGATGCGGTTGCCGAAGGGATCGAAGACGTGGCAGCGCGTGACGCCGGGGACGTCGGTGGCCGCGACGGTCTCGACGCCCGCCGCGGCGAGGCGGGCGAGGAGGCCCGCGTAGTCGCGGCAGCGCAGCGCCGGGTGCGCCTTGCGCGCGGCGCGGAAGTCGTCCTCGACGCCGAGGTGGATCTTGACGTCGCCGCTCTCGAACCAGCAGCCGCCGCGGCCCGCCTGCTCGGCCGGCTTGGGCACCTCGACGAGGCCGAGCAGCTCGACGTAGAAGCGCCGCGCGACGGGCTCGCCCCCGCGCGGAATGGCGAGCTGGACGTGATCGAGCGACACGAACGGGGGCGCGGGCGTCGGCATCGCGCCCAGCATAGCGAGAAAGGCGCCGTCAGCGCGAGCGGCGGCGCCG
>DASZWW010000470.1:0-4490 GCA_035546175.1 Polyangia bacterium
GCTCGGGCGGCGCGCGACCGCGCGCGGCGCGCACGACCATGAGCTTCGCGCGCAGGAGGCGGCCCTCCTCGAGCGGGCTCACCTGCACGCGCAGCCCCTCGAGGCGGCCGCGCGGGGGGCGCGTGCTCGCGAGCAGCGTCGAGCGCTGGCGCTCGCGCTCCGCCTTCTGGACGGCGCGCTCGAGCGCGGGTGACGGGCGCACGCGCAGCTCGTTCGTCCACTCGTTGACGGCGTCCTGGTAGAGCGCGGCCGCGTCCGACCAGCGCTGCTCGGCGTCGAGATCCACGGCGCGCGCGAAGGCCCGGCCCGGGACGGCGCGCTCGACGGACGTGCCGAGCGTGGGCGCGAGGCGCACGACCGTCGTGGCGCCCGGCGCGAGGCGCGCGGGCGCCGTCGAGGACGGCTCGGCCGCGAGCAGGGTGACGGGGACGAGCGCGAGCAAGAACGCGAGCGTCGGCGACGGGACCGGCACGCCGACACTGTAGCTTGAAGCGACGCGAACCGGCATATTGGACGAGCCATGGCCTGGACTCGCCGACTCACCCGCGCTCTCGTCGCGCTCGCGTTCGCATCGTCGCCGGTCGCGTTCTCGGCATGCACGGGCGCGCGCGGCGGCCCGGGGCCGGCGTCGGCGGCCTCCGCCGCGCCCGGGCTGGCGATCACCGAGCGCTCCGAGACGGGCCCCATCACCGCCATCGCCGCGCGTGGCGCCATGCTCTACGCGGGGTCTTCGCGCGGGCTGCGGCGCTGGGACACGGCCACCGACGAGTACGAGACGCTGGGCGCCGACCTGGGCCTGCCGGGGCAGGGCGTCACCGCCCTCGGGTTCGACGGCGACGGTCAGATCTGGGTCGCGAGCGACGCGGGCGTGGGGCGCCTCGCGCGCGGCAAGGGCGAAGGCGCGAAGGAGCGCTACCAGTCGTTCGGCGGCCTGGCCGGCGTGACGGCCCTCGCGCCCACCGAGGATGGGCGCGGCGCCTGGGCCGGCGGCGGCGACGGGCTCTTCCGCTCCGACGGCACGAGCTGGACGCCGATCTCCGAGCTGCAGGGCGTCGCCGTGACCTCGCTCGAGCTCGATCGCGACGGGCGCGCCGCCTGGGTCGGCACGCGCGCGCTCGGGCTCTTCCGCGCCGAGGGCGACCACGCGCGCGGCGTGCCGCTCGGCGACGACCCCGCGGGCCTCGAGATCGTCGGCACCGCCGTCACCGCCGTCGGCACGCGCGTCGTGGGCGCGCGCGACCTGCGGGGCGAGGGCGCGCGCCTCGTCTTCCTCGAGGAGGGCGAGCCGCGGGCGTTCAAGGCGCAGCCCGAGGCCCGCATGGTGCGCGTCGTCGACACCGGCAAGGACGCCGTGCTGGTCGCCGGCGCCGCCGGCGCCGAGCGCGCCTACTCGCTGCAGCTCCTGCGCGCGGGCGAGGCGCCTCCGCCGGGCGGCCTGCGCTTCGTCTCGGTCAAGAAGGGCACGGCGAGCGCGCGCGGCAAGGATCGCTGGGCCGCGGTCCCGCTCGACGCCGTCCCGCCGCCCGGCGTGACCGTCGCCGTGGGCAGCGACGGCGCCATCTTCTACGGCACCGAGCGCCGCGGCGTCGCGCGCGGCGCGAAGCACGCGCCCGCCTTCTTCTCGGGCGCCGAGCTCGTCGGCGACGCCGATCGCCTCACCGTCGCCTGCGCGGCGCGCGAGCGCTGCTTCGTCGTGACCGACGGCCCGCGCGCCTGGGTGACCGACGGCGACACCTACCGCGCCACGCGCGTGGGCGAGTCGGACGACGGCGCGGCGCTGGCCGTCGCCGCCGATCGCGCCGGGACGATCTACGCGCTCTCCACCGATCCGAAGCTCACCGGGCTCGTCGTCACGCGGCTCGCCGAGGCGGTGGTCGTGGGCGCGGCCCAGGCCGCCGTGGGCGACACCTGGAAGGCGTACGAGCGCGTGCCGCTCAAGATGCCCGTCGAGGGGCCCCCGGGCGTCTCCTTCGCGGGCCTCTCCCCTTCGGGCACGCTCTGGGTGGGCGTGCGCGCTCACGTCAAGAGCGCCGAGGGCGAGGACCAGGACGTGAGCGCGGGCGCGGTCGAGCTCGACCTCGCGGCGCACCACGCGACCCACCACCACGCGCTCAAGGAGGGTGAGAAGGCGAACGCCGACATGCTGCCGCTGCCCGCCGCGCTCACGGGCGTGTTCTTCGACGACTCCGCCGTGTGGTTCTCGTCCCTGTCGGGCATCGTCCGCTGGCAGCAGGGCGACCTGCGCACGTGGGGCGAGAACGAGGGCCTGGCGAGCGAGCTCGTTCACGGCGTCGCCAAGGCGCCGGGCGACGTCATCTGGGCGGCGACGTCGGAGGGCATCGCGCGCCTCGACGGGAAGGTCTGGCGGCCGTACAGCGGCGACGAGGAGGCCCTCGTCGCGTGTCACGGCGTCGCGCGCGATGCGGCCGACACGATGTGGATCGCCACGGCCAAGGGCCTGCGCCGCTTGACGGCGGCCGACGCCAGGGCGGGCCGCTTCGGCGACGTCGTCGCCGCCGGCGACTGGAGGGACGTGAAGCTCGACAGGTTCGGGCGCGTCTGGGCCCTCTCGTCGGCGTCGATCGCCCTCGTCGATCCACGGTAGGGCCGTCGCCCGTCCGGTCGTCGCACATGGTGGGACACGCGCGTGTGCCTCGCGCCAAAACGAGGGCGCGGGGCGTAATCGGGCCCGCGGAACGACGCTGGCGGAAAAATTTTCTGATACTGTCTCCGCGTGCCCGCGAACAACGAAGGTCGCGACGGTCGCACCGCCGAACCGGAGATCCCCGACGTCCTCCCGTTGTTGCCCATCCGTGACCTCGTCGTCTTCCCGTACATGATCGTCCCGCTGCGCGTGACGCGGCCGGTGTCGATGGAGGCGGTCACGAAGGCGCTCGAGGCCGACGAGCGGCTGTGCTTCCTCGTCGCCCAGCGCAGCTCGGCCGAGGACGATCCCGGCCCCAACGGCTTCTACCGCACGGGCACGATCGGGATGATCATGCGCATGCGCAAGCTCTCCGAGGGCGGCCTCAAGGTGCTCGTGCAGGGCCTCTGCCGCGCGCGCATCCAGAAGTTCGTGTCGGAGAGCCCGTGCTACCGGGTGCGCATCGATCGCATCGACGATCGCGCGCTCGTGCGCTCCGTCGGGCTCGAGGCGCTGCTGCGCTCCGTTCGCCAGAACATCGACAAGCTGTCCGGCCTCGGGAAGACGATCCAGCCCGAGCTCTCGATGGTCGTGCAGAGCGTCGACGACCCGGGCCGCATGGCCGACCTCGTCTCGTCGAACCTCACGCTCAAGGTGCCCGAGGCGCAGGATCTGCTCGAGCTCGAGGAGCCCGTGCAGCGCCTCACGCGCGTCAACCAGACCCTCGAGAAGGAGATCGGCATCCTCGAGGTGCAGTCGCAGATCCAGAACAAGGCGCGCGAGGAGATGTCGAAGACCCAGCGCGACTACTACCTGCGCGAGCAGCTGCGCCAGATCAAGAGCGAGCTCGGCGACGGCGACGTCCACGGCGAGGAGATAGAGGAGCTGCGCGCCAAGGTGCAGAAGGCCGGCCTGCCCGAGGAGGCGCGCGTCGAGGCCGAGAAGCAGGTGCGGCGCCTCGATCAGATGCACGCCGAGAGCGCCGAGGCCGCCGTGCTGCGCACGTACGTCGACTGGCTCGTCGAGCTGCCGTGGAACACGGCGAGCGAGGACACGCTCGACATCGAGACGGCCCGCCGCATCCTCGACGAGGACCACTACGACCTCGAGCACATCAAGGACCGCATCCTCGACTACCTCGCCGTGCGCAAGCTGCGCGCGGGCGCGCACGGGCCGATCCTCTGCTTCCTGGGGCCGCCCGGCGTCGGCAAGACCTCGCTCGGGCGCTCGATCGCCCGCGCGCTCGGGCGCAAGTTCGTGCGCATCTCGCTGGGCGGCGTGCGCGACGAGGCCGAGATCCGCGGCCACCGGCGCACCTACGTGGGCGCGATGCCGGGGCGCCTCATCCAGGGGCTCAAGCAGGCGGGCACGAACAACCCCGTGCTGCTGCTCGACGAGGTCGACAAGCTCGGCGCGGACAACCGCGGCGATCCGTCGGCGGCGCTGCTCGAGGTGCTCGACCCCGAGCAGAACCACACCTTCCGCGACCACTACCTCGGCGTGAACTTCGACCTCTCGAAGGTCATGTTCATCGCCACGGCGAACCTGCCGGAGACGATCCCGCCGCCGCTGCGCGACCGCATGGAGACGTTGCGCCTCTCCGGCTACAGCGAGGAGGAGAAGCTCGTCATCGCCGAGCGCTACCTCGTGCCCAAGCAGGTCGCCGAGGCCGGGCTCACGGCGAGCGAGATCGTCATCGGACGCGAGGTCATCCGCCGCATCGTCGGTGAGTACACGCGCGAGGCGGGGCTGCGCGAGCTCGAGCGCCTCATCGCGCAGCTCGGCCGCAAGGTCGCCCGACGCGTCGTCGAGCAGCGCGAGCGGGCCAAGGACGGCGCGGCGCCGA
>DASZWW010000471.1:0-6072 GCA_035546175.1 Polyangia bacterium
CCTCTCGCTGGCCGCGCTCGACGGCGCCCGGGGCGCGATCGTGACCCACCGGCCGGGCGCCTCGCAGGCCGAGATCGAGCTGCGCTGCCTGCTGCCGCCCGCCGACCTCACGCGCAGCATCTCCTACGACGTGCTCTCCTCGGTCGTGGGCGGGTGGCTCACGGACGACCTGCGGCACCGCTACGGCTCGACGTACGGCGTGCACACCTCGGCGACGACGCTGCGCGGGGGCACCTCGTACCTGCGCATCCAGGCCAACGTCGACAACGGCCGCCTGCCGCTGGCGCTGGGCCAGCTGCGCGGCTTCTGGCGGCGCTTCGTCGTCGAGGGCGTGTCCGCCGACTCCGTGCGCCGGGGCCGCGACTCGGTGATGGTCGGGCGGCTCCGCGCCTACGAGACGTCGCCGGCCGTGGTGAACGCGCTCGTGTGGCGCTGGAACGCCGGCTGGCCCCTCGAGTCCATCGACCAGATCCCCGACGAGATCGCCAGCGTCGAGCCCGCGCAGATCGACGCCACCCTCCGCGCGTGCGCGGGCAACCTCGTCCTCGGCATCACGGGCGACGAGGGCGTGATCCGGGCGGCGCTCGCGGCGCCCGAGTCGTCACCCACGCCGTGACGCATCGGAGTGGGCCGCGCGGATGAGCGCCGAGAAGGCCCACGACACGAGGGCCACGACGAGCGCGCCGAGCACCGCCGAGCCGAGCGAGGCGACGGTGAAGCCCGGCACGAGCGCCGCGGCCAGGCCGAAGGCCACGCCGTTGACGACCAGGTAGAAGAACCCGAGCGTCAGCACCGTGAGCGGCAGCGTCAGCACGACCAGCACGGGGCGGACGACGGCGTTGACGAGCCCGAGCACGAGCGCCGAGATCACGAGCACCGGCCCCGAGGCGACGTGGATGCCGGGGACGAGGCGCGCCGCGGCGCCGAGCGCGACGGCGGTGACGAGCCAGTGGAGGAGGAAGCGAGCCATCCGCCTATCCTAGCGCACCCTCAGCGCGCCGAGGCCGCGAGGCCGTCGTCGGTGACGATCGCCACCGATGACGACGCGCCCACGCGGCTCGCGCCCGCGGCGATCAGGGCCAGGGCCTGGCCGCGCGTGCGGATGCCGCCCGAGGCCTTGACGCCCACCGACGGGCCCACGGCGGCGCGCAGCGCGCGCACCGCGTCCTCGGTGGCGCCGCCCGCGAGGAAGCCCGTCGAGGTCTTGACGAACCCGGCCCCGCCCGCGACGGCGGCGCGCGCGGCCGCGGTGATGCGGTCCGCCGACCAGAACGTCGTCTCGAGGATGACCTTCACGGTGGCGCCGCGCGCCGCCTCGACGACGGCCGCCACCTCGTCGGCGATGGCGCGGTCGTCGCCCGCGCGGATGGCGGCCAGGTTGGCGACGACGTCGAGCTCGGTGGCGCCCTCGTCGCGCGCGCGCGCCGCCTCGACGACCTTGGTGGCCGTGTGGCTCGCGCCGTGGGGGAAGGCGACGACCGAGGCGACGCCGACGCGGCTGCCCGCGAGCGTGCGCGCCGCCCGCGCCACCCAGATGGGCTGCACGCACACGGCGTGGAAGCCGAAGCGCAGCGCCTCGATGCACAGGCGGTCGACCTCGCGCCCCTCCGCCTCGGGCCGCAGCAGGGTGTGGTCGATCATCGCCGCGAGCTTCCGATCCAGCTCTCCCATCTAGGCGCGCTCCGGCAGGCCCACGGCGGCCCGCAGCTCGGCGGGGAGGCGCACGACGCGGCCCTCGCGCGTGACGCAGGCGTGGATCGTGTGGCCCGAGACAAGCCGCTCGCCGCCCCGGCGCAGCTCGTACTCGAAGCGCACCGAGGCCGCGCCGCGCCCCGCGCACGAGGCCCAGACGCCGAGGTCGTCGTCGTAGCGCGCCGGCTTGTGGTACGAGACGTGGGCCTCGACCACGGGGAGCATGAGCCCGTGCGACTCCTCGAAGGCCCGGTAGGTCTGCCCCGCGACGCGCAGGTACTCGTTGCGCGCGATCTCGAAGTAGCGCAGGTAGTTCGCGTAGTAGACCATCCCCATCTGGTCGGTGTCGCCGTAGATGACGCGCACGCGCGCGACCTCGCGCAGCGGCGCGCGCGGCCTGGGCGCCTCCGCGGCGTCGCTCACCGGCTCGGGGGCCATGGGCCGACATTACCGGGCGCGCGGCGCGGCGCAAAGCAACGGTTTGGGCGCGCGCGCTTCCCGTTCCGCCGGGGTCGCGCGTTAGGATGGTGCCGCGCATGCCTGCTCCCCCCGGCGGCCGTGTCCCGAACCCGCTCGGCTGGGTGCCCACGAGCTACCTCGCCATGGGGCTCGTGTACGTCACGGTCGGCAGCCTCGCGAACATCCTGCTCAAGAACGTGGGCCTCTCCAACGAGCAGGCGGCGTTCTGGTCGAGCCTGCTCGGCCTGCCCTACATCATCAAGCCGCTGTGGGCGCCCCTGCTCGAGCTTCGCCGCAGCAAGAAGTTCTTCGTCGTGCTCATGCAGCTCGTGCTCGCCGCGCTCGTCGGGGGCGCGGGCCTGGCCCTCCTCCTGCCCGGGCGCGCGTTCGTGGCGCCGCTCCTCGGGCTGCTCGCGCTCGCCGCCTTCGCGGGCGCGACGCAGGACATCGGCAGCGACGGCCTCTACGTCACGACCCTCGACCCGCGCGCCCAGGCCCGCTTGACGGGCGTGCAGAGCATGTGCTGGAACCTGGGCCCCATCCTGGCCATGGGCGTGCTCGTGCGCGCGAGCGGCACGCTGCACGAGCGGACCGGCGACTGGAGGGCGGCGTGGGCGATCATCCTGGGCGTCATCGCCGCGCTCGTGGGGGCCCTCGCGATCTGGCACGCGTGGCGGCTCCCCGCGGGGATGCCCGGGCCCGCGGGCGCGGGTGAGGCCGCGAGCGCCGGCGGCGCCCACACCTTCGCCCGCGCCTTCGCGACGTTCTTCAGCAAGCCGCAGGTCGGCCGCATGATCGCCTTCGCGTTCTTCTACCGCCTGGGCATGGGCCTGCTCGACAAGATGGGCCCCCTCTTCATGATCGACGCCCGCGCGCGGGGAGGCCTCGGCCTGTCGAACCAGCTCCTCGGGGACATCAACGGCACGTTCGGCACGGGCGCCTTCATCGCCGGCTCGGCGCTGGGCGGCCTCTTCGTCGCGCGCCGGGGGCTGCGCCGCGCCCTCCTGCCGCTCTGCCTCTGCCTCAACGTGCCGAACCTGACGTTCCTCTACCTCTCGCAGGCCCTGCCGCAGAGCCGCGCCGTCATCACCGCCGTCGTCACCGTCGAGAAGCTCGGCTGGGGCGTCGGCGCCGTCGGCCACATGATCTACATGATGCAGCAGATCGCCCCCGGCCCCTTCAAGACCGCCCACTACACCTTCGCGACCGCCTTCATGGGCCTGTGCATGATCGCGACCGGCATGGTGAGCGGCGGGCTCCAGCACGCCCTCGGCTATCCGACCTTCTTCGTCGTCGTGCTGCTCGCCGCCATCCCCTCGATCGCGGTGACGCTCCTCGCGCCGTGGCCGCAGGGGGACGTCACCGCCCCTCAGCCGGCGGCGGCGGCGGCGGCGCCGACCTCCGCCGCGGGCGGCGCGGACGGGACAGGCGCGGGGCTGGAGCTCAGCAGGTGATCGTGCCGGTGATGACGAGCTGGGCCTGGCCCGCGATGAGCACGCGCTCGCCGCGGTCCTCGCAGCGCACGTCGCCGCCGCGCGCGCTGACCTGGCGCGCGCGCAGGACGGGCTTGTCGAGCCGCGCGGCCCAGTAGGGCGCGAGGGTCGTGAACGACGAGCCGGTCACGGGGTCCTCGGGGATGCCCGCCGTGGGGGCGAAGTAGCGCGACACGAAGTCGACGCCCGGCAGCGCGCCATCGGCCGGCGCGGTCACGCAGACGGTCGTGGCCAGGCGCCCGAGGGCGCCGAAGTCGGGCGCGAGCCGGCGCACGTCGTCGGCGGTCTCGAGCACGGCGACGAAGCACGGGCCGCGCAGCACGGCGACGGGCCGCGCGCCGAGCGCCGCCGCGACGGCCGCGGCGTCGGCGGGCGCGGGCGCCGCGGGCCGCGACGGGAAGTCCATGACGAAGAGGTCGCCGCCCTTCCCCTCGGTCCTCTCGCGCCGCACGGTGAGCGTGCCGCTGCGCGTGCGGAACGCCACCTCCGTGCGCGCCGGCTCGAGCGCCGTCATGACGACGAACGCCGACGCGAGCGTCGCGTGCCCGCACAGGTCGACCTCCACCGTGGGCGTGAACCACCGCAGGCTGTACGCGTCGCCCTGCCGGTGGAGGAACGCCGTCTCGGAGAGGTTGTTCTCGAGGGCCACGTCCTGCATGAGCGCCTCCGGGATCGGCCCCTCGAGCGGGCACACGGCGGCCGGGTTCCCCGCGAACGGACGGTTCGTGAACGCGTCGACCTGGTAGAGCGGCAGGGTGGGCATCCCGGGAGTATGCCGCAGGCCGGCCCGCCGCCCGCGACAAACGGCCGCGCGCCGCGCCGCCGCCGTCAGGCCTTGGCCGCGGGCGCGCCCGCGACGCGCTTCTGCTCGCGCGCGTAGACCAGCTCCGCCTCGTCGCTCATGTTCAGCATCGCCAGGCGCGTCGCGCCCAGCAGGTTGACGGACGCCCACACCATGCCGCCCGCGCCCACGCAGCCCACGCCGAGGGCGAGGGCCGCGAACCAGGCGAACGCGTCGTGGAGCGACGACGCCGCCACCCCCGCGCCCAGGATCGAGATGAGGCTGGCGCTCACGAAGCTGCCGATGGCGACGTAGGCCGAGCGCAGGCCGATGAGCAGCATCGAGGCCTGCTTCTCGACGCGGCGGAGCTGCTTTATGAGCAGCTCGCGCGGCTCGGCGTGCATCGTCTCCTCGTACTTCCCGGCCAGCGATCGCAGCCGCTCGCTCGCGCGCAGGAAGCGGTTGCTCGTCGAGAGGGCCAGCACCGACGCCGAGTTCGTCAGCACCGCCGGCGCCGCGATGAGCGACAGCAGCGCGAAGGGGTTCTGCGCGAGGGTCCCGGGGTCAGGCATGGCCTCACTCGATCCAGAAGCCGTCGACCTTGCCGTCCCTGACGGCGACGCGGATGACGTAGTCCTCGGGCGCGCCCACGGGCTCGAGCTTCCAGAGCGACAGCGCGTGGCCGGTCTTGCGCACGCGCGCGAGGTAGGTGGTCTTGTAGCCCTTCATGAGCAGCGGCGCGAAGTGCGCGCTCGCGACGCCGAAGGCGCTGCGTCCGCCCGCCTTCATCTTGGCCGTGCCGTCGGCGACGAAGGCGTCGTACGACCCCGCCTTGAGGGCGTCGAGCATCGCCTTCATGAGCGCGTCGGCGGGATCCTTGGCGGGGACGAGGGCGTCGGAGGCCATGGCCTGAATCTACACCGAGGGCGCTGGCATCGAAGGGGGCGCTCGAGAGAAAATGGTGCCATGGATCGTCGAGACGCGCTCAAGCTGCTCGCCGCCGCGGGAGCCGCCCCGGCCGCCGTGGCCTGCAGCCGGCGCGCGACCATCGAGCACGGGAGGCGAGATCAGCCGATGCCCACGCCCACGCCCGGACAGACCGCGTCCCAGGACCGCCTGCCGAGCATCTTCCTCGCGCACGGCTCGCCCACCCTGCTGACGGATCGGGCGTGGGTGTCCGAGCTCGCCCGCTGGGCGAGCGCGCTGCCGCGCCCGAAGGCCGTCCTCATGCTGTCGGCGCACTGGCTCGACCGGCCCGTGACGCTCGGCGCGACGACGCCCGTGCCGCTCGTCTACGACTTCTACGGCTTCCCCGAGGACTTCTATCGCACCCGCTACCCGGCGCCCGGCGCGCCGGCGCTGGCGGCGCGCGTGCGCGCGCTGCTCGGCCCCGGGCAGACCGTCGACGAGCCCGGGCGCGGCCTCGACCACGGCGCCTACGTCCCGCTCGTCGCCATGTACCCCGCGGCCGACGTGCCCGTGCTGCAGGCGTCGCTGCCCAGCCTCGAGCCGCCCGAGCTCCTCGCCCTCGGCAAGAAGCTCGCGCCCCTGCGCGACGAGGGCGTGCTCATCGTCGGCAGCGGCTTCCTCACCCACAACCTCCGCCGCATGAGCTTCGAGCCCGGCGCCCCGACGCCGCAGTGGGCC
>DASZWW010000472.1:0-5117 GCA_035546175.1 Polyangia bacterium
CGGCGCGGCCAGCGGCGGGTCGACGGGCGCGGCCGGGGCCTCCAGCGGCGGATCTACAGGCGCGGCGGGCGCGCCGGCCGACGGCGGAGCGCCGACGGACGGCGGCGGCGACACGGCGACGGCGAGCGCCATCAAGGGGCATCCGGATCCCACGGCGACGTACCCGAAGTACGACGGCTTCTCGCTCTACCTCGTCGAGGAGTTCAACGCGCCCATCGACCTCGACAAGGACCCGCTGTGGACCTGGGGCGACGGCACGATCGACGACGGCCTCGCGCGCTTCGGCGAGGACGCCATCAAGTTCGGCAACGGGCTGATGACGATCACCGTCACCGCGGCCCCCACGCCCGCCGGCCTGTCCGTGACCAAGGCGGGCATGCTGCCGGGCGCGGCGGTCCCGGCGAAGGCGCTCTCGAGCGGCGAGTTCCGCTCCAAGTACAACATGTTCCGCTGGGGGCGCTACGAGGTGTCGATGCGCGCGCCCACCGCCGAGAGCAACTTCGTCCTGTCGATGTTCTCGTTCCGCACGCCGCACTTCCAGTCCTGGCGCGAGATCGACTTCGAGCTCGTGCAGGACCTGCCGGCGAGCCTGTCGACGAACGTCATCATCGGCATGAACATGACGGGCTTCAACGCGAACGCGCAGGAGGTGGCGCGCGCCTACCCGTTCGGCGCGCAGCCGGCGATGGCGCTGCCCGCCGGCTACAAGTCGCAGGGCGAGTTCCACACCTACGCGTTCGAGGCGCTGCCCGACCACATCACGTGGTTCGTCGACGGCGTGCCCATCCGCACGAAGACGAAGGGCGTCGGCGCGAACGACCTCATCGTGCCCGAGCTCTCGATGAAGGTGATGATGAACCACTGGGTCTTCGACGGCACGGCGTTCGGCGGCGCCGATCCCACGAAGAACACCTACCCCATGGTCGGCGAGTACGACTGGTTCCGCTTCTACAAGTGGGACATGGACCCGACGTACCCGTGCGAGCCCATCCCCGCCTGCCTTCCGCCGGCCGACCTCGCGCTCTCGGTGAACAACCCCAAGGAGACGACGTACCCCTGACGCGGGGTCAGCCGCGCTCGGCGGCGACGATCGTCGCGGCGGCGGCCATGAGCACGAGGTTGCGCGCGAGCGTGAGGCCCGTGATGGGGCCGCCGCCGGTGCCGAAGCAGCCGCAGTCGATGTTGATGCGGCGGAAGTAGGCGGAGGCCACGGCGAAGGTGAAGGCGGCGAGCATGCCGAGCGCGCCGAGCGCGGCCGCGCGGCGCCACGCGCGCGGCGCGACGACGAGCGCGCCGCCGACGACGAGCTCGAGGACCGGCAGCACGGCGGCGACGTAGGGCGCGACCGCCGGGACGAGCTGGTAGTTCGCGATCTCGGTCGCGAAGGCGACGGGCGCGCGCAGCTTGAGCGCGCCCGCGACGATGAGCAGGCCGCCCAGGCCCAGCCGGAGCACGAGCGCGAGGGCGCGGGTCACCTCGGCGCTCCTGGCGCGCCACACTCGGCGCAGGGCCCGGACGAGCAGGCCAGGCCCGCGCGGCTCCACGCCTCGAACCCCCCGTCGATCACCACGATGCGCAGGTCCGCGCGACCACCGCGGCGCCGCAGCTCGTCGGCGACGACCTTCGCGTCCTCCGTGCCGTCGCCGTAGACGACGAGGGTGTGACGCCCGGCGAGCCGGTCGACGGCCGCGCTCGCCGCGCCGTCCGACGAGGCGCACGGCAGGTGGATCGCGCCCGTGACGTGGCCGCGCGCGAACTCGTCGGCGGGCCGGACGTCGGCGACGAGCGTCTGGGCGTCGCCGCACACCGACACGGCCGCCGTGGGCGCCAGGACCTCGACGGGCGCCGCGCGCGGCGCGGGCGCGGCCTCGCCAGCGCCGCAGGTCGTGGGCGGCGCGAACCTCGTGAAGCGGATCCCGTCGGGGCGCGCGGCGTTGACCGCCAGGCCGAGCGCCGACCCCGCGAGGACGAGGCAGACAGCGCGGCCGAGCAGCGTCGCGAACATGGCTCCCGGGAAACTATCAGGGGGCCTCCCGGCATTCCCGCGAAAACACCGACATGGCGCCCGAGGCGCGTTACATTGCCCTCCGGAGAACGGAGACCCATGGCCCTCTCACCGCTCGCGGGAAAGCTCGCACCACCCGAGGTCCTCATCGACGTCGCGCGCCTGCGCGCGGCTTATGCCTCGCGCCAGCCCGACGTCGCCGATCCGGCGCAGCTGGTCGCCTTCGGGACCAGCGGCCACCGCGGCGCGCCCGAGGACGGCGCGTTCAACGAGGCGCACATCCTCTGTATCACCCAGGCCATCTGCGAGCACCGCGCGAAGGCGGGCATCACCGGGCCGCTCTACCTCGGCATCGACACGCACGCCGCCTCGGCGCCCGCGCAGGAGACCGCGCTCGAGGTGCTGGCCGCCCACGGCGTCGAGACGCTCATCGCCCCCGTCGACGCCGCGACGGGCGAGCCCGGCTTCACGCCCACGCCGTCGCTGTCGCGCGCGATCCTGCGGCACAACCGCGGGCGCGGCGCCGGCGACCGGCTCGCCGACGGCATCGTCATCACGCCGTCGCACAACCCGCCGCGCGACGGCGGCTTCAAGTACAACCCGCCTCACGGCGGCCCCGCCGACACGGACGTCACCGACGTCGTGCAGGCGCGCGCCAACGAGCTCCTGCGCGCGGGCGGCGCGGGCGTCGAGCGCGCCGCCAACCCGCGGAAGGCGCCCACGACGCGCGAGTACGACTTCCTCGGCGCCTACGTCGAGGAGCTGCCGCGCGTCGTCGACCTCGAGGCCGTCAAGCGCGCCGGGCTCAAGCTGGGCGTCGATCCCATGGGCGGCGCGAGCGTGCGCTACTGGTCGCGCGTGGGCGAGCGCTTCGGGCTCGACCTCACGGTCGTCAACACCAAGGTCGACGGGCGCTTCGCCTTCATGCCGCTCGACCACGACGGCAAGATCCGCATGGACTGCTCGAGCCCGTACGCCATGGCGAACCTGCTCGGGCTCAAGGAGCGCTACGCCGTCGCCTTCGGCAACGACGCCGACGCCGACCGCCACGGCATCGTCACACCGACGGGCCTCATGAACCCGAACCATTACCTCGCCGTCGCGATCCGCTACCTCTTCTCGCACCGGCCCGGCTGGCCGGCGCGCGCCGCCGTCGGCAAGACGCTCGTGTCGAGCAACCTCCTGGACCGCGTCGTGGCCAGCCTGGGCCGCGAGCTGCGCGAGGTCCCCGTGGGCTTCAAGTGGTTCGTGCCGGGCCTGCTCGACGGCAGCTGCGGCTTCGGCGGCGAGGAGAGCGCGGGCGCGAGCTTCCTGCAGCGGGACGGCTCGGTGTGGACGACCGACAAGGACGGCATCTTGCTCGACCTGCTGGCCGCCGAGATCACGGCGACGACCGGCAAGGATCCGGGCGCGCACTACGAGGAGCTGCGCGAGAGGTTCGGCACGCCCTACTACACGCGCGTCGACGCGCCCGCGACGCCGGCGGAGAAGGCGAAGCTCAAGAAGCTCGACCCGGCGGCGGTCACGGCCAGCGCCATGGCGGGCGAGCCCATCGTCGCCAAGCTGACGCGCGCGCCCGGCAACGTCGCGCCCGTCGGGGGCCTCAAGGTCGCCACGAAGAGCGGCTGGTTCGCGGCCCGCCCGTCGGGCACGGAGAACGTCTACAAGATCTACGCCGAGAGCATGACGAGCGCCGCGCACCTCGAGGAGATCCTGAGGGAGGCGCGTGAGATCGTGTCGCGAGCCCTCGCGCAGTGAGCGGCGCGCGCGATCTCGCGGGGCGCGTCGCCGTCGTCCTGGGCGGCACGTCGGGCATCGGGCGCGCGCTCGCCGTCGGCCTCGCCGAGGCGGGCGCCCACGTCGTCGCGTCGGGGCGGCGGGCCGCCCTCGTCGCCGACGTCGCGGCCGAGATCGAGGCGCGCGGCCGGCGCACGCTCCGGCAGCCCTGCGACGTGGCCGACCGCGCGTCGCTCGAGGCGCTGCGCGACGCGACCCTCGCGGCCTTCGGCCAGGTCGACGTGCTCGTGAACTGCGCGGGCAAGACCAAGCGCACGCCGACGCTCGAGGTCTCCGAGGCCGAATGGAACGACATCCTCGCCACGAACCTCACGGGCACGCTCCGCGCCTGTCAGGTCTTCGGGCCGCCCATGCTCGCGCGCGGCTACGGGCGCGTCGTCAACATCGGCTCGCTCTCGACGTTCGTGGCGCTCTACGAGGTGGCGGCGTACGCCGCGAGCAAGGCCGCGGTGGCGTCGCTCACCAAGTCGCTGGCCCTCGAGTGGGGCCCGCGCGGCGTGTGCGTCAACGCCATCGCGCCCGGCGTCTTCCGCACCGACATCAACCGCGCGCTGCTGGACGGCACCGAGCGGGGCCGCGAGCTCCTGCTGCGCACGCCCCTCAAGCGCTTCGGCCGCGTCGACGAGCTGGTGGGCGCCGCCGTCTTCCTGGCCTCCGAGTCGGCGAGCTTCGTCAACGGCGAGGTCCTCGTCGTCGACGGCGGCTTCCTGGCGAGCGGCGTGAATCAGTAGCTCACAGCCGGAACGCCACCTCGAGCGCGAGGTCGAGCGAGAGCAGGTTCTGGTTGTTGGTGATCCACACCGTCGACCCGAGCGTGGCGATGAGATCGGCCTTCTTGCCGGCGGCGACGGCGAGGCCGCCCGCGACGCCCGCCACCGGCCCGTTGACGGCGAGGTAGCCCGTGGAGAAGCGCAGCGGGTAACGCACCGTGGCCGCAGGGTCGCCCGCCATGTACTCGAGCAGGGCCCGCACGAGCGCCGCGTGGACCCGGCCGTCCTTGCCCTTGAGATCGCCCACGCCCAGGGAGGCCCCGAAGGAGAGGCGCTCCGAGAAGCGCCCGTCGAGCCGCGCGCCGAGCACCTGGTTGTGGAAGGAGCCGGTCACGACGCCGCCCGCCTCGTCGAGCTCGAGGGCGAGACGAAGGGGAACGCCCGCCTCCGCCGGAGCTGCCGGCGCCGCGGCGGCCACCGTCGGCGCGGCGGGCGGCGGCGGCGGGAGGGGCGCGGCAGGCGCCGTCTGCGCGCGGACACCGGCGGGCGCGACGGTGCTCGCGACGGCGACCAGCACGAACCAAGACCACCCACGAGTCATTTGC
>DASZWW010000473.1:0-22447 GCA_035546175.1 Polyangia bacterium
GCCGGCCCCCTCGGTGCCCGGCCCCGCGCCGAGCCCCAGGGTCCAGTCGCGCGCGACGGCGACGTGGACCCCCAGCAAGGCCTCGGCCGGCGACGCGGTCCCCTTCGCGAAGTGGCCGCTCGTCGTCGACGTGCTCGCGTAGGCCTCGGCGCCGAGCAGCACGGGCGCCGCCACGCGCACGCCGAGCGCCGCGCCGCCCGTGACCTCGTCGCCGGGCGGGATGGCGCAGCCGCACTTGTCGGCCGGCCGGACGTGGTAGCCGATCCGCGCCGCCCACTCGAACGGCCCCGCGGCGCCCGCCGCGAGCAGCCGGGGCCAGAACCGCGCGACGCCGTCGCTCGTGTACGCGCTGGCGTGCCCCGTGGGGACGAAGACCTGAGCGCCCGCGGCGACGCTGATCCCGTCCTCGGGCCGCCCGAAGAGACGGACGTCGGCGCCGAGCCGGAGATCGCCGAGCGGCTCGGACGTCGGCGGCGCGAACGCCATCCCGTCGACCATGCCCGCCGTGCCGTCGTGCCATACGACGAAGGGCGCGTTGACGTCGACGCGCAGCCGACTCCACAGGACCAGCGCGGCGTCCGCGTGCAGCGTGGCCTGCCGGCTCACGAGCGGCGCGACCTCGTGGCCGCCGGCGTCGTAGATCACGAGCGGCTTCCACGCCAGCTCTCCGACGATGGAGCCCGCGGGCCGGAGGTGGCCGCGAAAGTCCAGCGACTCGAGCGAGAACCAGTCGCTGCCGCCGCCGGCGGGCTCGAAGCGGTCGGTCGCGAACCCGGTCTGAGCGCGCGCCGCAGCGAGGCTCGACACCCACACCAGCGCCGTGGCGCCGAGGGTCAGGTATGGCCGCTTCCAGACCGAGATCGACATGCTCGAGGCGCTGACCTCAGAGTCTTCGGCCGCAGCGTGCCAGCGCTTGAGCGCCTCGTTCTCCCTCGTGAATCCCGTGTCGGGAGGGTAACGTCCGACGCCGCCGGACCGCCGGCGTTCTGCCGATCGTCCCGCCTCGCGACGTGTAAGGCCCCGGCGCATTCTCGGCGGCGAGCCCGAAGGGCGCCTCGCCCGACCTTGTCGTCGCGCGCTCGAAGACCAGGTTCGTGCCCGTTCACGACAGCCGTCGAGGAGGATGAGTCATGAAGACGAGAGCGGTGTTGCTGGGGATCGCCGTGGCGATGGCGGGATGCGCCTCTACCGAAATGAACAGCACGTGGACGGATCCGAGCGCCAAGGGAGCGTCGCTCTCCAAGGTGGCCGTGATCTGCCTGGCGAAGGATCCAGGCCTGCGGCGCATGGCGGAGGACACGGCGGCGTCGCAGCTCGTCGGGGCCCAGGCCGTCCCGAGCTATCAGGTCCTCGGGGACACGGATCTCAAGGACCGGGATGCCGTGAAGGCGAAGCTCAAGGACCAGGGGTTTCAAGGCGTGCTGTTCATGCGGCTCGCGGGCGTGACGGAGCGGATCAGCCCGATGCAGTACGGCTCCTTCGACGGGTACTACGACTACGCGGCGCCCGCCCTCTATGACCCGGCGTTCGTCCAGACCGACACGGTCGTTCACGTCGTGAGCAGCCTCTACTCGCTGCAAGACGACAAGCTCATCTGGTCGGGAGTCAGCCAGACGTTCGATCCGGCCTCCGCCCGGTCGTTCATGACGGACGTGTCGAAGGCCGTCGCGAAGTCGATCCAGAAGGATCGTCTGGTCCTCTGAGCGAAGCGCCAACCGGAGGACCACCATTCACCTCTCGGAAGGCCTCGGCGCCGTCGGCCACCGGATCGCGTCGGGCCCGACGCTCGCCTACGCGATCCTGGTGCTGGCGCTCATCCTCGCGCCCCGCATCGCGGAGGCCCTCCGGCTGCCGGCCATGGTGGGCCTCGTGCTGGCCGGGATGGCGCTCGGGCCTCACGGCGCGCGCCTCCTCGCCTCCAAGGAGATCGCGCTGTCGTCGCTCGGCGAGTTCGGCCTCCTCTACCTGATGTTCAGCGCGGGGCTCGAGCTCGATCTGAAGCTCTTCCTGAAGATGAAGAAGGTCGCCGTCACGTTCGCGCTGCTGTCGTTCGCGATCCCGTTCACGCTCGGCGTCGGGAGCGCCTGGCTGCTCGGGTACCAGTGGGCGGCGGCGGTGCTCATGGGCTCGAACTGGGGCTCGCACACGCTGGTCACCTACCCGCTGCTGCGGCAGATGGGCCTGGCGCGAAACCGCGCCGTCGCGACGGTGGTCGGCGCGACCGCCGTGACGGACACCTCCGCGCTGCTCGTCCTCTCGCTGGTGTCTGGAACGGTCCGGCCGGCGGGTTCGCTCGCGGTCCAGCTCGTCGGGATCGCCGTGGGCCTCGCGGTCCTCGCTTGCTGGTCGCTGGTGGGGCTCCCGCGCGTGGCGCGCTGGTTCTTCGCGCGCGTGGGCGCCGACCGGGCGTACCGGTTCGTCTTCGGTGTCGCCGCCTTCCTGGTGGGCGGCGTCCTGGCGGAGGCCGCCGGGATCGACGCCATCGTGGGCGCCTTCTTCGCCGGCCTGGGGCTCAACCGCGCCGTGCCGGAGGAGAGCCCCCTCATGGACCGCCTGCAGTTCATGGGCTCGACGCTGTTCGTCCCCATCTTCCTGGTCTCGGTCGGCGTGCTGCTCGAGCCGAGGGTCATGATCGATCCGAAGACGCTCGGGATCGCGCTCGTCTTCACGGTGGCGGTGCTGGGCGGCAAGGCGCTGGCGGCGGTCCTCGCGGGCCGGGCGTTCCATTTCAGCCGGGCCGAGATCGGCGTCATGTCCGGGCTCTCGGGATCGCAGGCCGCCGCGACGCTCGCCACCACGCTGGTCGGCGCCAAGCTGGGCCTGTTCGACAAGCAGACGATCAACGCCGTGCTGGTGGTCATCCTGGTGTCGTTGGTGGTGACGCCCGCGCTCGTGAGCGTCTTCGGCAAGCGGGTCACCGCCGTCGCCGAGGACACCGCGACGCTCGGCAAGACCGTCCTCGTCCCCGTCTGGGGCGCCTCGTCGCGAGCGGCGCTCACCCTCGCCGGGAAGCTCGCCAGCGGCGACGGCGGGATCGTGCTCGCGGCCAGCTTCGCGAACGAGACCTCGTCCGCGGAGGAGCTCGCCTCGCGGCGCGGCCTGTCGGGCCAGGCCGAGGAGTGGCTCGCGAAGGAGGGGCTCGAGTCGAGGACGATGTTCCGCGTGGCGCGGACGGTGCCGGAGGGCTTGCTCCAAGCGGTCGAGGGCGAGGGCGCGTCACTGCTCGTCACGGAGTGGCGAGCGCCAGCCCTCTCCGATCCCGGGAGCGAAGCCTCGGAGACGCTGGCCCAGTCCCCGGTGCCGGTGCTGATCACGCACGGCGACGTCGCCGAGTTCGAGCGCCTCGTCGTCGTCGCGCGCCGTGAGGACCTCGCCCCCTCGCGCCGCCAGGGCCTCGCGCTGGCCGCCGCCGTCGGGCCGCGGCTGGCGCACGGCCGCCGCATCGTCACCGTGGCCCCGACGGCGGCGCCGATCCGCGGCCTCTTCGCCGACAAGCCCGGGATGAGCTGGATCGATGCCCCGGATCCCATCGACTGGGTGGCTCGCGGGCTCGGGACGGGTGACCTTCCCCTGTTCGTGGGGATCGAGGCGGCGCGCGAGGCGGTGAGGCGTGCCCCGGGGCTCGTCGAGGGCCGCTTCCTCGTCGCGGCGGCCGCGCGCGCGAGGAGCGCGCCGGATCGCGCGGAGTCCGTGGCGGGCCCGGTGGTCGTGGGGCGCAGCCTCAAGCCGCGTCCCGCGTGAGCGGCGACGCAGGGAGGACGGAGGAGATGGCAAGTCCAGGCTTCTGGGACTCGTTGATGCGCGATCTGACCGGACGGGGCATGTTCGGGGGCTCGTTCCAGCTTCGCCTCGTCCTGCAGCCGCTCGCGGCCGTCGTCCTCGGCGTCCGCGTCGGGATCCGCGACGCGAAGCACGGGGAGCTGCCGTTCTTCCAGGCCCTCCTCCGGAAGAAGGGCGGACGCGGCGGGCTCTTGGGCAAGGCGGTGCGCGACGCCGTCGTGCCCATCTCGATCGCCTTCGTCGTCGACTCGATCTTGCAGCGCCTCATCAACCACCACATCCGCCCGCTGGAGTCGCTCTTCGTGGGAGCGCTGCTCGTCTTCCTTCCGTTCCTCGTCGCCCGAGCGCTGACGAATCGGATCTGGACGCGCGGTCACCCCGGCGCGCACCGCGCGGGCTCTGCCCGTCAGGGCGCCCCGTAATCCCTCGGCGCCGCCTCTGTTCACTTGCGGCCGGTCGCCGACGGTCCACATTGCCCCGCTGGGAGCGAGGGACTGCGTATGGCCAACGTCGCAACGGAGCGGCCGCCCGGCGAGCGATCGACGGAGCTGCTGATGGACCTCGCGGCGGCCCTGCACGCGGCCGCGAGCCCGGCCGACGTCGCGGAGGAGCGCCTGCGCGGCGTGGCCGGCGCGCTGGGCCTCGACGCGCAGTTCTTCACGATGCAGAGCTTCTTCGCGACCGAGCTTCGCCGCGGCGAGCGCGAGCGCGTGGAGATCCGGCGCATCCCGTTCGACACGCACTGGAACCTGAGGGAGACCGCCGAGCTCGACGGCCTCTGCCGGGCCATCACCGAGCGCCGCCTCGACGCGGCCTCGGCGCGCCGCGAGCTCGATCGCATCGTCGCGGCGAAGAGCGCCTATCCGAGGGCGCTCGTGGGGCTCGCCTGGGGCGTCTACGGCGGCGCCGTCGCGATCCGCGTGGGCGGGCGGTGGATCGAGATGATCGCGGGCATCGTCGTCGGTCTCGTCGCGGGCGCGGTGCACTTCCTCTCGGCCGAGCGCAAGGCCGTGAGCCTCGAGAAGACCTTCGTGGGGGCGTTCCTCGGCAGCCTGGCCGTCTTCCTGCTCGCCTACGTGTTGCCGCCGTTCGACTACCCGCGGGCGCTCTTCGGCGGGATCTCGCTGCTCATCCCGGCGATGGTCGTCACGATCGGGATCCACGAGCTCGCGAACGAGGAGCTCGAATCGGGCACGGTTCGACTCGCCTACGGGCTCATGTGCTTCGGGCTCCTGGGCGCGGGCCTCGTCGCGGCCAACACGCTGGGCGGCTTGACCGGCCTGCACCCGCCGCACGCGACGGCGACGAAGCTCCCCGATCCGGTCGTCCTCGCCGGCGTGGCGTTGGGCGGCCTCGCCCTCGTCGTGTGCCTCGAGGGCCGGCCGCGCGACGTGGGCTGGATCGTCCTCGCCGTCGTGATCGCCTTCGGCGCGCAGGAGCTCACGCGGTTGCCCGTCGGCGACCGCGGCGCGCCGATCGTCGTGGCCTTCATCCTGGGCCTCGCGGCGTATCTCTACGCCCGCCGGCCGGGCCGCGTGCCGTTCACGATGTTGGTCCCGGGCCTCCTGCAGCTCGCCCCCGGCTTTCTGGGCACGAAGGCCACCTTCGGCCTGCTCACGGTCGGCGCGCAGCGCTCGAGCGCGACCTTCTACGACGTCATCCTGCTGGCGCTGCAGCTCGGCGTCGGCATCCTGCTCGCCGGCTTGGTCTTCAGGCGCCGGCCCCCCAAGGCGCACGCCGCGCCGGCGCCGGTCGTTCATTGAGTCGGACGGGCATCGAAGCGAAGGAGAGACCATGGCCAAGAAACCGAACATCCTCATCCTCTGGGGCGACGACATCGGCACCTGGAACGTCAGCTATTTCAGCCGCGGCATGATGGGGTATCGAACGCCCAACATCGATCGCATCGCGAACGAAGGGGTCGCGTTCACCGACTACTACGGCCAGCAGAGCTGCACGGCCGGCCGCGCCGCCTTCATCACCGGCCAGAACCCCGTGCGCACCGGGCTGACCAAGGTCGGCATGCCGGGCGCGACCGTCGGCTTGCAGGCCGAGGACCCGACGATCGCCGAGCTGCTCAAGCCGCTCGGCTACGCCACCGGCCAGTTCGGGAAGAACCACCTCGGCGATCGCGACGAGTACCTGCCGACGATGCACGGGTTCGACGAGTTCTTCGGCAACCTCTATCACCTGAACGCCGAGGAGGAGCCGGAGCTGCCGGACTACCCCAAGGATCCGGCGTTCAAGAAGAAGTTCGGACCGCGCGGCGTGCTCCATTGCATCGCCGACGGCAAGGGCGGGCAGAAGGTCACCGACACGGGAGCGCTGACGATCAAGCGGATGGAGACCATCGACGAGGAGATCACCGACCGCGCGATCGCCTGGATGGAGAAGCAGGTGAAGGACGATAAGCCGTTCTTCCTCTGGTACAACTCGACCGCCATGCACTTCCGCACCCACCTCGCCGAGAAGAACCGCGGCAAGAGCGGGCAGGACGACTACAGCGATCGCATGGTCACGCACGACGAGCAGATCGGCCAGATCCTCGACAAGCTCGACGAGCTCGGCGTCGCCGACGACACGATCGTCATGTACTCGACCGACAACGGTCCCGAGAACGACACCTGGCCAGACGGCGCCAACACGCCCTTCCGCAGCCAGAAGGACACCAACTGGGAGGGCGGGTGGCGCGTGCCGGCGTTCATCCGCTGGCCGGGGAAGATCGAGCCGGGCACCGTCTTGAACGGCATCGTCTCGCACCAGGACATGCTGCCGACGCTGCTGGCGATCGCCGGCGACCCCGACGTCACCCAGAAGCTCTTGAAGGGCTACGCCGTCGGGGACAAGACCTTCAAGGTGCACATCGACGGCTTCAACATGGTCCCCTACCTGACCGGCGACGTGAAGGAGAGCCCGCGCAGCTCGTTCTTCTACATGAGCGACGACGGCGACGTGATGGCGGTCAGGCACGGCGACTGGAAGTTCGTGCTCGCCGAGCAGCGGGCCCAGCAGCTGAGGGTCTGGATGGAGCCGCTCAACAAGCTCCGGGTGCCGCTGATGTTCAACCTGCGCCGGGATCCCTTCGAGCGCGCCCAGCACAACTCGAACACCTACTACGACTGGATCGCGTACCACGCCTTCAAGATCTACGAGATGCAGGAGGTGGTGGCGGAGCAGATCGACAACTTCGAGAAGTTCCCGCCGCGCCAGCGGCCGGCGTCGTTCAACCTGGACGCGGTCATGCACCAGGTGCAGATGCACGCGCAGTAGCCGCGGGCCGCGGATCATGGGAGGGGATGCCGTCGCCGAGAGGGTGCGCGCCTTCTACGAACGGCATCCCTATCCGCCGCCCGTCGGCGATCTCGAGCGGTACCGGCGCGCCTGGCAGGACCCGGGGCGGCGCCGGGCCGACCACCACCTGTTCTGGCCGGCGCGCCCCTACGCGCAGGGGGAGACGGCGTCCGTCCTTGTCGCCGGCTGTGGGACCTCCCAGGCGGCCAAGCACGCGATGCGCTGGCCCGGGGCGCGCGTGACCGGCATCGACTTCAGCGCCACGAGCGTGCGCGCGACGGCGGCGCTCAAGCGGCAGCACGACCTGCGCAACCTCGAGGTCCACCAGCTGCCCCTCGAGCGGGTGGGCGAGCTCGGCGCGACGTTCGATCAGATCGTTTGCACGGGGGTCCTGCACCACCTCGCCGATCCCGACGCGGGGCTGCTCGCCCTCCGCGACGTGCTGGCGCGCGACGGCGCGATGCACCTCATGGTCTACGCGCCTTACGGACGCGCGGGCATCTACATGGTGCAGGAGCTGTGCGGCCGCGTCGGCGTCGAGGCGACCTCCGACGGGATCCGGGACCTCGCGCGCGCGCTCGAGGCGCTGCCGCCCGGCCATCCCCTGGCGCCGCTGCTGCGGGAGGCGCCCGATTTCCAGGACGAGGCGGGCCTCGCGGACGCGCTGCTGAACCCACGCGATCGCGCCTACTCGGTGCCTCAGGTGTTCGAGCTCCTCGAGCGGGCTCGGCTGACCTTCGGTCGCTGGGTCCGCCAGGCGCCGTACAGCCCGCGTTGCGGCGCCTTGTCCAGGCTCGCGCTCGGGGAGCGCATGGCGCGGCTCGCCTCGCGGGACCAGTACGCGGCGCTCGAGCTGTTTCGAGGGACGATGGTCCGCCACAGCCTCGTGGCTCACCGCGACGCCGACCGAGCGGGCGCGCAGCGCGTCGACTTCTCGGGCGAGGCCTGGCTTCGCTACGTGCCCATCGTGGCGCCGGACGCGATCTGCGTTCGCGAGCGGCTGCCCCCGGGCGTGGAGGCGGTGCTCATCAACAAGGCGCACTCGTTCGCCGACCTCGTGCTGCCGATCGACGCGCGCGAGCGGCGCATGTTCGAGGCCATCGACGGCCGGCGCACGCTGGGCGACCTCGCCCGCTCGGAGGGGCGGCAGGAGGCGTCCGTGCGCGCCTTCTTCGAGCGGCTCTACGCCTACGATCAGGTCGTCTTCGATACCTCCGGTTGACCGGGAGCCGGACCACGCGATGATGGAGACCCATGACGGCGAGGCGCGCCCGAGGCTTCGGGCTGCTGGCGGTGCTGGCTTCCGGGTGCGCGGCCACGGAGGTCCGCGCGCCGGAGCCGCTGGTCACGGGCGTGTCCGTGGCGCCCTCCGAGCTCGACGCGCCGGCGCCGATGAGCCCGGCCATTCGCACCGGCAAGCTGCCGAACGGCCTCACGTACTACGTGCTCGCGCACGGCGCGCCCGAGCAGCGCGCCGCGCTCTGGCTGGCCGTGGACGTCGGCTCGGTCTTCGAGGCGGACGACGAGCGCGGCTACGCGCACTTCGTCGAGCACATGGCCTTCGGCGGCACGAGGCGGTTCCCCAAGCACGAGATCTTCTCCTTCCTCGAACGCGCCGGGATGACCGCAGGCCCCGACGTCAACGCGGTCACCGGGACCGAGGACACCGTCTACAAGCTCACCGTCCCCACGGACGACGCGGCGACCGCCGGCAAGGGGCTCGACGTGCTGCGGGACATCGCGGGCGACGTGACCTTCGACGGGCCCGGCGTCGAGCACGAGAAGGGGATCCTCCTCGAGGAGCACCGGATGCACCAGTCGGCCGCCACGAGGGTGGCCGAGCAAGAGCGCGCCCTGCTGTTCGCGGGATCGCGCTTCGCCGATCGGCTGCCCATCGGCACGCCGGAGAGCATCCGCGCGGCGACGCGCGAGGCGTTGACACGCTTCTACCGGCGGTGGTACCGGCCCGACGCGATGGCGGTCGTGGCCGTGGGCGACTTCGACCCGCAGGCGATGCAGGCGGCGATCGAGCAGCGCTTCGGCGACCTCGCGAACCCGCCCGTCGTGACGCCCGCGCCGCCGCGCGGCCTGCCCCGCGCGGCGGCCCTCCGGGTCGGCCTGGCCACCGAGCGCGAGGCGCGCTTGAGCAGCGTGGCCGTCTTCGACGTCGAGGAGCGGCGGCTCGAGGTCACGAAGCGCGACTTCCGCAGGCGCTGGGTGGAGCGGCTCTGCGACTTCATGGAGGACGAACGGCTGGCCGAGCTGCGCGATCGCCAGGGCTCGCCCCTCGTGGGCAGCCAGGCGGCCCGGCACGACCTGACGCACGCGCTCGTGGCCCAGGTGCACAAGGTCACCGTGAAGGAAGGCCGCCTGGTGGACGCGCTCTCCCTCGTGTTCCGGGAGATGGGTCAGCTCGGCCAGTACGGCTTCTTGCAGAGCGAGCTCGACCGCGCGCGCGACGAGCTGGTCTCGCGCTCCGAGCGGTTCATGAGCGAGTACGACCGCACGCCGCTCGCCCAGCGGGCCGCGGAGATCCTGCGCCACTTCACGGAGCGCGAGGAGATCGCCGGGCCGGAGAGGGAGCTCGCGTGGGTCCACGAGCTGCTGCCGACGATCACGCTCGCGGAGGTGAACGCGCTCGCCCGGGCGCGCGCCGCGCCGGCGCGTCGGGTCGTGGCCATCGTCGCGCCGCCGAGCCTGGCGCCGATGACCGAGTTCGAGGTCAAGGCGGCCATCGACGTGGCCTCCGCGGGACCGTTCTGGCCGTGGACGGACAAGGTCCCCACCGCGGCCTTGATGCCGGTCCCGCCCACGCCCGGCCGCGTGGTCGACGTCGCGCGGGACGAGGGGGCCGACGCGGCGGTCTGGACGCTCTCGAACGGCATCCGCGTCGTCGTCAAGCGGACCGACTTCCTCAAGAGCAGCGTCGGGCTCCTGGGATGGCAGTCGGGCGGCACGTCGCGCGCGTCGGAGGCGGACTTCCCGAGCGCGCGCTTCGCTGGTGAGGCCATGGCCGCCGAGGGGGCGGGACCGTTCAGCCCGCTCGAGCTCGGGAAGCTCATGGCCGGCCACCGGCTCTCGGCGTCCATCACCGTCGGCGAGCTCGGCGTCCGGATCAGCGGGGACGCCACGCCGGAGAACCTCGAGCGCCTGCTGCAGCTGCTCTACCTGCGCCTCACGCAGAGCCGCAACGACGACTGGGCGTTCAACGTCTGGAAGAGCAAGGCGCTCGAGGCCGTGCGCCGCCGGAGCGACTCGCCGGAGCAAAGGTTCTCGGACGAGGTGACGGCGCTGGCCACGGGAGGCCACCCGCGGCGGCGGGCGCCGTCGGCCGACATGGTCGAGGCCGTCGACAGAGGGAAGGTCTACGCCTTCTGGACGAAAGAGATGGCCGATCTCGGCGGGCTCACCTTCGTGCTCGTCGGGAACGTCGACCCGACGCAGCTGCGGCCCCTCGTCGAGCGGTACCTCGCGAGCCTGCCCGGGACGCCGGGCCCCCGGCGCTGGGCGAACATCGGGGTCCGCTATCCGACGGGGAAGGTCGAGAAGACCGTGGTCGCGGGGCGCGCGCCCAAGAGCCTGGTCTGGATGAGCTTCGGCTCGAGGGCGCCCTTCAGCCTCGACCGCGCGCGCGACGCGCTGGTGCTCGAGACGCTGCTGCGCATCCGGCTGCGCGAGCGGCTGCGCGACGAGCTGGGCGCCGTGTACGGCATGAGCGTGACCGCGAGCGCGCAGCGGGATCCCGACGAGCGCCAGGCCCTCACGATCTCGTTCCCGTGCGCGCCCGGCAGCGCGGAGCGGCTGCGCCAGGCCACGTTCGCCGAGCTGGCCAGGCTCGGCCGGGAGGGCCCGGACGCCGAGCTCCTGGCCAAGGTCGCCGAGCAGCTCCGGCGGAGGCGCAGCCTCGACGTGCGCAACAACCACTGGTGGCTCTCGACGCTGCTGGCCGCCTACGTGCACGGCGACGACTTCGGCGCGGCCCAGAGCCTCGACGCGCTCCTCGCCCGCGTCACGGCTGCGAGCGTGCAGGGCACCGTTCGCCGCCTCTACGACGAGGAGCGCTATCGCCTCGTCGTCTTGCTGCCCGAAGGCGCGCCCGCCGTCGGCGAGGCGGCCTCGGCGCCGCCGCCCCCCGCGCCCGCGCCGCCGATCGCGCCCGAGGGCGAGGGCGCGGCGCCCTGACCACGGCGTTCTCGGCGATCGCGCTGCTACTCTTCGCGGGGCCGCGGCGGCCGGCCGGGGCCGCGACGGAGCGCGAAGCGAGACCTCTTTGGACCCGCGGCCGACTCCGGGCCGGCGGTCTGACCTCGAGCCTCGCGCTCGGCTTTCTCTCTGGCCGCCTGCTGCGCCACGATCGCCGCTCGCCTGTCGTCTGCTTTGGTCACGGTTGCCCGCCCGTAACGTACAATGCGCGACGCGCCGGAACAAGGGCGACCTCGCGATCGGCAAGCAGCGGCGTCGAGGGCACGGCGATCAGCGGAAGCGCGGCTCCTCGGCGCGGTTGACCCTGAGCGTCCGGCCGTCGAGCTCGGCGCCGTTCATCTGCTTGATGGCGGCGTCCGCGGCCGTCGAGCTCGCGTAGGTGACGAAGCCGAAGCCGCGCGACTGGTTGGTCGAGCGCTCGACGACGACCGCGGCGTCGACCAGCTCGCCGAGCTTGGCGAACGCGGCGCGGAGGTCGGCGGTCGTCGTGTCCGCGCTGAGCCCGCCGACGAAGAGCTTCACGGGACCGAAGTCTTCGCGGCGCGGCTGCGAGGGCACGCCGATGACGATGTCCTCGAGCTTGACCTCGGGCAGAGGGGCCGCCGGCTCCGCGATGTCGTTCAGATCGGGATCGAGGCCGCGCGCGCGAAGCTCGCGGTTTCGCCGGAGGCGCTCCTCTTTCTCCTTCTTCTTGAGGGCCCGGTTGGCCTCGCGGTTGCGCTTCCCGCCAGAGAATCCGCGGTTCATCGCACGGCTACCATCGCCCGCCACCGCCCCGGCCGCCGCCGCCGCCCCGGCCGCCGCCGAAGCCGCCCCCTCGGCCGCCGCCGCCGCCGCCGCGGCCGCCTCCGCCGCTGCGCTCCTGCGCTTCGTTGACCGCGATGGCTCGGCCGTCGAGCTCCCGGCCGTTGAGCTGCTGGATGGCCTGCTGAGCTTCGTCGTCCGAGCTCATTTCGACGAACGCGAAGCCGCGTGGCCGACCGGTCTCCCGGTCCGTCACGATCTTCGCGTCGGCCACGGTGCCGATCTGCCCGAAGACGTCGCGCAAGCCCATTTCGGTCGTGTTGTACGAGAGGTTCCCAACGAAGAGGCGTCTACCCATGCCGGGCTTCTAGCACAGAACGGGCCCGCGCGAGCGATGCCCGCGCAGGCCCTCCTCGCCGACGCCTCGGGGTGGCTGCGGCGTGCTCGTGACCGCGCTCGATCTCCGTTGACCGCCCGGCGTTCGGCCCCAGTGTTCCCGCATGACCATGCAGGAGCCGACGTCCTCCCCCGACGAGACGCGACGACACTTCGGCGAGCTCGTCGCGAGCTTCGCGACGGCGATGCTGGTGACGCGCACGGCGGACGGCGAGCTGCGGGCGCGGCCGCTGACCGTCGCCGGCGCGGAGCCGAGCGGGGAGGTCTACTTCTCGACGAGCGTCGAGGCGCCGAAGGTCCACGAGATCGAGGCCGACGCGCGCGTCGTCGTGACCTTCCAGAACGACAGCGTCTACGTGTCCCTCACGGGCACGGCCCGCCTCTCGCGCGACCGCGCCCTCGTCGAGCGCCTCTGGAAGGAGAGCTGGAAGGTCTGGTTCCCGAAGGGCAAGGAGGATCCCACGCTCGCGATCGTGATCGTCGCGCCCACGGCCGCCGAGTACTGGGATCAGAGGGGCCTCGCCGGCCTGAGGTACGTCCTTCGCTCGCTCGAGGCCTACGTGACCGGAACGAAGGCCCCCGACGGCGCGGATCCCCGGCAGAACGCCAAGGTGCCGCTGCGCTGACCCGCTCCGCACTATGTCGATCAGCAGCGGGTCCGGCCGGGGCGTCACCTTCGAGATCCGCTTGCCGATGGAGCGGCGCCGTCAGGGGTTGCCCACGCCGCCCGAGGCGCCGTAGACCTGCCCGGTCACGTCGGTGGCCTCGGCGGAGGCGAGCAGCACGTAGACGGGCGCGATCTCGGCGGGCTGGCCGGGGCGGCCGAGCGGTGTGTTGCCCCCGAAGGTCACCACGCGCTCCGGCGGCTGGCCGCCCGTCACCTGCAGCGCGGTCCAGTAGGGCCCGGGCGCGACGGCGTTCACGCGCACGCCGCGCTTGGCCACCTGCTTGGCGAGGGCCTTCGTGAACGCGACGATCGACGCTTTGGTCGACGCGTAGTCGAGGAGGTGGGGCTCCGGCGCGTAGGCCTCGACCGACGCCGTGTTGATGATGGCGCCGCCCGGCGGCAGGTGCGCGAGCGCGGCCTTCGTGATCCAGAACATCGCGTACACGTTCGTCTTGAACGTCGAGTCGAACTGCTCGCTCGGGAGGTCCGCGATGTGCTCGACGGCGTGCTGCCTGCCGGCGTTGTTGACGACGACGTCGAGCCCGCCGAGCTCGCGCGCGGCTCGCGCCACCAGGTCCCGGCAGAAGGCCTCGTCGCGAATGTCGCCGGGCAGCGGCACGGCCTTGCGGCCCGCGCTCTGGATGAGGCCGACGACCTCGCGGGCGTCGGGCTCCTCGACGGGCAGGTACCCGATGGCGACGTCGGCGCCCTCGCGCGCGAAGGCGATGGCGGCCGCGCGCCCGATCCCCGAGTCGCCGCCCGTGATCAGGGCCCTCCGTCCGGTGAGCCGACCCGATCCGCGGTAGCTGTGCTCGCCGCAGTCCGGCCGCGGCGTCATCTTGCTCTGCAGGCCCGGCCACTCCTGCGTCTGTCGCGGGAACGGCGGCCTGGGGAAGCCCTTGGTGGGATCGCGCAGCGGCGCCGGCGCGGCGGCGGCGGGTCCGGCCCCGGCCGGCTGCTCGGCGCGCGCCGTCGCCGCCGTGGCGGCCACGGCGGTGGCGATCCCACAGACGATCTGTCGACGCGTGGGCGCGTGCTCCGCCCGCGCCGCGCCCCCCTCGTCCTCGTCATCGGTGGCCATCGGATCCTCCGGGCCCGCAACATAGGGCCCGCTCCGACCGGCGCAACGCGGCCCGCTGTCCCGACCTCCACGCAATCTGGGCCACGGCGCGATCAGATCGTCGCCGCCCGCTCCGTCTCGGCGGGGACGGCGTCGCGGGGGTTGCCCCGCTCCTCGAGCTCCGCCTGCTCGCTCTCCATCGCCTCCGCGAGCTCCGCGAGCTGGTCCTTGTCGAGGCTCTTGGCGACCTTCGGGAAGAGGTCGTCCTCCTCCTCCTCGACGTGGTGCTCGACGAGGTCCTGGAGCACCTTGAGCTTCGCATCGAACGTCTCGTCCTGGACGTCGAGGTCGAGCAGGTCGCTGAGGACGCGCTTCATCGCCAGGTGCTCCTCGACGGACTCGAGGAGGAGGCCCTCGGTCGACTTGGCCTTCACGCCCGGATAGAAGTGGTGCTCCTCGATGGTCGCGTGGATCGCGAGGCTGTCCGCGATCTCGACGAAGAGGCCCTCCTTCTTCTTCGCGTCCTTGGCCTTGTGGATCTTGGAGAAGAGGCCCTCCACCTTGCGGTGTTGAGCCTTGAGCAGGTCGATCGCGTTCATGGGATCCTCCTTTTGAAACGTTCGAGACACTGGATGCCAAGCGCGTGCCTGCGTCGGCCGCCGCGGAAGGAAGGGACGCCTCGGGCGCTCCGGCGTCACCGCCGGGGAGCGCCGTCACCGCGGCGTGGCGGACGTGGTGACCTTCCCGACGGCGGCGTCGATCCTAAATTCCTTCCATGCCGAAGGCGCTGGCCTCTCGCGTCCCCGTACCGATCGAGCTCGCCGCCTGCACCAAGGAGAAGGGCGAAGAGGTGCTTCACGTCGTCATCGAGACGGCGCGCGGCGGCCGAAACAAGATGGCCTACGACGAGGCGCTCGGCGTCTTTCGCCTCAAGACGGTGCTCCCGGAGGGGATGAGCTTCCCGCGCGACTTCGGCTTCGTGCCCTCGACCGAGGGCGACGACGGCGATCCGGTCGACGCCCTCGTCCTGATGGACGAGCCGGGGACGACGGGCTGTCTCGTCGCGTGCCGATTGATCGGCGTGATCCTGGGTGAGCAGGGCGAAAAGGGGAAGCGCATCCGCAACGACCGGCTCCTGGCCGTGGCCATCCCCAGCCACACGCACGGCGACCTCGAGCACGTCGACGACCTGAACCGGAACCTCCTCGAGGAGCTGGAGACGTTCTTCGTCAACTACCACTCCCAGTACGGCGAGACCTATCGGGTGCTCGGCTGCAAGGGGCCGCGCGCCGCCTGGAAGCTCGTGAAGGAAGGCGAGCGGCGCTGGAAGAAGCGATGATCGACGCGCTCCTCCGGTTCGCCTTCGGGGGCGCGCTGGTCGCCACCTTCGCGCTCCTCGGCGATCTCTTCGAGCCGAAGAGCTTCGCGGGCCTCTTCGCCGCCGCGCCCTCGATCGCCGTCGCGACGCTGGCGCTGACCGCGCGCGAGAAGGGCGGCGCCTACGCCGCCGTCGAGGCGCGCTCGATGGTGGTCGGCGGGCTGGCCTTCCTCGGCTACGCGACGGCCGTCGGCCTCGCCCTCCGCCGTCGGGGCGGGCGGCCGCTCGCGGCGGCGGCGAAGTGTCTCGCCCTGTGGGGCGGGCTGTCGGCGGCGGGCTGGGCGCTCTGGTTGAGGGCCGGTTGAGGCTCCGCTTCGACTTCGCGCCGCTCCAGCAGACCCACTGGTACGGGCACGTCCTCCGCTTCGTCGCCGGCGGGCTGACGACGGCCGCCACGGGCCTCGTCGCCAAGGCCTTCGGCCCCGTCGTGGGCGGTCTCTTCCTGGCGTTCCCCTCGATCTTCCCGCTCGGCCTCGGCATGCTCGAGCGGAGGCACCGAGAGCAGGTGGGCGGCGCCGCCCGCGGCGATCGGGCGCGACGGGCCGGGATCGTCGAGGCGGCCGGCGCGGCGGTGGGCAGCGTGGGGATCATCGCCTTCGCGCTCGTCGCGCGGGCCACGCTCGGCCGGGCCGCGACCGCCCTGGCGCTCGGCGCCGCCCTGGCCGCCTGGGCGCTCGTCGCCTTCGCGACCTGGGTGATCCGCAAGAGCGCCCGGCGCCTCGGGCCGTCGCCGCCGGCGCGGGGGGTCAGTGCTAGTCGGTGAATTCACGCGCCGGCTTGTGCCGCTCGTCGGCGCGCGCAGGTTTGCAAGGACGGCGATCCGCCGTTCCACGCGGGAGGCAACGAAGATGTCGGATCAAGGGAAGACGTTCGCGGTCGTCACGGGAGCATCCTCGGGCATCGGGCTCGAGCTCGCGCGCTGCGCCGCCGCGGCGGGCTCGGATCTGCTGATCGCCGCCGACGAGCCTCAGATCGACGCCGCGGCCGCGGAGCTCGCCTCGCTCGGCGTGGACATCGTCGCCATGCAGGTCGACCTCTCGACGTCCGACGGCGTCGAGCAGCTCTGCGCCGCCGCCGAGGGCCGCCCGGTCGACTACCTGCTCGCAAACGCCGGGCGGGGCCTGGGCCGGGCCTTCCTCGACCAGGACCTCGAGCAGATCCGCCGCGTCGTCGACACGAACATCACCGGCACGCTCGAGCTCATTCACCGCCTGGGCGGCGAGATGTGCGACCGCGGCCAGGGCCGGATCCTCATCACGGGCTCTATCGCGGGCCTGATGCCCGGCACGTACCAGGCCGTCTACAACGGCACGAAGGCCTTCCTCGACTCGTTCGCGTACGCGCTGCGCGCCGAGCTCAAGGACACGGGCGTCTCGGTGACCTGCCTCATGCCGGGCGCCACCGAGACCGAGTTCTTCGAGCGCGCCGACATGATGGACACGAAGGTCGGGACGCAGAAGAAGCAGGATCCCGCGGAGGTCGCGAAGGCCGGCTTCGAGGCCATGATGCGCGGCGACGCCGAGGTCGTCACCGGCTGGAACAACAAGCTGCGCGCGGCGATCTCCCACATCCTCCCGTCGACGACGCTGGCCGAGCAGCACCGCAAGGAGGCGGCCCCCGGGACGGCGAAGCATTGATCGATCGGCGGCCTCTGCGAGGAGATGACATGGACGACCTTCAGAAAAGACGCCCCGACAACGCCTCGTTGGGGCTCGGTCTGCTGGGCCTCGGCCTCGGGCTCGGAGCGCTGGCGGCGCCCCGGGCGCTCGTCCGCGCGCTCGGCGTCGATGCGGGGGCCCGCACGCCCTGGCTCGTCCGCGCCCTGGGCGCGCGCGAGATCGTCACGACCGCGGGGCTGTTCGCCAGCGGGCGCACGGCGCCGTGGCTCTGGGCGCGCGTCGGGGGCGACCTCATCGACATCACCCTGGTCGCAGGCGCGCTGCGCGCGCCGAGCGCCCGGCGGGGACGGGCCTGGGGCGCGCTCGGCGGGCTCCTGGGCGTGACCGCGCTCGACGTCATCACCGCCGTGCGGGCGCGCCGCGCCGAGCGGCCCGCGCCGCCGCCCGTCAAGGCGTCCGTGACGATCGCGCGGCGGCGCGAGGACGTCTACGGCTTCTGGCGGAACCCCGCCAACGCGCCCTCGTTCATGGCCGACGTCGAGTCGGTGGAGGTCCTCGACGACCGGCGCTCGCGCTGGACGGCCCGAGGGCCCGTGGGGCCCGTCGTCACCTGGGAGTCCGTCCTCGAGGAGGATCGCCCGGGCGAGCGGCTGAGCTGGCGCTCGAGCGACGGCTCCGACGTCGACGTCTCCGGCGCGGTGACGTTCTCGGACGCGCCGGGCGGCCGGGGGACGGAGGTGCGCATCTGCGCGCGCTACGCCCCCCGGAACGACGTCGCGGCGCGCGCCGCCCGCTTCTTGTGGAAGAAGGCGGGGCCGTTCCGGCTCGAGGCCGACCTGCGCCGCTGCAAGCAGATCCTCGAGGCCGGGCACGTCGCGCACTCCGACGCGCGCGCCGACCACCAACCTCACCCGGCGCGCCCTTCGACGACGGCGTCCTTCGCGCGGGAGGGGCAGGCGTGAGGGCCACGGTCTGGCGGGGCAAGCACGACGTGCGCGTCGAGACGGTGCCCGATCCCCGCATCATCGATCAGGGCGACGCGATCGTCCGCGTCACGTCGACGGCGATCTGCGGGTCGGACCTGCACCTCTACAACGGATTCATCCCCACGATGGAGAAGGGAGACATCCTCGGCCACGAGTTCATGGGCGAGGTCGTCGAGGTGGCCCCGGGCGTGCGGCGCCTCGCCGTCGGCGATCGCGTCGTCGTGCCGTTCCCCATCGCGTGCGGCGCGTGCGCGATGTGCATGGCCGAGCTCTACTCGCTCTGCGAGAACAGCAACCCGAACGCCGGCCTCGCGAAGAAGCTCTGGGGCCACTCGCCGGCGGGCCTGTTCGGCTACTCGCACCTCCTCGGCGGGTACAGCGGCGGTCAGGCCGAGTACGTCCGCGTCCCCTTCGCCGACGTGGGACCGGTCAAGGTGCCGGAGGGGCTCGGCGACGAGCAGGTGCTCTTCCTCTCCGACATCTTCCCGACCGGCTACATGGGCGCCGAGATGTGCGGCATCCAGCCGGGCGACGTCATCGCCGTCTGGGGCGCCGGTCCCGTGGGCCAGCTCGCCATCGCGAGCGCGCGCCTGCTCGGCGCGGAGCGGATCATCGCCATCGATCGGTTCCCGTCGCGGCTCGAGCTCGCCCGGACGCGCGCGGGCGCGACGGACACGCTCAACTACGAGGAGACGGACATCGAGGGGGCGCTCGAGGAGTTGACGGCGGGGCGGGGCCCCGACGCGTGCATCGACGCCGTCGGGAGCGAGGCGCACGGCCACGGCGCGGTGTACGCGTACGACCGCGCCAAGCAGGCCCTCATGCTCGAGAGCGACCGCCCCATCGCGCTCCGGCAGGCGATCCGCGCGTGCCGCAGCGGCGGGACGATCTCCGTCGTCGGGGTCTACGGCGGGTTCATCGACAAGTTCCCCATGGGGGCGGTGATGAACCGCTCGCTCACGATCAGGTCGGGGCAGACCCACGTGCAGCGCTACCTCAAGCCGCTGCTCGAGCACATCGTCAACGGGCGGATCGATCCGAGCTTCATCGTCACGCACCGCATGTCGCTGCAGGAGGCGCCCGAGGCGTACGAGCTGTTCCTCGAGAAGCGGGACGGCTGCGAGAAGGTCGTGCTGTCGCCCTGAGGCTCAGGCGTCGGCGGGCAGCGTGTAGCGCCGCTCGACGGCCTGCCTGACGGCGGCGCGGCTCGCGGCCGGATCGCCGTCGGACGCCGCGTCCGCCTCGATGGCGGCCAGCTCCCACGCGAGCGGCTCGTCCTTGATGGCCTCGCGCGCCCAGGTCGAGAAGTCGCGCTGGCGCAGGTGGTGGAACCAGGTCGCGGCGTCGACGCCCTCGCCCATCTGCAAGAAGAGGCGGAGGTTCTGCGCGCGCAGGTTCAGGCGTCCGTCGGCGCCGCGGAAGTAGAAGCTCTTGTCAGGTCCGAGCTCGCCGTCGGCGTACTTGCGCGTGTGCCGCTTGCGCTCCGCCTGCGAGCGGGCCGGGCGAATCCGCCGCGGCGGGGCCTCGTCTCCGCGGCGCCACAGGTAGGCCTCGCCGGCCTCGAGCGGCCCATCGTCGACGGGCGGCGCGGCGTCGCCGCCGGCCGCGGCGAACGCCGCGATGGCCTGGGACGGCGTCCGCCCCATGACCATGATGCGGTCGATCGCCGCGATGACCGAGCGCGCGACCTGCTCGGGGTGGACGGTCACGAGGACGAACCCGCTCATGTCCGGGGCGGGCGCGCCGCCGTCCGCGTCGCGAGGCATGAGGTGGTGGGCCTCGTCGACGATGATCCAGTGCGGCCGCCCCGTGCGCGCGCGCAGCTCGAGCAGGTGAGGCAGCAGCGCCGCGAAGAAGGCCGGGCGCGAGTCCAGCGTCTGGCCGAAGAGGTTGACGACGACGTCGAGGTCGGGCCGGGCCAGCGCCTGGGTGATCTCCTCCACGGTGGGAGGGCGCCGCGCCTCGCCCAGCACGACGCCGCGCTCGTCGGCGGTGTAGTCGCCCTCCGGATCGATGATGACGACCTGGTAGCCGCGCTCGGCGAAGCGCTCGGCGAGCCCCGTCACGGCCGTCGACTTGCCGCCGCCCGACGTCCCCGCGACGAGCAGCGCGCCGCCGAACGACGGCAGCGTGACCTCCGCGTCCGTGCCCACCTCGCGCCCGAGCGGCGGGTCGTGGCGCGCCAGGCGCGGCGCGAGCTCGGCGAGATCGGTCGCCCGCAGCCGCTCGCAGAGCTCGGCGACGCCGGCGCCGTGGTCGCCCGTCGTGACGAGATCGGCGTGCTCGCGCAGCGCGGGCAAGGCGTTGGCGACGGCGGCGCCGCACTCGCAGGCCGCGAGCATGGCGTGGTCGTTCTCGGCGTCCCCCACGGCGACGGCGTTGTGCGGTGACAGGCGCAGGAGCGCGAGCGCGGCCAGGAGGCCGGTCGCCTTGTTGAGGCCCGAGGGCAGCACCATCACGGCGCCCTTGTTGAAGATGACCTGCAGCTCGAGGCCGAGCTCGCGGATCACCTCGAGCACCGTCTGCGCGTGAGGCTGCCGGGTCGCGACGACGACCTGGCCCACGCCGAGGTCGCGGACGCCGCGGAGGCGGAGCGCGTCGACGAAGGCGGGGGAGGGCGGTCCGGCGAGCGGCGTGGACGCGCGCGTCGCCGGCGTGTACAGCACGGCCCCGTTCTCGGCGACCACGAGGTCGAAGAGCTCCAGCGCGGGGCACACGCGCTGCAGATCCTCCAGGATCCGCCCGGTCACGAGCACGACGCGCCGGCCGGTCGCGCGCAAGCGGCGCAGCGCCTCCGCCGTCTCGTCGTCGAGGCGGCCGTCGTGTGCCAGGGTGCCGTCGTAGTCGCAGGCGAGGACGTGGTAGCGCATCATCACGAGCTTCAGCCAAGGTAAGTCACCGGGCGCAGCGCGGCTCCCCCGCCGGTCTACGCAGTGGTCGGCAAACCCTCTCCGAGCGGGACCGTCGGAGGCGGCGCGCGCGCGTTTCACGGGCCGGTACCGAGGAGCTCGCAGGCGCGGGCGCGTAACCGCGTGGCTCCCCGGTGACGCGCCCGCCGTGCTCGGCCCCGGTCCGCGGGCATCGCGGCCGGCCGACACGGCGGCACGCGGGTCGCATCCCCGATCCGAGCGGAGGGACCCATGGCTGACCAAGTCTTTGAAACCGGACCCGCCGCCGTGACGGCGCTGGATGAGCCGCGGAGCGCCCGCATCAGCTGGGGCGCGGTCTTCGGCGGAGCCGTCTCCGCGCTCGGGCTCTGGCTGCTGCTGTACGCGTTCGGGGTGGCCCTCGGCCTCTCGACCGTCGATCCGAACAACCCGCACAGCCTCAAGGGCTCCGGGATCTTCACGGGCATCTGGAGCGTGCTCTCGCCGCTCATCGCGCTCTTCGTCGGAGGCCTGGTCGCGGGCCGGCTCGCCGGGAGCTTCGCGCGCGGCTTCGGCGCGCTGCACGGGCTCGTCATGTGGGGCCTCGTCAGCGTCGCGGGCGCCTTCGCCGTGATGGCGGTCGTGTCGTCCGCGGTCTCGGGGGCCGCGGCGCTGGGCACGGCCGTTGCGAAGGGCGGCGGTCGGGCCATCGAGGGGATGACGAAGGGGGTCGCGGGCGGCACCGCCACGCTCGACATCGACTGGAACGCCGCGGTCGGACCCCTCAACCAGCGCCTCACGGCGGAGGGCAAGCCCACCGTGACGGCGGACCAGCTCCGCGCGGCGACGAAGGACGCGCTCGAGAGCTCCATGCGCGAGGGCCGCTTCGATCGGACGGTCTTCGAGAACGCGCTCGCGCAGAACACCGCGCTCACCCAGAGCGACGCGCAGGAGGTCTCGCAGCAGGTCGAGGCGCAGATCAACGACCTCAAGGGCCGGGTCATGGATCGCGCCCAGGTCGCCGCCGACAAGGCGCGCGTGGGCGCGCTCAAGGCCGCCGATGCGACCGGCAAGGCGTTCTGGGTCGTGTTCGGCGCGCTCGTCCTCGGCCTTTGCGCGGCGATCGCCGGGGGCGCGCTCGGCGTGCCGCGGCTGTTGCGCGAGCGGATCGCGCGCGGACCCCGCGTCACGGAGCCCGAGCCGACGCCGCGCGGACCGATCCTGCCGCCGCGCGAGGCGTACCCCCGCTAACCGGGCGCTCCCTTCGCCGCGCCGGCTGCCCACGGCCGACGCGCGAAAGGGCCTTCCGTCTGCACCGGAATCTGCCATTCTCCGGCCGTGAAATACACGGCGGCGGCCCTGGGACGGCTCGCGGTCGCGCTCGCGCTCGTCGCGGCGTGCAGCGGGTCCTCGGGGCAGGGGAATGGTGATGGCGGCGCGGGCCACGGGGGCGCCG
>DASZWW010000474.1:0-3630 GCA_035546175.1 Polyangia bacterium
GGTCGCGGCCGGCGACGGCCGCGTTGGCGCGGCGCTCGTCGAGCCAGCGCCCGAGCTCGCTCGCGCGGAACTCGACGAACGCGCCCACGAAGCCCTCGGCGCTCGCGCGCAGCTGGCGGCGCTGGCGCGCGACGAGGAGGAGGCCCGCGGCGACGGTCACCACCAGGAAGGCCATGACGATGGCGACCACGCCCGTGGGCCCGTGCACGAGGCCCGACCGCGCCGCCGCGCCGATCTCGCCCGGGATGAGCTCGCTGCGCACCCCTCTCCCGTTCTCCAAGATCACCCTCCGGGGCGCCGCCCGGCCGCGGCGCGCAATCGTCCAGACGGCCGATTTTAAAGAAGCGGGCGCGCCGTGTCCATCGCGGGCGGGTCGGCGTCGAGCTCGGCCTCGCGGTCGGCGTCGATGTCGACTCTCGCGTCGGCGGCGAGGTCGGGCGCCGAGTCGGGCAGCGTGCAGACGAACGTCGCGCCCGCGCCCGGCTGGCTCGCGGCGCGGACGCTGCCGCCGTGCCGCTTGATGATGCGGGCGACGGTCGCGAGGCCGATGCCCGTCCCCTCGTACTCGGACGCGGCGTGCAGGCGCGCGAAGGGCTGGAACAGCTTGGCGGCGAGCCGCGGGTCGAACCCGGCGCCGTTGTCGGAGACGCTGATCGAGCGGTGCGGTCCGTCGGCCTGCATGGCGATCTCGACGCGCGCGTCGTCGCGGCGGCTCGTGAACTTCCAGGCGTTCCCGATGAGGTTCTCGAGGGCGATGCGCAGCAGGTTGGCGTCGCCGCGCAGGCGCATGTCGGGCGCGATGACGACGCGCACCGAGCGGCCGCCGTGGCGGCGACGGAGCTCGCCCACGATGTCGGCGGCGATGGCGCTCAGGTCGACGGGGCCGCGGCTCAAGGTCCCGCGCGAGAGCCGCGCCAGGCCCAGCAGGTCGTCGATGAGCTGGCCCATGCGCTGGCTCTCGTGGCGCACGATGTCGATGTACTGGCGCGCGCCGGGCGCGAGCGCGTCGCCGTGGTCCTCGAGCAGGGCGAGGGCGAACCCGTCGATGCTCCGCAGCGGCGCGCGCAGGTCGTGCGAGACGCTGTAGCTGAAGGCCTCGAGCTCGCGGTTGGCCGCCGTGAGCTCCGTCGTGCGCTCGGCGACGCGCCGCTCGAGGTCGGCGTTGAGCCGCATGATCTCCGCCTCCTTGTCGAGGCGCTGGATCTCGGCGCCCGCGCGCACCGCGGACAGGACGAGGACGAGGCGGACCGTGTCGAGGTCGGCGAGCGGCTTGTCGTCGAGCGCGGCGACGAGCCCGAGCAGCTGCCCGTCGGGCCCGACGATCGGGACCTCGACGACGTGAGGCAGGCCGGTGAAGCCGCCGCGCCGGGGGTCGCGCTCGTACAGCGCCGCGAGCCAGCGGCGGCTCCAGGAGACGGCGGCGCCCGCGTCGGCGTCGAGGGGGGCGGCGACCGCCAGGTTCGCGGCGGGTCCGTCGGCCCAGGCCGCCATGGTCTCGAAGGTCCCGCCGTCGCCCTTGAAGCGGCCGGCCAGGGCCCAGCGCGCGCCGAGCGAGCGCGCGAGCGCCTCGACGAGCGACGAGAAGAAGCCTTGCCCGGTGTGGGCCGCCGTCCCCTGCGTCACGGAGCCGAGCGCCTGCTCGGCGCGCAGCCGGCGGGCCTCGGACTCGATGCGCGTCGTCGCGTCGCCGACGGTGCCGACCATGCGCACCCGGCCCCCCTCGCTCTTGTAGACGCGGCCCTGGATCTCGGCCCAGCGCATGGGCAGCTGGTGGGTGGCCCGCCCGCGGAACAGGAGCGGCTCGGCGAGCGCGCGGCCCGCGGCGGCGGTGCGCAGGGAGGCCTCGACGCGGGCGCGGTCGCGCGCGTCGAGGTGGTCGAGGAAGGACGAGAAGGGGACGCGCCAGGTGCGCGCCGGTCCGCCGAGGCGCGTGAGGGCCTCGGGCGAGACCGTGATGACGTCGGTGCCGATGTCCCACTCCCACACGCCGAGGTGCGCCGCCTCGAGGCCGAAGCGCAGGAGCTCCTCCTTCCGCTCGAGGAGGTCTCGCGCCTTCTGCAGATCGGTGACGTCGATGGCGACCACGCCGGCGGCCCAGATCGCGCCGTCCGGGCCACGCACGGGGCAGACGTGGTTCACGTAGTGACGGTCGCCGCGGCAGTCGCGGAACATGACGGGCTCGCCGCTGTCGAAGACGCGGCTGACGTGGGCGGCGCGGCGGCGCGCGAGCTCGGGATCGTCGAGGAGCTGGAAGACGTTCCGGCCGAGCACGTCGGCCACGGGCCGGCGCAGCCGGCGGGCGAGCGCGTCGTTGAGCATGAGGATGCCGTGCCGCCGATCGACGAGGAACGCGGGCTCGGGGATGGCGTCGACGAAGGCTTGCAGCGCCGCCTCGTTGCGCTTGGCGCCGCCCTCGAGCGCCTCGACCTCGCGCCACAGGCGCCCGCCCGCGCGGTGGACGAGCGCGGACATGGCCGCCGCGCCCGCCGTGACGAAGAAGATCGTCAGGGTGTGCGAGCTCCAGCGCGAGAGCGACGGGAGGAGGGCCTCCTTGAGCCACTCGAAGGCGCTCGTGCACAGCAGCGCCGCGAGCGCGCCGCCCACGACGAAGGCCCGCCGCCCGGCGGCCCAGCGGATCGTGTCCTCCCCCCTCGTCATCCGCCCTCCCGCGCCGCGCCGCCGCCGCTAGCGGGCGAGCTCCTGCAGGCCGCTGCCGGCGGCGCGGGGGCCGAGCTGGCGGCGGAGGAGCTGGTTCTCGAAGGCCAGGCCCACCTGGGCCGTCGCGATCTCGATGCTCTCGAGGCGCGACAGGGCGCGCGCGCTCGCGCCGTTGTCGGCGTAGAGCAGGGCGAGCAGCTCCTGCCCGCCCAGGACGGGGAAGAGCACCGCCTCGCCCGTGCGGGGCGGGCCCAGGATGGCGGCCAGGGGCGCCGGCAGCTCCTCCTCGTCGTACTCGAGGCGCCGCGTGCGCCCGTCGGCGACGCTGTCGACGAGGGCGCGCGTCCTCGGGTCGGCGAGCACGAGGTCGCGCGTCGCCTCGGCGAGCGGCCGCCCGTCGCCCGCGCGGCCGAAGGCGCCCGTCGCCTTGAGGTCGGCCTTGCGCGCCAGGAACAGCACCGACCGCTCGACGGACTCCGAGACGACCGCCATGAGGTTGAGCGAGAGCGTCGTCGAGCGGACGCCGCCGGCGCGCAGCTCGGTGAGGAGGCCGCGGACCTTGCCGAAGCCCTCCGAGATGCCGCGCTCGATGGCGGCCTCGGCCGACGTGTCGCGCAGGGCCGCGTAGAGGCTCGCCGCGCAGGCCGACACGAGCTCCGCGTCCGGCCCGACGACGGCGGTCGCGCCCGCGGCGTAGAGCGGCGCCGGCCCGAGCTCGGGCGGCGGCAGCGCGAGGACGAGCGCCCGCGGGCGCAGGCGCCGCACGTTGCGCAGATCGGCGAGCGTGGCCGCCTGCGCGCGCAGGTCGAGGAGGACGACCGGCGGGTCCTCGTCGGGGCCGGCCGCGCCCGCGTCGGCGAGCACGACGCGCACGCAGCGCACGCGCTCGGCGGCCAGCCGCGCGCCGACCTGCCGCGCGAGCTCGACGTCCTTCGTGACCATCTGGAAGGCCGCCGACCGCCACGCGCCCTC
>DASZWW010000475.1:0-2500 GCA_035546175.1 Polyangia bacterium
CGCCCGGCGCCTCGGCGCGCGCCGCCGCCGACTCCGCCTCGTTGATCGTCGCCTGGCCGAACTCCGTGGCGAGCAGGCCGCCCGCGAAGGCGAGCAGGGCCGCCGACTCGCGGTCGTCGGGGTCCGAGAGGACGACGCGTCGGCCGATGGCCTGCGCCCGCCCGAGCCCCACGAGCGAGCCGCGATCGATCTCCGCCGAGAGCAGGCCGCGCAGGTGCCCCTCCTCGCCGCGCATCTTCCAGCGCACGAGGAGCGACGTCCCGAGCGCGAGGAGCGCGATGACCGCCAAGCCCCCGGCCGTGCCGCGTGTCGTCCCGCGCATCATCGAGAGCCGCCAGTTTCGCACGGACCGGCGGCCGCCGCGAAAACCGCGCGTCGGAGTATGCTGCCCGCGTGCCCTCCCCTCGCTGGCTCGTGCTCACCCTGGCCGTGATCCTCTCCTGCGCTCACCCGCCGCCGCCGCCCGCGGCCTCGCCCCCCGGACCGACCGTGACGGCGGCGGGCCCGAGCGCTCCGCCCGCGAGCGCCACGGCCGCCGTCGAGCTGCCGCGTCACCTGCCGCCGTCGCTGCCCGCGTCGGACTTCGGAAAGCTCGTCGACGACTACTTCGAGGCGATGCTCGCCTTCTCGCCGACGACCGCGACGGCCGACGGCCTGCACGCGCACGACGACGCGCTCGAGGATCTGTCCCGCGCGCGCATCGAGGCGCGCGTCGCCGAGGTGCGCGCCTTCGTGGCGCGCCTCGAGGCCCTGCCCGAGGCGCGCCTCCTGCCCGACGAGGCCGTCGACCGCGCCTTCCTCGCGTCGCAGGCGCGCGCCGAGCTGTTCGACCTCGTGACGCTGGAGAGCTGGCGCCGCAACCCCATGGGCTACGCGCGGCTGCCCGGCGAGGCCATCGACGGCCTCATGAAGCGCGCCTTCGCGCCCGCCCCCCAGCGCCTGCGCTCGGTCATCGCGCGCCTCCGGCTCGTGCCGGCGCTCTACGCCGCCGCGCGCGCCAACCTCGAGAACCCGGCGCCCGAGCACACGCAGCTCGCGCTGCGCATGGCGAAGGGCTCCGTCGGCTTCTTCGAGAGCGCGACGCGCACCTGGGCGAGGTCGGCGACGACCGACGCCGCGCTCCTCGGGGAGTTCGACGCCGCCAACGACGCCGCGCTCGCGGCGACGCGCGCCTTTGCGTCGTGGCTCGAGCGCGATCTCGCGCCGCGCTCGCACGGCGTGTTCGCGCTCGGCAAGGACAGGTACCGCGAGCTCCTGCGCCTGCAGGAGATGGTGGAGACGCCCCTGGCCGAGCTGCTCGCCAAGGGCGAGGCGCACCTCGAGCAGGACCGCGCCGCGTTCATCGCCACGGCGGCCAAGATCGCGCCCAGCAAGAAGCCCGCCGAGGTCATGCAGGGCCTCACGAGCGAGCACCCGACCGGCGACGACCTCATCCCGTCGGTGGCGCGCGGGCTCGAGGCCGCGCGCCAGTACGCGACCGAGCGCAAGCTCGTGACCTTCCCCTCGGCGCAGCGCCCGACCGTCAAGGAGACGCCGCCCTACGCGCGCGCGGCCGTGTTCGCCTCGATGGACACGCCGGGACCGTTCGAGGTCCCCGGCGTCGACGCCTACTACTACGTCACGCCCGTCGAGCCCGACTGGACGGCCGAGCACCGCGAGGAGCACCTGCGGATGTTCAACCGCTACACGACGACGATGATCGACGTGCACGAGGCCTACCCCGGCCACTTCCTGCAGTTCCTCTACATGCCGGCCGTCAAGAGCAAGGTGCGCAAGCTCATGTACACCACGGCCAACGTCGAGGGCTGGGCGCACTACGCCGAGCAGATGATGATCGATGAGGGCTTCGGCGGCGGCGACCCCAAGCTGCGCCTCGCCCAGCTGCAGGAGGCGCTCCTGCGCGACTGCCGCTACGTCGTCGCCATCAAGATGCACACGCGCGGCATGACCGTCGCCGAGGCGACGCGCGTCTTCGTCGAGCAGGGCTTCCAGGAGCAAGCCAACGGCAACGAGGAGGCGCTGCGCGGCACCTACGATCCGATGTACCTCGCGTACACCATGGGCAAGCTGCAGATCCAGGCGCTGCGCGACGAGTACCTCTCGCGCACCGGGCGCGACCTGCGGTCCTTCCACGACGCGTTCGTCTCGCAGGGCGGTTTGCCAGTGGCGTTCATCAGGAAGTTGATCCTTCCCGCGGACGCGGCGCCGACCGCGCGTCCCTGAGGCCCGCGGATTGATGCACCCGGGCTGACGATTTCGCACCTGCCGGCCCCGGGATGCGGGCAAACTCGCGGTGATGAGGTTCAGCCCCCCGCGCTTCATGAAGTCAACGTGCGCCCTGTTTACTCTCGCGACCGCGCTCGTCGCCTGCACGAGCAGCCAGCCGGCCCACACGGGCACCGCGGGCTCGAGCGGAACCCCGGGCACCGCCGGCAACGCGACGGGCGCGGCCGGCAACGCGGCGGGCACCGCCGGCGGCGCGGCCGGCGGCGCCGGCAAC
>DASZWW010000476.1:0-2482 GCA_035546175.1 Polyangia bacterium
CGCCGCGCCCGACGACCCCCGCGCGCCCGACGCGCGGCTCGAGCTCGCCTCGGCCTACGAGTCGACGAACGACCGCGCGCGGGCCGTCGAGACGCTGCGGCGCGCGGCGGCGCTGCGGCCCGGCGATCCCGTGCCCCTCGAGCGCCTCGTCGATCTGCACACGCGCCTCGGCGAGTGGCGCAGCGCCGTCGAGGTGCTGCGCGACTGGGAGGGCCGCCAGGCCGACCCGCGCGACCGCGCCGCCCTCCAGCTCCGCATCGGCGCGCTGCTGCGCGACGTGGGCCGCGACGCCACCGGGGCCGCCGTCGCCTTCCGGCGGGCGGCCGAGCTCGATCCGCTGGGCGAGGGCGGGCGCGCGCTCGTGGCCCTCCACGACGCCCAGAGCGACGGCCGCGGCGCCGTGCAGACGATCGAGCGCGAGATCGCCGAGCAGCGCGCCGCGCTGGCCCGCGATCCGCTCGACGAGGCGCGGCTGGCCCGGCTCGAGCACTTCCTCGACGAGCTGGCCCGCCGCGCGCCGTCTCCGGTCGTCGCGGCGGCGCACGCGGCCGTCGTCGAGGCGCAGGGGCTCCTGCGCGAGGACCTGGACGCGGACGCCTCGGGCCCCACGCGGGCGCGCGGGTCCAAGCCGAAGCCGTTCGCGCTCCGCTCGGGCGAGGCGGGCAGCGCCTTCTGGGCCGAGCTCGCCTACCCGGGGGCGCTCGGCTTCCGGGCCGAGATCTGGCCCCACCTCGCCGAATCGGCGTCGGCGCTCTTCCCGGCGAAGCACAAGACGCCGCCCGGCCGGGCCAAGCGGGTCGACCCCGCCGAGGAGCCACGCCTCGCGTGGGTGTTCGCGACGGCGGCGGCCTGCGGGCTGGGCGGCCTGCACGTCTACCTCTCGCCCGCCGTGCCGGACGCCGATCCGGCGCTCATCATCGAGGAGCCCGAGGCGGCGCTCGTGCTCGGCTCGGCGGCGCTCGACCCGAAGGCCGCGACGCGCTTCCTCGTGGGGCGGGCCATCGGCATGCTGCGCGCGCGCGCCGCCGTGCTCGATCGCGTCGAGCCCGCGGCGCTCGGGCCGCTCTTCGCGTGCGCCGCCGTGACCGCCGGCGCGCGGGCGCCCGCCGAGCTCGGGCGCCCCGACGAGGTCACCGAGCGCATCGTCGGCAAGGTCATGAGCCGGCGTGATCGCAAGGCACTCGTGCTTCAGGCCTCGCGCTTCGGCTTCGAGAGCATCGAGCCCGGGCGCTGGGGCCTCGCCGTGCGGCGCACGGCCGATCGCCTCGGGCTCCTGCTCGCCGGCGATCTCGCGGCGTCGGCGCGCGCGGCGGCGCGCACCGATCCGGCCCGGTGGAAGACCGCCGTGCGCCAGACGGCGAACCGGCTCGCGCACATGCTCGACGGCGACGGCGCCCCCCCGCCGCCCGAGGACGCGGCGCCGCCCTCGCCGCTCGACCAGGTGCGCGGCAGCGAGCGGGCGCTGGACCTGCTGCGCTTCGGCCTGGGCGACGTCTACCCGACGCTGCGCCGCGAGGTGGAGCGCGAGGGCGAGGCCTCGGCGCGCCCGGGCGAGGCGAGGCGCTGATGGCCGATCCCCGGACCTACAAGGGCCGCTGGCCGCCGCCGCGCCCGCCGGGGGCGCCGCCCGACGACCCCGCCTCGTCCGAGGACACGACGGTGCTGCCGGGGCTCGAGGACGCGACGGTCGTGCCCGCGCCCGACGATCCGTCGCTGGCGTGGGACGGGCCGACGGCGACGTCCGCGCGCGACGTCACGGCGGAGGTCGAGGAGGTCGAGGTGTTCCGGCCGAGCCCGGCGCGCGCCCGCGACACGGACGCGTACGCGGCGCGCGCCGCGCCGGCCGAGGCGCCGCCGCAGGAGCCGCTCCCCGCGCTGTTCCCGCCGCTGCCCGAGATGTCGCCCGAGATCTGGCAGGCCGGGCTGCGCGCGCTCGTCACCGTGCCGGAGGTCGCGCCGCCCCCCTGGCTCGAGGACGACTACTGGCGCGATCTCGGCGGGCTCTTCCTCGACGAGCTGGCGCTCGTCCCGGAGGAGGACGCCGGGCGCCGGCTCGAGCTCACGATGTCGGCGGCGCGCGTGGCGGAGCGCCTCGGAGACGGCGACACGGCGCTGCGCCTCGTCGACGACGCGCTCGCGCTCGCCCCCGAGGCACCCGAGGCCTGGCGCGCGCGCGCGCGGCTGCGCGAGGCCGCGGGCGATCTCGACGGGGCGCACGAGGCGTGGCGCCGCGTGGGCGCCCTGGCCCCCGATCCGCAGGAGCGGGAGGTCTACGCCGCCCTCGACGGCGAGTGGACGCTCGCCCGCCAGGGCACCCTGGACGGAGGGCGCGGGCCGGGCGCGCCCTCGCTCGCCTCGATCCCCGACGGCCCGGCGCGCGCCCTCGCCGAGGCGGAGCTCGCGCTCCTGCGCGGGACGCCCGCCGAGGTCGCGGGCGCGCTCGAGCAGGCCGCCTTCGGGACGGGCGACGCCGTGGGCGCCG